>DHIQ01000173.1:23653-28848 GCA_002403895.1 Candidatus Neomicrothrix sp. UBA4742
GCCGAGGTGGTGGCGGCGGTGGCGGTGGCCGGCGAGGCGCTCAACAACGTCCGAGGCAACGTCGCCTTCTTGTTGCACGACGAAGGGGCGTCGTCGGAGGATGCGCTGGCCTACGCGCAACGGTGGGGGTTGGTCAACCGGAACCGGGCCGAGAAGATGCTCGAGTTCCTGACCGACGAGACCTGGCGGGCCTACATCTCCTGCTATCTGGAAGGGCTGCCGTTGTGCCGCACCTTCGCCGGCGGTGATCCCGAGCGGTTCGCTCGCCTGCTGAACGAACAGCTGTTGCCCGCCGATCTCGCGCCGGCCGCCTGATCCCGCGCTTCACTCGGCCTCGACGAGTCGGTCGCGCCCGGATTCCTTGGTCACCCGAACAGCGTTCCACGGTCCATCGGGTTACTTGATGTTGTCGACCATGCGGCGGGCGATGACCTTGAGGCACAGGGTCTCATCCGCCCCCTCGAAGATCGACAGGACCCGGGCGTCCACGAAGTAGCGGCTCACCGGGTACTCCTCGGCGTAGCCGAACCCGCCGTGGATCTGCATCGCCTCGCGAGTCACCCACTCGGCCGCCTTGCACACGTAGGCCTTGACCATGGAGGCCTCTAACAAACCCTCGCCCCGACCCATCATCCGGGCCACCTCGTAGGCGAACTGACGGGCGGCCTGGATGACCACGGCCATGCGTCCGAGCTTGGCCCGGGTCAGCTGGTAGTCGGAGATGGGCTGGCCGAACACGACTCGGTCCTGGGCGTACTGGCGGGCCTCCTCGTAGGCGGCCTGCATGACGCCCACGGCGCGGGCGGCGGTCTGCAGCCGGCCGTTCTCGAAGCCGGCCATCTGGTAGTAGAAGCCCTTGCCCAGGCCGTCATCTAGGCCCACCTGGTTGTCAGCGGCCACGAACCAGTTGTCGAAGGCGATCTCATAGGAGTGCATGCCCCGGTAGCCGATGGTGTCGATCGGGCGCCCTTCCATCTTTCCCCCGCCCGGCGCGCCGTCCCCGGCCTCCTGCAGGAACTCGAAGCCGTGCCCATGACCGACCGGCTTGGGCACCACGAACATGGACAAGCCGCGGTGGATCTTCGAACGATCGGGATCCGTCCGGGCCAGTAGCATCAAGACGTTCGCCCGCGCCCCGAAGGTGCACCAGGTCTTTACGCCGTTGATCAACCAGCCGCCGTCGGTCTCCACCGCCCTGACCTTGATGCCGGCCACATCCGAGCCGAAGTCGGGCTCCGTCACGGCCACCGCGGCCATCACCTCGGCGCTGGCCAGGCGGGGCAGCCACGACTGCTTCTGCTCCTCGGTGCCCCCGGCCAACAGGGCTCGGGTGAGGATCTCTGGTCGGGTGATGAGGGAGCCGCCCACCCCCAGCGACCCGCGGGAAAGCTCCTCGGTGGCCACCACCATGCCGATGTATTCGCTCTCGCCGCCCTCGCTGTAGCCCCCGTACTCAGCGGGAACCGAGAGGCCGAACCCACCCATCTCGGCCAGGCCGCTGATGATCTCTTCGGGGATGTCCTCATTGAAGCGGTGGATGTGCTCGGCCGCGGGACGGATCTTGTCGTCGGCGAAACGGCGGAATGTGTCCTGGACCAGCTCGAAGTCATCGTCCAGGTGCCGTGGGCCCTCGATGAACGCCAGTCCGGCCAGGAAGACCGGGTCGCGGTAGGTGGTCACGAACCCCCGCGCCTCGTCCAGCGCGCTGGGCTCCACACCCCACTCGGCCTCGCGGCCGTAGAGCTTGGCTGCCAGATCGGCGATCGCGTCGGCCACGAACGCGCACGCCATGTCTGCTTCGGTATCGCCCTTCTCACCGTAATGGAGCATGGCCCGACCGGTTTCCACCGCGGCGGCGGCGTGGGCCAAGTCGTAGGCCAGCACCTGGCTGGCGTCGATGGAGCCGCCGGCGAGCACGCGGGTTGCGGTGCCGACGACCTCATGGGCGAGGTCGATCACGGCCCTGGCCGAGGTGAGGTCAGCAGTCATGTTCAGAGGGTACCGATGGGTAGCGTCGCGCTCCCATTCGAGCGGAAAGGGCCGAACGCCCCATTTCGCGTCGGGTGTTTGCCTGTCACGGTTGGGGGGAGCGAAGGAAGGTACCGCACCGTGGATTGCTGTCGAACCCATGATCAGGTTCAGGCCAACGGCACTTGCCGGACCTGCCGCGCCGAGTTCTGCGAACCGTGCCTGGTCTACGCCTACGGGCGCTCGAAGTCCCCGTACTGCCTGCGCTGCGCGCTCCTCGCCGTCGGCACCACGCCGACTGACGCCTGGACCGCCGAGTACTCGATTAGCGCCTGAGCGCTCTCGCCTGGGAGCGGGTCGCGGGTGGCGGATTCAGATGGCTCGCCACGTACGGCCCGACGCTTCCGGTCGTCGCTCCACCACGTCCTGACGGTTGGCCGGATCGGCCAGCCAGGTGATCAATGCCGAAGGCGTCAACGGACGTGACAGGTGGTAGCCCTGAGCTCGGTCGCAGCCCAGATCAGCGAGTCGGTCCAGGGTCTCGGCGTTCTCCACGCCCTCGGCTACCACATCGAGGCCCAGGTTGTGGCTGAGATCGATGGTGGAGCGCACGATGGTGAGATCGCTGTCGTCGTCCACCATCGATCCCACGAACGAGCGGTCGATCTTGAGCTCGTCGATGGGCAGATTCTTGAGGTAGGCCAGCGATGAGTAACCGGTGCCGAAGTCGTCGATGCTGGTGGCCACGCCGAGCGCCTTGAGCTTGCCCAGGACCTCCATGGCATAAAGCGGGTCGTCCATGAGCTCGCTCTCGGTGATCTCGAGGGTGAGCAGACCGGCGTCGACGCCACGGTCGAGCAGCAGCGTGTTCAGCCAGGGCGCCAGCTCGATGTCATAGAGGTTGCGAACCGAGAGGTTGACGGCCACCCGGAGACGGATGTCGAGTTCGCGCCACGCCACGATCTGGTCCACCGCGTGCTCAAGGACCCATCGGGTCAGCGGCTGGATCAAGCCGGACACTTCGGCCAGCTCGATGAACTCGGCGGGCGGCATGAGCCCGTGGGTGGGGTGCTCCCAACGAACGAGGGCCTCGACGGCGTGGACGACGCCGGTGGCGAGTTCGATGACCGGTTGGTAGTGCAGGGTCAGTTCGTTCTCGGCGATGGCCCGGCGCAGCTCGCCCAGCAGCGCCAGCCGGCGCACGCTGGACTGATCGTGCTCGGGGGAGTACACCGCCGCCCCGCCCCCGGTGCGCTTGGCCGTGTACATGGCCACATCGGCGCGACGGGCCAGGGTCTCGGCGTCGACGGCGTGCTCGGGGTACACGGCGATACCGATGCTGGCGTTCACCTGCAGGGAGATGCCGCCCAGGTGGAAGGGTTGCTCGAGCGAGGCAGTGATCTGGTCGGCGGCATGACGGGCACCCTCGAGGTTTCCCTCCTTGGTGAGCAGCACGGCGAACTCATCGCCCCCCAACCGGGCCACCGTGTCGGCCTGCGGGAGCTCACGTTGGAGTCGACGACTCATCTCGATCAGCAGCCGGTCCCCGTGGTCGTGGCCCAGCGCGTCGTTGACCTCTTTGAACTGGTCGAGGTCCATCATCAACAGCGCCACCGGAGCGAACGTGCGGGAAGACTGCTGCAGGGCGTGGCGCAGGCGGTCGGTCAGCATGGTGCGGTTGGGGAGTCCCGTGAGCCCGTCGTGGAGTGCCTGGCGGCGCAGGACCTCGGCGGCCACCACCCGGTCGGTCACGTCCTGGAGCGACACCCCCACGGCCCCCCCGGGCAGAGGGAAGACGTTGGCCGAGAAAATGGGCATGGTGGGGTCGTCGGGGTTGAGGCGCAGATCATCGAACTCGAAGCCCGCGCCCGAGCGGGCCACGGCGGCGAGGGCCTGCTGGATCACCTCCCGGTCGGGCACCTTGACCAGTTCGACAACGTCGTTGAAGCGCCGACCCATGACCTCGCCGCCGCTCTTTCCGAGCACCTCCAGCCCCTCGGGGTTGGCGGCCAGGAACGTGAGGCTGGTGTCGTCGGCCAGGTCGGCCAGATCGAACACGAACAGCGCCAGCTGCAGCCGGTCCACCAGGTTCAGGTACTGCTCCATCTGCTGCTGGGCCAGCTTGCGGTCGGTGACGTCGACCATCACGCCCCGCACATGCACGGGGTTACCCAGAGTGTCGGTCTCGACCCGCATGCGGTCGTGCAGGTGCACCACACGGCCGTCGGCGGCGGTGAAGCGGTACTCCGCCTCCGTGTTGAGGCCCGCCTTCACCGCCTGGCGATAGCGCTCGCGCACCCAGTCGACGTCGGCGGGGTGCACATGCGCGGCCCAGAACCCGGGCTCGCGCCAGGCGCACGCCGGATAGCCGAGCAGCTCCTCGGCCTGACGATTGACGTAGAGCGTCGTCGGACCGTGGGTGAGCTGTTCCCACACCACGGCGTCGATGCCCCCCATGAGCTCGACGTAGCGACCGCGCACGTCGCGCTCGATCTCGGCGATGCTGCCCACCACGGCGATGAGGAAGGCCGAGGCCACGAGGTACACGATCAGCGAGGCAAACCCTTGGTAGGGCTTCGTGATCACCGTGATGCCGCATACCCCCAAGGCGCCCACCGCCGCCGCCTGGGCCGCCACCTTGCGGCCGAAGGCGACCGACGACGTGACGTTGATGGCCAGCATCACCATGAGGATGGGCTGGATCAGATCGGGGAGGAAGGCGAGGAAGGCCAGCGCCAGGACCTGGTCGCTGAACGCCAGGGTGGGGCTCAGCCGGCCGTGGCGACGCATGATCCAGTCGTTGATGGCGTTGTAAGGGAGGGCGATGCTCACCAGAGCACCCGCGATCCACCAGTGCTGGGGCCCGGCGACGGGGAACGCGCACAGGGCGGCGTAGGCGGCGAGGGCGGCGTAACGGGCCTTGAGCGTCATCTTCCACAGGCCGAGTTGGCGCTCGCGCGACTCTAGGTAGGTGCTGTCACCTCGCCCCATCGCCTCAACTTTCATCGGTCCCATGACCATGTCCGTGCCCGTCTCCCTGGTGGCTCCACCGTCGCAACCCTGCCTAGGCTGCATCGTCCACCAATTCCCGCCGCATCGGCGCCCACCATCGTAGGCGACCAGACGCGCTGAGTCCGTCTCTTGAGGTGTTCCGTGACCGTCCATGACCGCCCCTTCGGCCGCTACTTCGAGGACTTCGAGGCCGGCGACGTCTACAAGCACTGGCC
>DHIQ01000177.1:0-13644 GCA_002403895.1 Candidatus Neomicrothrix sp. UBA4742
GCATGTGGTAGTGGCTGAAGCTGCAGGCGAAGATGGTGGTCGGGTCACCCTTTTCCACCCACCGCCGCCCGATGTCGAAGCTTCGGGTGGCCAAGCCGTCCGGAGGATCCGCGTAGTGGTTGACGATCCAGATCCGCATGGCGCGGACGTCCTCTTCTACTTTCGTGTCGACAGCGACTCGGTCACCTCAACAGCGCCGCGCACCAGGTCGATGAGAATCGGGCTCAGCCGGCGGAGTGCGGCGAGGTCGGTGTCGCGGTGCTTGAGCGCAATGACCACGGCATCGAAGCGGGTGTCGGGGATCCCGCGCACGAGCTCGACCTCCTTGGGAAAGTTGGTCGTGTCCACGATGGGGTCGTAGACGACCACCGAATGGTGAGCCGCGAGCCCGCGCGCGAAGGCGAGGGCGGCCGAGGCACGCGCGTCCGGATAGTTGGGCTTGTAGGACGCGCCGACCACGAGCACCCGGCCGCGCGCGATGCCGCCGGCGGCCAGCAGCTCCCGAAGGTGCTCGGCCACACGCTCGATGACCTGCTCGTTGCCGGTGACGGCGTCCTGCAGGATCGGCATCTCGAGGCCGCTGCGCCTCGCCGCGTCCAGGAGGTAGCGCGGCATGGTGGGGATGCAGGTGCCGCCCGCGCCGACGCCGGGCTGATGGGCCATGAAGGCGAAGGGCTTCGTGGCGGCGGCGTCGATCACGTCCGCGGCTGTGATGCCCAGCCGCCGGCAGAGCTCGGCGAACTCGTTGATGAATGCGATGTTGACCAGCCGGAAGGAGTTCTCCAGCAGCTTCGATGCCTCCGCCACCTCGACCGGGTCCACGGGATGCGTGGTGACGCCTGCTTCCTTATACAGGTCGATCGTCAGCCTCAAGGCCTCGGCGCTCGTCGCCCCGACCACGCGTGGGATCTCGCCCAGCTCGGTGCCGCGACCGGGATCGAATCGCTCGGGGGCGTGCGCGACCAGGCGCCCGTGCACGCCGAAGCGGGCGGCCAGCTCGCGGGTGAAGCCGATGGGCACCGTGCTTGCGACGACGATCAACCGGTCCTTGGCCTCGAACGATTGCGCATCGGTCACGAAACGGTCGAACGCGGCCATGCTGTTCTCGCCGGTCGGCGCCAGGTTGGGCAGGCAGAGGATGAGGACGTTGGCGTCGTTCAGGTCGGCGGCCCGAGTGGTGAGGCGCGAGCCCGGTTTCGCGTTCGCCGCCGTGCTCAGTGCCCGCACGCGCGACTCGGAAACGTCGTAGCCCACGGTCTGGTGGCCTGACCGCTGCCAGAGGGCGAGCTCCTGAGTTCCGATGGTGCCGAGGCCGACCACGCCGACCCGTGAGATCGCGTTCAAATGACGAGCCATACGGTATCAGGGGGGCAGCCCAGCGTTGCTCCGCCCAGCGCGCCCAACGTATCATTGGCCGACTGTGAGGCGATCTGGGCTCCATTTTGAGCGGTAGCGAATGGACAGTCGAGTCAACCACGAGCCTGCTGCGCCGGGAACCGTGGTTAGAGGTGCTTGAAGAGCACATCAAGCTGCCGGACGGACGCCGCGTCGACGACTTCTACACCATCCGCCTCCGTGACTTCGTGGTCGTGGCCGCGCTCACCGACGAAGGCAAGCTCGTGACCGTGGAGCACTACCGGCATGGGTCGCGTTCGGTGACGCAGGGCCTTCCATCCGGCTTCATCGACGAGGGCGAGAGCCCGGTCGCGGCAGCCCGTCGCGAGCTGCGCGAGGAGGCCGGGTACGAGGCCTCGGAGTGGTCGGACCTGGGCCGTTACGTAGTCGACGGCAACCGCGGGTGCGGGACCGAGCATGTGTTCCTGGCCCGGGGCGCCAGGCGGGTCGGCGACCCGGTCCACGTGGACCTGGCCGCGACCACCGTGCACCTGGTCGCGCTGGAGCGGGCCGTCGAATCGATGTGGTATGGAGACATGCGCGAGCTGGCCTGCGTGGCTGCGCTCGCGTTGGCTGTGATAAGAATCAACGCGGACACGGTGTCCGCTGGGAGAGCTTGAATAGATTGCAACCGAACCAGCCCCGCGACAGCGATCGCATCCGCGACTGGAAGAACCGAAGCGTCCTGGTGACGGGCGGGGCTTCGTTCATCGGGTCGCACGTCATCGACAAGCTGGTCGAGCGTGGCGCGAACAAGATTCGCGTCACCGACGACCTTTCGAGCGGAACGCTCGACAACATCCGCGGCCACATCGACAGCGGCGTGGTCGAGGTCGAGCAGGTCGACCTGCTGACCCCCGGCGCCGCCGAGGCTGCAACTCGCGGCATCGACGTCGTCTTCCACCTGGCGGCGATCCACGGCGGACGCGGCTACGTCGAGATGCACGACGCCGAGTGCGGTCGCAACCTCGTGATGGATGGCCTGCTGGTCAAGGCCTCGATGGACCAGGGGGTCGACAAGTTCGTGTTCGCCTCGTCCGGTTGCGTATATCCCAACTACATCCAGCAGGACCTCTCGAAGGAGCTGTACCTGACGGAGGACATGGTCGGGCCGCCCTACGACTCGGACCACCTGTACGGCTGGGCCAAGCTTATGTGCGAGCTGACCCTTCAAGCCCAGTACCGCCAGCGAGGCTTCAAGTCCGTGTCCCTCCGCTTCTTCACCGTGTACGGCGAGCGCGGCGTCGAGAACCACGCCGTGATCGCCATGATCGCCCGCGCCTTCATGGGCCAGAACCCGTTCGAGGTCTGGGGCGACGGCAACCAGGTCCGCAACTGGACGTACGTCGGCGACATCGCCGAGGGCATGATCGTGGCCGCGGAGAGCGGCGTTGTGGATGGCACCCCGATCAACCTCGGCACGATGGAGCGCACCCGGGTCATCGATGCGGTCCACGAAGTGCTTCGCTATACCGGCAGGCAAGCCGACATCAAGTTCCTGACCCACATGCCCACCGGCCCGCTGAACAGGGTCGCGAGCAACAAGCTGGCCAAGGATCTCATTGGATGGAGCCCGAAGCTCACGTTCGTCGAAGGACTGCACAAGACCATCGACTGGTACTTCTCGACCAAGGACGTCAACAAGGTGCGCTCTTCCTTCGAGCGCATGCTGACCGACCGCGGCGAGGACAAGGGCGCCGAGCCCGAACCGGCCAAGGCCGGAGCCCGGGACAAGATCCGGGGACGCGCCTGATGCCGGCCAAGCCGACCATCTCCGTCATCGGCCTCGGCAAGCTCGGCGCCTGCATCGCCGCGTCTTTCGCGCACAAGGGCTTCTCCGTGATCGGCGCCGACGTCTCGGCGAAGACGGTGGAGCTCGTCAACCAGGGCAAGGCCCCGGTGACCGAGCCCCAGCTCAGCGAGATGATGGACGGCGCCAAAGACCGGCTTAGCGCCACACAGGACGTCGCCCAGGCCGTGGTCGACTCGGACGTGACCCTGATCGTGGTCCCGACCCCCAGCACCGCCGAGGGCGGCTTCTCGATCGACTACGTGATCGAGGCGGCGAAGTCCATCGGGCGCGGGCTTAAAGCCAAGAAGGGCTATCACCTGGTCGTCCTCACGAGCACCGTCCTGCCGGGATCGACCGAGTACGGGATGATCCCGGTGCTCGAGCGCGAGTCGGGCAAGAAGGTCGACAAGGATTTCGGAGTCTGCTACAGCCCGGAGTTCATCGCCCTCGGGTCGGTGGTGCGTGATCTGCTCCACCCCGATCTCATTCTGGTGGGGGAGAGCGACCCGGAATCCGGTCAGAAGCTCGGCGACCTGATGTCCTCGGTGGTGCTCACCGAGCCACCGGTTCAGCGGATGAATCTGGTGAACGCGGAGTTGGCCAAGATCTCGGTGAACACCTTCGTCACGACCAAGATCTCCTACGCCAACATGTTGGCCGAGATGTGCGAGCAGCTTCCTGATGCCGACGTCGATGCGGTCACCGCCGCCATAGGGCTCGACAGCCGCATCGGCAGCAAGTACCTCAAGGGGGCGACGCCGTACGGTGGCCCGTGCTTCCCTCGCGACAACGTCGCCCTGTCCCGTTTGGCCCGGTCCCTGGGGGTCACCGCCGACATCGCCGAGGCGACCGACGCCATCAACCGCCGCCAGGTCGATCGGTTGGCCACCCGGCTGGTGGGCCGGGTGCCGGCGGGCGGCCGCGTGGCCATCCTGGGCCTCTCCTATAAGCCCGACACGCCCGTGGTGGAAGAAGCGTTCGGGATGGGCCTGGCCGCCGCGTTGGTCGAGGCCGGACTCGCCGTCGACGTCCATGACCCGGCAGCACTCGAATCGGCCCGGTCCGTACTCGGCTCGTCCGTCACCTACCACGACGCGGCGAGCGCCTGCCTGGTCGGCGCGGACGCGGTGGTGATCGCCACGCCGTGGCCCGAGTTCGCCGAGCTGACCGGCGCTGCCTTCGACACCGGCCGCAAGCCCCTGGTCGTGGACTGCTGGCGCATCCTGCCCGAGGCCACCACCGAGGCCCTGGAGGTCTGGCACATCGGAACGGGAGCCCAGATCTAACATCGGGGGCGGCCGAGGCCTTCAGGAACGCGGGCCCAGAGCCGAAAGGTACGAAGAACACTTGTACCAACTTGGGGAGGATCGGCGCTGATGGTGATGCACGAGGATGATCTGATCGTGGTGGCCGGGGCGGGTGGCTTCATCGGTGGCGCGTTGGTGACCAGCCTGCTCAACCAGGGCTACCGCCGGATCCGGGCGGTGGACGCCAAGCCCATCGGCCAGTGGCACCAGCGCCCACCGGACGTCGAGTACGTCCAGGCCGACCTCCGCCCCGCGGATGCCTGCTACAAGGTGACCGAGGGGGCCTCGTACGTCTTCGACCTGGCTGCGGACATGGGGGGCATGGGGTTCATCGAGTACCACAAGGCCGATTGCATGCTGTCGGTGCTCATCAGCTCGCACCTGCTGCTGGCGGCCCGTGACCTCGACGTCAAGCGTTTCTTCTTCTCTTCCTCGGCATGTGTGTACAACGCCGACCGGCAGACCGAGGCGGACGTCGTCGCCCTGCGGGAACAGGACGCCTACCCGGCCATGCCCGAGGACGGGTACGGCTGGGAGAAGCTCTTCACCGAGCGCATGTGCCGGCACTTCACCGACGAGTTCGGTCTGGCCACGCGCGTGGCTCGGTACCACAACGTGTACGGGCCCAACGGCACGTGGGATGGCGGCCGCGAGAAGGCGCCGGCGGCCATCTGTCGCAAGGTCGTCCAGGCCAAGCTCACCGGCAACCACGAGCTCGAGATCTGGGGCGACGGCGAGCAGACTCGGAGCTTCATGTACATCGACGACTGCCTGGAAGGCACGCTCCGCCTGATGGAGAGCGATCACTCCGATCCGCTGAACGTGGGGAGCGACCAGCTGGTGACGATCAATCAGCTGGTGGACATCGCCGAGGAGCTCGCCGGGATCAGGCTGAAGCGGGTGTACAACCTCGATGCTCCCAAGGGGGTCCGGGGCCGCAACAGCGACAATGCCGAGATCCGGGAGGCTCTCGGTTGGGCCCCGGACATCTCCCTGGAGATCGGGCTCGAGCGCACGTACTCGTGGATCCACGACCAATTGCTCGCTGGTCGCCGCGATCCGAGTCTCGTCGGCATCTGAGGGGTCCCGGAGCTAGGCGAGTCGGGCGCGGGCCATCGTGTGCCAGCCGAGCTCTTTTTCGAGTTCGGCCAGTTCGGCGTCGCTCACGCCGGCCCAGGCCGCGTCCTTCTGGTACTTGTAGTTCTTGTAGGCCTCGACGTCCCACGTGAAGATGTGGGCCTTGCTGACGTCGAACACGTCGAAGCCGTCGAGCAGCCTCCGCACCCCGTCGGGTGTGTACGAGTAGGTCACCGGGCAGCCCGTCTGCGCCTCGGAGTTGCGGGCGATGAGCTCGTCCAGGCGGCCGAGGTCCCAGACGCCCTCCTCCCGCATCACCGCGAAGAGCTTGTAGCTCACCCGGCTGTAGACCATGAGCCGCAGCTCGCTGGACGGCGTGAGGTAGCGGCGTATCTGGTCGACGGCCGCACTGGGGTTGGGGGTGTGGTGGATGACGCCGAAGGAGTACACGAGGTCGTAGGGCTCGACCTTGACGGCGTCGGTGAGGTGCTCGGCGTTGGCCTGGACGAAGGTGATGCTGTCGAGGCCGAAGACCTCGGCGCGGCGACGGGCCAAGGTCAGGGACTCATCGGAGAGGTCGACGGCCGTGACCTGGGCGCCGGCGCGGGCGAAGTTCATGGTGTCGGTGCCGATCCCGCAACCGACCTCGAGCACCCGCTTGCCCGCCCAGGACGGGAAGTCGGCGAACGCCGGGATGTGGGGCTCTACGAAGTACTTCCGAGCCTCGACCTCGTCGAAGTACTCACGCGTGCCGACGGGCTGGGGGGAGTGACGAACGTTGCAGGGACGGTCGTTCCAATAGGCCTGGACGGTGTCGATGCTGACATCTGCGAACGTCGAATCAGGCTGGTCCATGGCGACAGCGTAGGCGCGTGCCACCCGGCAAATGATCGGCTCAGGTGATGGCCAGCATCCGGTCCAAGGCCACCTTGGCCCACACGGTGGTGTCGGGATCCACCGTGATGCGGTTCACCGTCCGCCCCGCCACCAGTTCCTCGAGCACCCAGGCCAGATGAGCGGCATCGATGCGGAACATGGTGGAGCACGGGCAGATCAGAGGATCAAGCGACACAATCGTCTTGTCCGGGGTTTCGGCCGCGAGCCGCTGCACCAGATGGATTTCGGTGGCGATGGCGATGGTGGACCCTGCGGGGGCCGCGTCGACGGCCCGTACGATGAAGTCGGTGGAGCCCACTTGGTCTGCCACTGCGCACAGCTCATGGCTGCACTCGGGGTGGGCGATGACGATCCCATCGGGATGCTCGGCTCGGAAGGCCTCGACATGGCTGGGCAGGAACCGCTGGTGGACCGAGCAATGACCCTTCCACAGTAGGAAGGTGGTGTCCTTGGCCTCGACGTCGGTGAGCCCGCCCAGGTCGAGGCGGGGGTTCCACACCCGCATGTCGGCCTCGGTGAAGCCCATGGCGTAGCCGGTGTTGCGGCCGAGGTGCTGGTCAGGGAAGAACAGCACCTGACGCCCCCCGGCGCCACCGTCGGCCTCGGCCCGAAACGCCCAGTCGAGCACAGCCCGAGCATTGGTCGAGGTGCACACCGCCCCACCGTGCTCGCCGACGAAGGCCTTGAGCGCCGCCGACGAGTTCATGTAGGTGATGGGGACGAGCCGGTCTAGGTCGGTGGCCCGGCCCAACTCTTCCCAGGCCTCTTCGACCTGGTCGATGTCGGCCATGTCGGCCATCGAGCAACCGGCGTTCAGGTCGGGGAGCAGCACGTGTTGATGGTCGCCGGTCAGGATGTCGGCCGATTCGGCCATGAAGTGCACCCCGCAGAAGACGATCGAGGTGGCCTCCGGGTGCTCCTGGGCCAGCACCGACAGGCGGAACGAATCGCCGCGGGCGTCGGCCCAGCGCATGACCTCGTCACGCTGGTAGTGATGGCCCAGGATGAACACCGAATCACCCAGAGTGGTGCGGGCGTCGCCGATCCACCCTTCGAGCTCGGCGGTGGATGCGTGGGTGTACCGCTCGGGGAGCGGGGCTTGGAGCCGCAACATGATGTGGGTGAACCTCCAGTGAGGAGGCTCCGATGTGACCGGTGGGGACAGCCTGGTCGCCACGCCACGGGGATGTCGGTCTCGGAGCCGATATGTCGCCGGAAACCAGGCCGGCGGTAGTTCGGAGTGTAGGGCGAATCGATCGCGTTTCGCCGCGTTTCCGATTCCTGACCCGACCGCGGGGCCGGCCAGGCTCGGCATCGGCGGTGCGGGTCAGTCGCCGGAGCGCTCGAGGCGGTGGACGATCTCGGCTGCCGACAGCATCTGGGGCGGGTTGTTGGCGGTGGCGAGGTGGGCAAGACCCGGCGACACCACCGACGCGCAGAAGTCGAACGAGGCGTCGCCCGGGTCACACGAGCCCAAGACGAGCACGAGCTCGTCGGGATGGTCGGCAGCGAGGGCGCGCAGCTGGTCGAGGGTGGTCACCGCGACCGGAGAGCGGCCGGTGTTGTAGGCGATCCAGGCGTCGGGCCGGTAGGGCTGGCCGATGTAGGGGAGCGACGACTGGTCGGCGGGGAAGGAGGTGTCGGCCACCAGGTCAGCGGCGCGCTGGCCATCGGCGATGTAATCGGCCGCCCGGTTGGGCGGCACCAGGTTGAAGAGGCAGACGCCGGTCACCAACACGGCGATGGCGCCAACGGCGCGGCGGGATTCGCCCGACTCCCGGGGACCGCTCAGCTCCCGGGCGAGCAGGTGGAGGAGGTACCCCCAACCGATGGCGGCAGGGAACACCGCCCAGTAGTTCCAGTACTGGTGGCCCGCGGCCGCTTGGCGGAAGATCAGGGCGTAGACGCCGACCGAAGCGAGGGCCAGGGCGGCCAGGGGACGCACCCGCTGGTCGCGCAAGGCCACCACGCACCCCACCAGCCCGACGATGGAGAGCCCCAACAGGTTGAACAGCCAAGGCACCTGGAACGAGATCATGTCGCCCAGGCCCACCCCGCTCGAGGTCCCCGAACGTCCGCCGAACTTGGTGGCCAGCGTGTGGAAATCGCCGTAGACCCACCACGACCAGGTGAGCGACAGGCCCACGCCGAGGCCGGCGCCGACCAGGAAGGGTACGGCCGAGCGCAGCGAGCTTCGGCCACCCGGCTTTGATCGGCGCTGCACGGATCGGGCCAGCAGGGAGAGGCCGCACAGCCCGGTGAGAACCGCGGCCTGCCACCCGGCCAGGCCGGCCAGCATGCCGGCCAACACGATCCAGCCGAGGGCAACCGGGTGGTCGTCGCGCCAAGACCGATACCACAGGCCGGCGACGACCAACCCGAAGGGCAGGCACACCACTGGCGTGTCCAGCATCGGGCCGTACACAAGGATCATTGGGGTGAGCCCCACCGCCGCCACCGCCCCGGCCGCGGCCGCCGGGTCGAAGCCCGCCCGGCGTCCCAGCCCGTAGAGCAACGCCAAGGCCACGACGGTGGCGATCCAGGCGGGCGCCCGGTCCGACCAGGGGTGATCCCCGGCGACGGCCTGGGCCACTGCGGTCGCCACGACGATGGTCGGGGGGTGGGTGGCATAGCGGCTGTCGTCCTGCCGGCGACCTCCGAGATGCGATTCCAGCGGTCCGAGGTCGCGCAGGGCGCGGGCGTTCGTCGACCACACCGCGGCGTTGATGCCCTCGTCGGAGTCACCGAAGCGAGCGGTTATGCGCCCCGCCGCCAGGACCAGGAACGCCGCCGCGGTCAGTGCCACCACCACAAGGGCGACAACCTCACCGCGGGAGCGGGCCGCCCGGGTCTCCATGGGCGGCACCCTACCGGCGGCGGTGTGCACGATCGGGGTTCCCATCCGCCAAGATGGGCAGGTGATCCAACGACCGCCGGCAGGCACCATTCCCGATGCCCCCGGCAGTTACCAGTTCAAGGACGCTGAGGGTCGGGTCATCTACGTGGGCAAGGCCAAGAGCCTTCGGTCCCGACTGTCGAACTACTTCCAGAATCCGAGGAACCTGCAGCCCCGCACCGCCCAGATGGTGGCCACCGCGGAGACGGTGGAGTGGATCCAGGTCCGCAACGACGTCGAAGCACTGATGCTCGAGTACAGCCTCATCAAGCAGCATCAGCCGCGCTTCAACATCCGCCTGCGGGACGACAAGACCTATCCCTTCCTGGCGGTCACTGTCGACGACGAATGGCCTCGGGCCATGGTCATGCGGGGCTCCAAGCGCAAGGGTGTGCGCTACTTCGGCCCCTATGCCCACGCCTACGCCATCCGCGAGACCCTCGATCTGCTGCTGCGCACCTTCCCCATCCGCACCTGCTCGGACAACAAGCTGGCCCGTCACCAGAAGCTCGGCCGACCCTGCCTCTTGTTCCACATCGAGAAGTGCTCGGGGCCGTGCGTCGGGGAGATCGACGCCGCCGCCTACCGGGAGCTGGTGCAGGAGCTGCTCGACTTCCTCGACGGCGACACCGACGCCATCGTGGCCCGGCTGGAGGGTCGTATGCGGGACGCGGCCGACGAGCTCGAGTTCGAGCTGGCGGCCCGCCTGCGTGACCGGCTGGAGTCGGTGCGCAAAGCGATCGCCAAGCAGCAGATGGTGGTGGACAACTCCGAGGATCTGGATGTGATCGGCATCGCCGAGGACGACCTGGAGGCGGCGGTGCAGGTCTTCTTCGTGCGCCGCGGCCGGGTGGTGGGTCGCAAGGGGTTCGTGGTCGACAAGGTCGAGGACCTCGTCCCCGGCGAGCTCGTCGATTCCATCCTCGAGGGGCTTTACTACGATCGCCCGCCCTTGGGGGTGCCCAAACAAGTACTGGTGCCGGTCGAGTCGGCCGACACCGATCTGTACGAACGGTGGCTGGGAGAACAACGCGAAGCGAAGGTCATTATCCGGGTGCCGCAGCGGGGGGACAAGCGGGCGCTCATGGAGACCGTGACTCGCAACGCGGCCGAGGAGTTGAACCGGCATCGATTGCGGAGGGCGTCGGACTACAACAGCCGGGCCCGGGCCCTCAACGAGCTGCAGGAGGCGCTCGGCTTGCCCGAGGCTCCGCTGCGGATCGAGTGCTACGACATGAGCCACATCCAGGGCAGCGACTACGTGGGCTCGATGGTGGTCTTGGAGGACGGGATACCCAAGAAGAGCGAGTATCGACGATTCAAGATCCGAGAGGTGGACGGCAACGACGACTTCGCCGCCATGGAGGAGGTGCTGACCCGACGACTCACCAACTACTTGGAGCAGCGGGGGCGACCGGTGAGCGAGCGCAGCGGGCGCTTCGCCTACCCGCCGCAGTTGTTGTTGGTGGACGGCGGCAAAGGCCAGCTCAGCGTGGCCGAGCGGGTGCTCGACGAGCTGGGACTCACCGAGGAGATCCCGATCGCCTCACTGGCCAAGCGGTTCGAGGAGGTCTACCTGCCGGGCCAGAGCGACCCGGTCCGCATCCCTCGACAGAGCGAAGCGTTGTTCCTCTTGCAACGGATCCGCGACGAGGCGCACCGCTTCGCCATCGCCTACCACCGGCAGCTCCGAGGCAAGCGCATGACGACGTCGGTGCTCGACGGTGTGAGCGGGCTCGGTCCGACCCGCAAGAAGCGCCTGGTCAAGGAGCTGGGCGGGGTCGGCGCGGTCAAGCAGGCCGGCCTCGACGAGCTCAAGGGGCTGCCCTGGCTACCCGATGCGGTGGCCGAAGCCGTCTACGTCAAGATTCACGGCCCCGTGGGCTGGGGCGGTGGCTCTGACGATCATCGGTAGTGTCGGGAGCGTGCCGCCCACTGACGAGGTCGACCCCGATCTGTGGGAAGCACATGCGGGCTGGTGGCAGCGGGAGTTCACCGAGGGTGTGGACCCGGAGTACACCGAGCAGATCCTGCCGCTGGCCGACAAGTGGCTGGCGGGTCGGTCCCGGGTGCTCGACGTGGGGACGGGGGAAGGGCAGTTGGCCCGCCGCCTGGCCGCCGCGGGGGCAACGGTCATGGGTATCGATCCCACCGAGGCGCAGATCGTGGAGGCGGCCCGCCGGGGCGGCGGCCCCGCCTATGCCCGCGCCGGCGCCGCCACCTTGCCATTTGCTGACGGTTCGTTCGACGCCGCCGTGGCCTGCCTGGTGTTCGAGCACATCGACGATGTCGACGGCGCCATTGGTGAGGTGGCCCGGGTGCTGGCCACCGGTGGGCGCTTCGTGTTCTTCCTGAACCACCCGCTGTTGCAGACCCCCGGCAGCGGGTGGATCGACGACCAGATCCTCGACCCCCCCGAGCAGTACTGGCGCATCGGGCCGTACCTGCTGGAGGCATCCACCATCGAACAGGTGGAGAAGGGGGTGTTCATCCGCTTCGTGCACCGCCCCCTGAGCCGGTACGTGAACGCGTTGGCCGACGCCGGCCTGACGCTGGAGCGGATGATCGAGCCGGCGCCGCCCCCGGGGTTCCTGGCCCGGGCCGAGGAGTACACCGAGGCGGCCACCGTGCCTCGGCTGCTGGTGCTGGTCGCCCGCCGGGCCTAGATCGGTCGCACGGCGACCGCGCGAACCCTGGGTAGCCTGAGCGGGTGAACGAGTTCATCGTGATCACTGGATTGTCCGGGGCGGGCCGATCGCAAGCGGCAGACATCCTCGAGGATCTCGGCTGGTTCGTCATCGACAACCTGCCTCCCGCGCTGATCCCGAAGGTGTCCGAGCTGGCCAGCTCGCCCGGCTCCGACATTTCTCGCGTCGTCCTTGTCGTCGGGACCGGCCGCTACCACGATGAGGTCCTCCCCGCCCTCGCGTCACTCGAGCACCCGGGCACCCGCATGCGTATCGTCTTCTTCGAGGCCTCCACCGACGTGTTGGTCCGCCGCTACGAGAGCACTCGCCGCCGCCATCCGCTGGCCGGTGACCGCAGCCTGGCCGAGGCCATCGAGGCGGAACGGGAGCTGCTCCAGCCGGTGAAGGAGCAGGCGGATGTCGTCGTCGACACCTCCGACTTCAACGTGCACCAGCTGCGCGACCGGGTGCTGGACCTGTTCGCCGACGAGCACCCCGAGGTCGGCATGCAGACCACGGTGACCTCGTTCGGCTACAAGCACGGCCTCCCTCTCGACACGGACCTGGTCATCGACTGCCGCTTCCTCCCCAACCCCCATTGGGTCGAGGAGCTTCGCCCTCTCACGGGCCTCGACGAACCGGTGCGCCGCTATGTCCTCGACCAGGAGATCTCCGGTGCCTTCCTCGACGAGCTGACGTCGCTGCTCGAACTGCTCCTGCCCGCCTACGTGAACGAGGGCAAAAGCTACCTCACGCTCGCGTTGGGTTGCACGGGGGGTCACCACCGCTCCGTGGCCATCGCCGAGGAGATCGCCGCCCGCCTGCGCGATCGGGGTTTCGAACCGAAGGTCAGCCATCGAGACATCGCCCGCTGAGGGTGCGGACTGGCAGCCGCCAGCCGGACATGATCGGATAAGGCGGTTCGCCCTCAGCAGTTCTCGTTTTTCGTGGTTGCGATCCGGGAGGCAATGCAGACATGACCATCCGTGTGGGTGTCAACGGGTTCGGGCGCATCGGGCGCAACTTCTACCGAGCGGTGCGGGCCCAAGGCGCCGACATCGAGATCGTGGCCGCCAACGATCTCGGGTCCGTCAAGGACATGGCTCAGCTGTTGAAGTTCGACTCGGTGATGGGGCGCCTCGACGCCGACGTCGTCGCCACCGACGCGGGCATCGAGGTCGACGGCAAGCTGCTGAAGATCACCGCCGAGCGCGACCCCAAGGAGCTTCCGTGGGGTGACTTCGGGGTGGACGTGGTGGTGGAATCCACCGGGTTCTTCACCGACCGGGACAAGGCTGCCGCCCACCTCGACGCGGGTGCGCCCCGGGTCATCATCTCGGCCCCGGCCACCGGCGCCGATGCCACCTTCGTGGTCGGTGTCAACGAAGACACCTTCGACCCCGACGCCCACAAGGTGGTGTCAAACGCCTCCTGCACGACCAACTGCTTCGTTCCCATGATCAAGGTGCTCGACGATGCTTTCGGGGTCGAGAAGGGCCTCATGACCACGGTGCATGCCTTCACCGGTGATCAGAACCTCGTCGACGGGCCCCACAGCGATCCGCGCCGGGCCCGCTCGGCCGCCATCAACAT
>DHIQ01000177.1:13915-15478 GCA_002403895.1 Candidatus Neomicrothrix sp. UBA4742
ATGAAGGGCAAGCTCGACGGCACCGCCCTGAGGGTGCCCGTGCCCGACGGATCCATCACCGACTTCGTCGGCGTGCTCAAGACCGACGTGACTGTCGATCAGGTCAACGAGGCCTACCGGGCGGCCGCCACCAATGGCCCGCTGGCCAACGTCCTCGTCTTCAGTGCCGACCCGCTCGTCTCCACCGACATCGTCGGTTCCCCGGCGTCGTGCACGTTCGATTCGGGTCTCACCATGGCCATGGGCAACCTGGTCAAGGTGCTGGGCTGGTACGACAACGAGTGGGGCTACTCGAACCGCCTCGTCGACTTGGTGCGCATCGTCGGCGCCGCCAACCAGTGACGCCGGTCGACCGGTGAGCGTTCCCCAACTGGAGGCCCTCGGCGACCTCGACGGTCGCCGGGTGCTGCTTCGCGCCGACTTCAACGTCCCCATCGGCGACGGAGTCATCACCGATGACCTGCGGATCCGCGCCGCGCTGCCCACCCTCGAATGGCTGCAGCAGCGGGGTGCGGTGGTCACCGCCTGCACCCACCTGGGTCGGCCCAAGGGGGTACCCGACCCCGCCTTCTCGGTTGCCCCGGTGCGGGCTCGCCTGGCGGAGCTGGCCCCGGGCGTCGAGCTGCTCGAGAACCTGCGGTTCAACCCGGGGGAAACGGCCAACGACCCGGCCTTCGTGGCGGAGCTGATCGCCGGCCAGGACTGTTACGTCAACGATGCCTTCGGCGCCTCCCACCGCGCGCACGCGTCCATCGTTGGTCCGCCCCGGCACCTGCCCAGCGCCGCCGGCCGGCTGATGGCGCGCGAGGTCGAGGTTTTGTTGCCCCTGCGCGGCGATCCCAAGCGGCCGTTCGTGGTCATCCTCGGTGGCGCCAAGGTCAGCGACAAGCTGGGGGTCATCGAGGCGCTGTTGCAGGTGGCAGACCGGCTCATCATCGGTGGGGGCATGTGTTTCACCTTCCTCGCCGCTCAGGGCCACCCGGTGGGCGCCAGCCTGCTCGAGGCCGACCAGATCGAGACCTGCCGCCGGCTGCTCGAGTCGGGGGCGCCCATCACCATCCCCCACGACATCACCGCCCTCAGCCCCGGCGGCAAGATCGGTGACCCCGAGGCGGGCGGCGAGGTGCGCCAGATGGGGACCAACATCCCCGACGGATGGATGGGCCTGGACATCGGTCCGGGCACCGCAGCCGAGTTCCTCGACCTGATCGCTGAAGCCCGCACCATCTTCTGGAACGGGCCCATGGGGGTCTTCGAGGATCCTCGATTCGCCGCCGGCACCCGCACGGTGGCCGAGGCCATGGCCGAAGCCCGGGGCTTCACCGTGGTGGGTGGCGGAGATTCCGCGGCGGCGCTGGCCGCCTTCGGCCTGCAGAACGACGTCGACCACGTCTCGACCGGGGGCGGGGCCTCGCTCGAGTTGCTCGAGCTGGGCGACCTCCCCGGACTCGAGGCCTTGCGAGGAGCCCCCAATGCCTGACGCCCGATCAACCGGTTCCGGTCGCCGCCCGCTCATCAGCGGCAACTGGAAGATGAACCTGAACCATTTCGAGGCCATCGCGC
>DHIQ01000178.1:0-1181 GCA_002403895.1 Candidatus Neomicrothrix sp. UBA4742
CTCGACGATCTTGCCCAGGTACATCACCGCCACCACGTCGGCAATGTGACGTATCACCGACAGGTCATGGGCGATGAACACATACGACAGCCCGAGACGGTCCTGCAGGTCCTCCAGCAGGTTGACCACCCCGGCCTGGATCGACACGTCGAGGGCCGACACCGGTTCGTCCAGCACCAACAGCTCAGGCTCGGTCGACACCGCACGGGCGATGCCGATGCGCTGGCGCTGGCCGCCGGAGAACTCGTGAGGGAAGCGATTGCCGTGCTCCGGGTTGAGCCCGACCAGCTCCATCAGCTCCTTCACCCGGGCGGCGATGTCCTTCTTGGACCACCGGGCAATGGTCAGCGGCTCACCGATGATGCCTCGCACCGTCAGTCGGGGGTTGAGCGACGCGTACGGGTCCTGGAACACGATCTGGGCCCGACGACGGAACGCCTTGAGATCCTTTCCCCCCATCTCCAACACGTCGTTCCCCTCGAACGACACCGACCCCGACGTAGCCGGGATGAGGCGCAGCACGAGCCGACCCATCGTCGACTTCCCGCAGCCGGATTCCCCCACCACCCCGACGGTCTGGCCTCGTCCCACCGAGAAGCTGATCCCGGTCACGGCTTGGACGCCGCCGACCACGCGCTGCAACAGTCCGGAACGGACGGGGAAGACCTTGACCAGGTCACGCACCTCGAGAATGGGATCAGCACCGGCAAGGGCGTAGGGCTCCATCGCAGCGAACGGGGCCTCTCCGGTGGCCGGAGGCGGGGGCGGCGAGTCGATGGGCGACGGTGCCTGGTCGCTCATGAGATCACCACCCGGCTGCCGTCGTAGATCTCAGCGGCGAAATGGCAGGCCGAGTGATGGTCCGGTGACACCTCGATCAGCTGAGGGCGGGTCACGTCGCACAGGCCCACCTCGGCCGTGGGGCACCGGGGATTGAATGCGCATCCCGGAGGCAGGAAGATCATCGAGGGCGGCTGGCCCTTGATGCGGTAGAGGCGCTCACCGTCGCGTCGCTGATCGAGCCGGGGCAGCGAGGCCAGCAGACCCTGAGCGTAGGGGTGACTGGGCTGGTAGAAGACATCGTCCACCGTCCCGGTCTCCACCTGGCGCCCGGCGTACATGACCAGGATCCGGTCGGTCACTCCGGCCACGACGCCGAGATCGTGGGTGATGAGCAGGAT
>DHIQ01000178.1:1452-1651 GCA_002403895.1 Candidatus Neomicrothrix sp. UBA4742
CCGGCCACGACGCCGAGATCGTGGGTGATGAGCAGGATGGCGGACTTGGTGCGGTCCTGGATGCGCTCGAACACCTCGAGCACCTGGGCCTGGATGGTCACGTCGAGGGCCGTGGTCGGCTCGTCGGCGATGATCACGTCAGGGTCGTTGGCGATCGACATGGCAATCATGGCCCGCTGGCGCATGCCGCCGGAGAACT
>DHIQ01000178.1:1912-6933 GCA_002403895.1 Candidatus Neomicrothrix sp. UBA4742
CGCTGGCGCATGCCGCCGGAGAACTCGTGGGGGTACTGGTTGGCCCGGTCCTTGGGGTTGGGGATGCCGACCAGGTTGAGCAACTCGATCACGCGCTCGTCGTCAGTCGAGATCTTGTCCTCGGCATGGACGTTGATGGCCTCGGCGATCTGATCCCCGACCTTGAACACCGGGTTGAGCGAGGCCAGCGCGTCCTGGAAGACCATGGCGATACGCCGGCCGCGAATCGTCTGGCGCTCCTTCTCGCTCATGGTCAGCAGGTTGCGCCCCCGGAACAGGACCTCCCCGGTCACTTGCGCCTTCTTGGGCAACAGACCAAGCACGGCCATCGAAGTCACCGTCTTGCCCGAGCCCGACTCTCCCACGATGCCGAGGGTCTCCCGCTCATGCAGGGTGTAGCTCACGTTCTGCACCGCCAGGACCTGGCCGTCCTCGGTCTTGAACTCGACGGAGAGGTCGCGGACCTCCAGGACGGGGGCGTTGGGATCGTCGCCGGCGTCGAAGCCCGCCGCGGTCTTCGGCCGCCGTTCGGCCTTGCCCACCGGCCCCGTCGTCGGATCGACCTCGACGTAGGCACCGGCCGGTTGCGGATCGCTCATGTCGCTCAATCGTGGCTCTGGGGATCAAACGCGTCGCGCAGGCCGTCACCCAGGAAGTTCACGGCCATCACGGTGAGGAAGATCATAAGGCCCGGGAAGTACAGCAGGTACGCCTGAGGGGTGCCGACCACGCCTTCGGCGTCGCTGAGCATGTTGCCCCAGGACGTGGCCGGGGGCGCCACGCCGAGACCCAGGAACGACAGCGTCGACTCGGCGATGATGGCCCCGGCCACGGCCAGGGTGGCGTTTACCATGATCGGCCCGATGATGTTGGGCATGATGTGGCGGGTGATGATGCGGAATGGCGAGGCGCCGCAGGCCCGGGCCGCCTCCACGAATTCCTTCTCCCGGATGGAGAGCACCTGCCCACGTACGACGCGGGCGATGTACATCCAGAACAAGGCCGCCAGGATGAGCGCGATGGTCGAGGTGGTCTGCCCGATGGCCCGGATGGCGATGGCCAGGATCACCAGCTGAGGTACCACGAGGAACAGATCGGTGACCCGCATGACGAGCTGGTCGGTCCAGCCTCGGTAGAACCCGGCCAGCGAGCCGAAGATCGCTCCCACCACCGTGGCGATGGTGGCGACGGCCAAGCCGATGGCCAGCGAGACCTGCCCGGCGTAGAGCACCTCGGTGAACTCGTCGCGGCCGATAATGTCCGTGCCGAACCAGTGTTGGCCGGATGGTTGCAGACTCCCGGAGAGCAGGTCCTGGTTGTTCTTGGGATAGGGCGCGATGTAGCTGGCCCCGAAGCACATCACACACAAGATGATCAGGACCACCAACGAGATCATGGCCATGCGATGGCGCACGAAACGCCGCCGGAACAGCTGCCACTGGCTCCGCGCCACCGGCTCCACACCGGGGACGAGTTGTGCCTCGCCCTCCTCGGGCATCCCGACGAGGTTCTCCTGACCCAACCCCGCCTCGAGTTGGTAGGCCATGTCCCCCGGCTCCATGTCGGCAAGGCGCTCCCGCTCAAGGCGGGGCTTATCGCCAGGCACCGACGACGGGGAGATCCCGGGCTCGAAGGTCATGACAGGCGCACCCGCGGATCGAGGACGCCATAGGCCACGTCGGCGAAGAGGTTGAAGATGATGACGAACGAGGCGGCCACAATCGTCCACGCCGCCAGCACCGGAGCATCCCCGTTCTGCAGCGAGCCCACGAACAACCGACCCATGCCGGAGATCGAGAAGATCTGCTCGGTGATGATGAGCCCCCCGAACAAGGCGCCGGCGTCGAGGGCGACGACCGTGACCAGGGGGATGAGGGCGTTGCGGAAGGCGTGATGCATGATCACCCGTCGGCGGGGCACGCCCTTGGCCTTGGCGGTGCGCACATAGTCGGCCGACAGCACGTCCAGCATGGCGGCCCGCTGAAAGCGGCTCCATCCGGCGATGAGCTGCACGGTCAGGGTCAGCACGGGCAGGACCAGATGACGGGCGTAGTCGGCGTTGATGCCGTTGCCGTTGCCCGAATGGAGGCCCACGAAATAGAAGGGGTTCTGCTTAAGACCCAGCAGAGTCTTCGAGCGGATAGCCAGGAACTCGATGGCGAGCAGGCCGAACCAGAACGGAGGCATGGCGATGCCCACGAAGGACGCGGTGGTGAACAGGTAGTCACCTACCGAGTACTGCTTGACCGCCGAATACACCCCGAGCGATATGGCCAGCACCAACGAGATGATGATGCCCGGGATGATGAGTTGCAGCGTCTTGCCCATCGCGCGCTGGATCATGGTCGCCACCGACTCACGAGTGGAGTCGCTGGTACCCCAGTCGCCCTTGGCGAACTTGACGATGAACTTGCCGTACTGCACGTAGATCGGCTGGTCGAGGCCGAGCCGCACCTTCTCGCGCTCCTTCACCTCCTGGTCCTTGACCGCGGCGAACTTGGCCAGCGGATCGAAGGCGGCCCGCACGCCGGCGTAGGCCGCGAATGAAGCGATCAGCAAGACGACCAATGAGTAGAGGAGGCGCCGGACGATGAACGATGCCATGACGTTCCAAGGCTGGTAGAGGAACCGGGAAGCGTGGAGTCCGGCCACCGAAGTGACCGGACCCCTCACTCATACACGTTGCACTGCGTAAGGACCTAGCTCTGGATCCCGATGTCGGCGAGGTTCCACCACGGACCGAGGATGGCGTTGTCGGAGACCGCGCCCACCACCGTCTTGTCCCACAGCAGGATGTTCGGCAGCGGGTCGAGGGGCAGGCTGATGAGCTGGTCGGCGGTGATCGGATCGGCCTGCTTGTTGGCGTCGATCCGAGCCTGCTCGTCCAGGTTCTGGTCCACGGTGGTCAGCAGCGGGTCAAGGCTAGACACGCTGGTGCGGGTCCAGTTCTGGCCGCTGTTGTTGTTCGCCGCGCTCGAGATGTTCTCGGTACAGAAGAGGCTGCAGCGCCCCGGGTCGATGCTCGTCAGCACCTGGGCGTAGAGAGCCATCTGGAAGTCACCGGCGGGCAGCACTTTGCCGAACAGATCGCCGGCCTTGGTGTTGGCGATGGTCAGGGTGATGCCGGCGTCAGCAAGTTGCTTCTGCAGCACCTGCTCGGTCAGCTCACGGCGCTTGTTGCTGGCCGTGGACTTGATGGTGATGGCCAGCGCCTTCCCGCCCTTGGCGTAGATGCCGTCCGAACCCTTGGCGTAGCCGTCACCGGTGAGGAGCTCGTCAACCTTCGAGAGATCCTTGGTGTAGCCGGCAAAAGCCTGGGTGTCGGAGTACTGGCTCACGATCGGCGCGTTGATGACCTGCAGCGCCTTGCTGACCCCGAGCTTGCCGAACAGCTGGTTGACGAGGGCGTCGCGGTCGAGGGAGTAGGCCACGGCCTGGCGCACCTTGATGTCGTCCAGCGGGGCGGCGGCGTTGTTCATCCACAGCGCCTCGAAGTTGCCGGTGTTGTCGGTGTAGACCGAGTTTGCCTGGGGCAGGCCAGCAGCGATCTGACTGACCGCGTCCGGCTGCGGCTGCGGGTAGATCATCTTGACTTCTTGGGCGGTGAAGGCCTTGAACTCCGCCGCGGTGTCGGCCGTGAATTTGAAGATCACCTGGTCGAGGTGAGCCTTCGACTTGCCGTACCACTTCGGGTTCGGAACCAGCGTCATGTTGTCGGTCTTGGTCCATGCCTTGAGCATGAACGGACCGCCGGACCACGTGTAGCCGTCCTTGGTCAGGGCGTCTCGGTCCTTGCCCTCGAGAATGTGCGAGGGATACAGGCCGTACTGGCCGCCGAAGAGGCCCTTCCAATTGGCGTAGCTCTTGCCGGTAGCGAAGGTGACCACCGCGGTCTGGGCGTCAGGGGTCCCGACGGACTCGATGTTCTTGTAGCCCGTCTTGTCGTAGATGTCGGCGCCCGTGGTGATCTGGCTCCACGTGTACTTGAAGTCGGCCGAGGTGATCGGCTGACCGTCGGACCAGACTGCGTTCGGGTTGATCTTGTAGGTCACTACCTGCTGGGGCGAGGTCGTCAACTCCGGCGCACCGGTGAGCAACTCCGACGGCACATAGGTGTAGTTCCCGTTGTCGTTCACGGCGTCGAAGGTCCGCGGCATGGTGTTGACGTCCAACATCCAGTAGCCCCAGCTGGAACCGCCGCAGGACGAGATCCAGTCCACGCAGTCCGGCTCTTGCTCGGCACCGACGACAAGCGTGCCCCCTTGCGGGACGTTCGCCTGGGTCGTGGCCGTGGTCGCGGTCGTGGAGGAACTCGAGCACGCAGCAGCGATGAGTCCGAGTGCGAGCAATGCAGCTAGAAGGCGCGTTGGCCCCAGTTTCCGTTTCACGCAGGTCTCCCGGTTGGTGTGGCGATTAGGCACGTCAGGAGCGTTGCAGCCCAACCACGCTGCCCCTGACATGTTGGTTAAGCGGTGATGAACGGTACCACTGAAACGCATGCTGCACCGGTCATCGTCAAGTGGACTAACCGTTCCGAAAGGCAGCTGAGGTGAAACACGTCACACCACATTCGTATCAGTCGGTCTGGGCCGAATGACTCAGGCCGGCGCGAGCGGGAACTGAACGATCTTGGCGAAGCCCTCGGGCTCGAGACTGGCTCCCCCGACCAGGGCGCCGTCGATGTCGGGCTGCGCCATGAGCTCGGCCGCGTTGGCAGCCTTCACCGACCCGCCGTACTGGATGCGGACGGTCGACGCGGCGTCGGCCCCGGCCAGGTCAGCCACCGTCGCGCGGATCGATGCGCACACGGCCTGGGCGTCCTCGGTCGTAGCAGTACGACCGGTGCCGATGGCCCAGATGGGCTCATACGCAATGACCAGGGTGCCGATGTGGCCGGCACTGACCCCCTCGAGCCCGGCCCGCACCTGACCGGTCACCTTTGCCTCGGTCGAGCCCGCCTCCCGCTCCTCCAGGGTCTCCCCCACGCACAAGATGGGGACCATGGCGTGCTTCAGGATTGC
>DHIQ01000178.1:7256-7510 GCA_002403895.1 Candidatus Neomicrothrix sp. UBA4742
ACGTTGAGCTTGGCCAGGAAGGCCGGCGCTACCTCACCGGTGAACGCCCCGGCGTCCTCCCAGTGGCAGTTCTGAGCCCCCAAGGCGATATCGACCTTCTCGGATTCGATGAAGGTCTGCACCGTCCGGATGTCGGTGAACGGAGGGTGGACCGACACCTCGACGTCGGCCAGGTCGCTCTTCGACACGAGGTAGCGCAGCTTGTCCAACAGCGCGATGGCCTCGAAATGGTTCAGGTTCATCTTCCAGTTGCC
>DHIQ01000008.1:0-181 GCA_002403895.1 Candidatus Neomicrothrix sp. UBA4742
GGTGACGGTGGCGTTGGCGGTGGAACCGTGGCCGTCGGAGAGGGTGTAGGTGAAGGTGTCGGTGCCGGAGTAGCCGGCGGTGGGGGTGTAGGTGATGGTGCCGTCACCGTTGAGGGTGGGGGTGCCGTGGCTGGCGGCGCCGACGGCGCTCACCGATTTGGCGTAGGCGGGGTCGACGGTG
>DHIQ01000008.1:456-3338 GCA_002403895.1 Candidatus Neomicrothrix sp. UBA4742
CGTAGGTGGTGGCGCTGTCATTGGCGGCGTTGGCCGTGGCGTACACGGTGATGGTGACGGTGGCCGTCGAGGTGCTGTAGCCGTCGGACAGGGCGTAGGTGAAGCTGTCGGTGCCGGAGTAGCCGGCGGTGGGGGCGTAGGTGATGGTGCCGTTGCCGTTGACGGTGGCGGTGCCGTGTGCGGGCGTGCCCACCGAGCTCACCGACTTGGTGTACGGGGCGGCCACGGTGTCATTGGTCAGAACGGTCACGGTGGTGGAGCCACCGCTATAGACGGAGCCGGAGTCGTTGCTGGCCGCCGGCGGGATGTTGACCACCAGCGACGGTGTGGCCGGAGCGTTGTCGGCGGTGCTGATGGTGGTGTCGATCTGGAGGACGCCCACGTGGGCGACGGCCGATCCGGTGTAGGTGCCGGCAACGGCGGGGAACGACGCCCCGAGGGTGAAGGTGAGGCTGCCGGAGGCGGGGATGGTCCACGGCCCGGGGAAGAGGAGCGTCGACGCACTGATCGTCGGGTTGGCGATGCCGGAGCCGCCGGCCGTGGCCGTCCCGACGTTGTAGCTGACGCCGCCGGGCAGGGTGAAGGTCAGATCATCGATGGTGGCGGCGCTGCTCCCGGCGTTGGACACGACAACTGAGTAGGTGCCGTTGCCGCCGAGGGAGGGGAGCATGGTCGGGCTGATCGAGGCCGACAGGGTGAGACTGTTGGCGGCCGGCGGGATGGCCGGCAGCGTCGTGCCCGTGGGCGGGACGGTGTGCTTCACCTGCGTGCCGGAGGCGATGTACTGCATGGGGTAGACCACCGTCGAGGTGGCGGTGGTGCCGGTCGCTCGGAACGTGTAGGAGGCGGTGTAGTTCCGGCCCGCACCGTTGGCGTTGGCCAGCATGAGGATGTTGTTGTACGTCTGGGCGGCGGCGCTGCCGTTGGGGGACATGACCAGGCTGGTGCCCACGAGCTGCCAGGCCGACGCCGGGAACGACGACACGGCCGCACCCGACATGTCGAAGATCCCCGGGTCACCGCTGGGGCCGTTGCCGATGGTGCCGGTCTGGCCGACGATGGTGACGGTGATGGTGCTGCCGACCGACCCGGTCGCCGAGGAGTTCGTGGTCGAGGTGATCTTGTTGGCCAGCGCCTGGATGGTGTTCTCCACGCTCGTGTAGCCGAACGTCTGGGTGCAGACCGCGGTCGAGCCGGCCGACGCGGGGTCGCCGCTCCACAGGGTGATCGTGTGCTGCTGAACCGGGCTGGCCGCGGTCGTCGTACCAGTCGCCTTCAACAGGAAGAAGCTGTTGGCCGTCGTGGCGGCGCCGATCTGGCCCAGTGGCAACGAGCCCGGCTGGGTCGGTGAGAGCCCGATCAGTGAGGCCGAACCGTCAGCTCCCTGGAAGTTGGAGAGCTTGACCCAGAGGTTCTGGTAGCCGGTGGCGCCGGTGACGACCTTGTAGCCCGCGTAGTGGCTGTCGAACGCGGGCGAACTTGAACTGTCCACATAGAAATGCGGATCCTGCTGCGCGGTCACGGTCGGGACTCCGGACGTCCCGCAGGCCGGGATGACGGCCGCCGACGCCGGTGTCACCCACTGGGGAGCCATGGCAACGGTCGCCAGGGTGAGGGCGGCTGTGCACAAGCCGACCCTCTGCTTCCAGCGCGGTCCGATTGCAGACGACGATGGGTTGGCTCGATGACGGTGCAGTGCGCGCATTGCGTGCCTCTCGGAGGGTCCTGGGATCTGGCTGTCAGTGACCATACGGTTGCAAGTTGGATCCTCTTCAGGGCTGAATGGCTCATTTGTGCCCAAAGAGGTCCGTATGACCCAGCCGCGGACCGCGGTAGCGTCGGGCGCCATGCGAGCGGTCGTGCTGGAGTCCTATGGCGAGCCCGAGGTCCTGACCATCCGGGAGGTGCCCGATCCGGCGCCCGGCCCCGGGGAGGTGGTGGTCGAGATCGTGGCCACCGCCCTCAACCGGGCCGACCTCCTGCAACGTCGCGGGTTCTATCCCGGCCCGCCCATGGCCCACGAGATCCCCGGCATGGAGCTGAG
Source organism: Candidatus Neomicrothrix sp. UBA4742 (assembly GCA_002403895.1). GTDB lineage: Bacteria > Actinomycetota > Acidimicrobiia > Acidimicrobiales > Acidimicrobilacustridaceae > UBA4742. The sequence goes on from DHIQ01000008.1 coordinate 2,501, forward strand.
CGGCCGGGTGTCGGGCACCGGCGAGCGGGTCACGCTCTGGCAGCCGGGCGACGAGGTCATGGGCATCGTCGGCGGTGGGGCCTACGCCGAGCGCATCGCGGTACATGAGCGCCAGCTCATGGCGGTGCCCAAGACCGTGGGGGTGGCTGATGCCGCCGCGATCCCCGAGGTGTGGATCACCGCCTTCGACGCGCTGGTGGTGCAGGGGGGCCTCACGTCGGGCCGCACCGCGCTGGTGCACGCGGGGGGTTCCGGGGTGGGCACTGCCGCCATCCAGATCGCCAAGGCCATCGGTGCCCGGATCATCGTGACCGCGTCGGCAGGCAAGGTCGGCCGCTGCCTGGAGCTGGGCGCCGATGCCGCCGTCGACTACGCAGTCGCCGACTTCGTGGCCGCCACCCGCGAGTTCACCGACGGCCGGGGCGCCGACGTGATCCTCGACGTCATCGGGGGCGACTACGTGGATCGCGACATCGCCGCGGTGGCCGTGAGCGGGAGGGTCATCCAGGTCGGGGTCATGGGCGGCGGGGTGACGAGCGTCAACGTCGGCATGCTCCTTCCCAAGCGGGCAGCCCTCATCGGCACCGTGCTGCGAGCCCGACCCCTGGAGGAAAAGATCGCCATCACCCACCGCTTCGCTACCGAGGTCCTGCCGTTCTTCGCCAGTGGGGTGGTGCACCCGGTCATCGACCGCCGCTACCCGCTCGACGCCATCGCCGCGGCCCACGCCGCCATGGAGGCCAACGAGAACGTCGGCAAGATCCTCATCGACGTCGCCCCCGCCTGAGCGCGCCCCGCATCCTGCCCGAATCGGCGGCGCGAACGGTCGCCCTGGCGA
>DHIQ01000008.1:3597-7730 GCA_002403895.1 Candidatus Neomicrothrix sp. UBA4742
GCTGGCTCAGCGGGCGTCCACCGCTACGTAGTCGCGCACCGTGGTGCCGTGGTAGAGCTGGCGGGGCCGGGCGATGCGCACGTCCTGCTGGAGCAACTCCAGCCAGTGGGCGAGCCACCCCGACGTGCGAGGGATGGCGAACAGCACCGTGAACATCTCGATGGGGAAGCCCATCGACTGGTAGATGAGGCCCGAGTAGAAGTCGACGTTGGGGTAGAGCTTGCGGCTGACGAAGTAGTCGTCGGCCAGCGCCACCTCTTCGAGCTTGAGGGCGATGTCGAGCAGGGGGTTCTTGCCCGTCACCTCGAAGACCTCATAGGCCGTCTTCTTGATGATGGTGGCCCGCGGGTCGAAGTTCTTGTACACGCGGTGGCCGAAGCCCTGCAGCTTGACCTTGCCGGCTTTCACATCGGCGATGTACCCGTCGACGTTGTCGATCGAGCCGATCCTGTCGAGCATGTGGATGACCTGCTCGTTGGCGCCGCCGTGGCGAGGCCCGTAGAGGGCGGCGGCGGCGGCCGAGGTACAGATGTAGGGGTCGGAGTGGGAACTGCCGACTATCCGCATGGTGGTGGTCCCGGCGTTCTGCTCGTGGTCGGCGTGGAGGATGAACAACACGTCGAGGGCGCGGGCAAGCGTGGGATTCGGCTCGTAGTGGGGTTCGGCCACCTTCCACATCATCGACAGGAAGTTGGAGGCGAAGTCCAGATTGTTGTCCGGGTACACGAACGGCATCCCGACGCTGTGACGGTGGGTGCCCGCCGCGATGGTCGGCATCTTGGCGATCAACCGGATGATCTGGCGGTAACGGTTCTCTGGGTCCTGGATGTTCTTGGCTTCGGGATAGAACGTCGACAGGGCGGCCAGGGTTGACACGAACATGCCCATGGGGTGGGCGTCGTGGTGGAAGCCCTCCATGAAGCGCTTGCGCACGTTCTCGTGGATGAACGTGTGGTAGGTGATGTCGTGCTTCCACACCTTGAACTGTTCGGCGGTGGGCAACTCGCCGTGGATGAGCAGGTAGGCGACCTCGAGATAGGTGGAGTGTTCGGCCAACTGCTCGATCGGGTAGCCCCGGTAGCGCAGGATGCCGGCCTCGCCGTCGAGTTCGGTGATGGCGCTGGTGGCCGCGGCAGTGGTGGAGAAGGCGGGATCGTAGAACCACACACCAGGCAACAATTTGGACCATTCCCGGGCATCGACCCCGCCGTTGGTGATGGGTACCTCGATGGAATCTCCGGTGCGGTTGTCAGTGATGGTCACGGTCTCTGCCACAGCAGCTCCAGGCCTGAATCGGTCGTCACGTTTTCGCCTCAAGACTAGGGCCAGATCAGCGCCGTGCGTACCCGAGCTCACCGCCATTCACAAACGGTTCATAGGCGGCCTTCTGGGCTCGACGCCTGTCATTGGCCGTTGGCGTGGTCAGAGGGGTGAATTGTCGTGGGCGCGGGGCACGATGCGCTCGCGTTTGGTGGCCAACAGCTCAAGGGCATCGGCGATCTCGCGTCGGGTGTCTGACGGATCGATGACCGCGTCGAGCAGACCGCGTTCGGCGGCCAGGTAGGGGTTCAACAGCCGAGCCTCGTAGTCGGCTTCGAGCGTCACCCGCTCCTCTGGCGCCGCTCGGCGGTGCAGGATCTCGACGGCGCCCCGGGCGCCCATGACGGCGATCTCGGCGGTCGGCCAGGCCAGGGCCAGATCGTTGCCTATGGTCTTGGAGTCCATGACGATGAACGCGCCGCCGTAGGACTTGCGCAGGGTGAGGCTGATGCGGGGGACGGTGGCCCGGGCATACGCGAACGCCATCTCGGCACCGTGGCGGATCATTCCTCGCCACTCCTGGTCCTTGCCCGGAGCGAACCCCGGGGTGTCGACCAGGGTAAGGATCGGCAGGTTGAACCCGTCGCAGAAGTTGACGAATCGAGCCCCTTTTTGGGAGGCGGCGATGTCGAGGGTGCCCGCCAGGGTCTGGGGCTGATTGGCCACGATGCCGATGGGACGACCGCCGATGGTGGCTAGCGCCGTCACCAGGTTCGACGCCCAGGCGGCACGGAGCTCGATGATCTCTTCGTCATCGACCACGGCCCGGGCGACGGCACGCACGTCGTAGCTCCCAGTGGGGCTGGCGGGCAGGATCGCTCCGGCCTCGGGGGTCAACCGCCCGACCGGATCGTCGGTAGCGAGCGTTGGGGGTTCCTCGTCGTTGTGGCTGGGCAGGTGGGCGAGCAGGACCTCGACCAGGTCGCCGGCGTCCTCGGTGCTAGCCGCGATCAGCGATGTCACGCCGCTGGAGCGGGCATGCGCCGCCGGGCCGCCGAGGGCATCGACCGAGATGGGCACCCCGGTGAAGGCGGTGACCATCCGGGGGCCGGAAACGAATGCATAGGCGTCGGGGGTCATGATCACCGCGTCGGCCAGGCCGAGGAGCAGGGCGGGACCGGACACCGCCGGTCCCGTGACCACCATGATCATTGGCACGATGCCGGAGTTGCGCACCATCTCTCGCGCCGCCCTGCCCCATCCGACCAGGGCGTCGAGTCCCTCACCGACATCGGCGCCACTCGAGGCCATGAACACCACGAGGGGCACCCGCTCGTTGCGGGCAAAGCGGGCGGCCTCAGCCAGGGTGTCACCATCGGAGCGGGTGAGGGCGCCGCGTTTGTGGGAGGGGTCGAAGTTCACCACCACGGCCGGTCGCCCGCCGACGGAGTGCACGGCCGCTGAGACGGCGCCGGGCACGCCGGCTCGGAGCATCAACGGGGTGGTCATTGCCGGATCGGACCCGACGGCCTGCCCCACGGTTACGCCGAGCCCCGGCCGGCGCGCTCATCGACCGCGCCGGTCATCGCTTCGGCCGGGCGGATGCCGAACTGGGCGGGAGCTTCGGCGGTGACGACGTCGCGCAGGACGTCCCGCATGGCGCGGACCGGTGCCGGCACGAGCCCCCGACGACGGAGGGCGAGTCCAACGGTCCGGCCGTCGAGCCCGTCCACCGGCACGCGCTTCCAGTCGCCGCCGATCCACCCCGGCGCGGCACTGGCCGGCAAGATGGCAGGACCGAAGCCCTGGAAAGCCAGCGACGCCAGCAAGCGCATGCCGTCGATCTCAGCCAGGGGATTGAGCGTCACGCCCGCGGCTAGGGCATGTTCGTCGATGAGGTCCCGAAAGCCGGTGCCCTGGGGTTCGAGCAACACCCGATGCTGGGCCACCTCGGCCAGGGTCACCCGGTCGGCGGTGGCCAACGGATGGTTCGTGGGCGTGACCAGCACCGGGTCCTCGTCGAACAGCGGCTCGGTCACCAGCTCGGGCTCATCGGCCGGAAGGTTGATCACGGCCAGATCGAGAGAGCCATTGATTACCTGAGGGAGGAGTGACGAGGTGGTGGCGTCGACAATGACGAGCCGGACGTGCGGGAACCGCTCCTCCAACGCGACGACCAGGGGTGGCACCAGCCAGCGCCCCGTGGTGCCGATCACCCCGAGTCGCACCCGACCCACGACGTCAGCGTGCAGCGCGGAGAGGTCAGACACCAACGCGTCGAGCTCGCGCGCCACGATGCGGGCTCGCGCCGCAACGACCTCGCCCTCCTCGGTGAGCGTCCCGCTGGCCCGGTCGACCAGGGTCGAATCGAGCTCGCGCTCGAGCCGGGCGACGTGGGTGGAGACGTTCGACTGCACTGTGTGCAGGGCACGAGCGGCGGCGGAGAAGCTGCCGGTATCGGCCACGGCCAGCAGCGCGTTGAGTTGGCGGAGATCCATCGCAAATAATGATGACAGATATCGATAACAACTGTTGGACAGATCTCGTGCAAGGCTTCACAATGGCGGACATACCGCCGAGGTGAGCGTTCGTCCCCCACGAACCCCCTCGAGCCGGGCTTGCGGGACCAACCCCCCCGGTCCCCAAACCCTGAAGAAGCTGGCCATCCCCCCGGCCAGCTTCTTCTCGTTTTCCACCCGAGACCGTTTCCTGCCGGTGCGGGCCCGCGATCAACCCGATGCAGTCGTGGAGCGGCCGCGGGTCTCGTACGTGCACCAGCGGGCCCCCATCCAAGGGGAGCGGCGCTGAGTGGAGAGGGCTACGGTTCGCTGATGGCCAAGCAGGATGCGCCCAAAGCCGGAAGCTCGAAGAAG
>DHIQ01000233.1 GCA_002403895.1 Candidatus Neomicrothrix sp. UBA4742
TCGGCGACCTCAGCCTCCTCGACCTCAGCTTCAGGTTCTTCCTCGTCGCTCGCCGGTGGTGGGGGCGGTGGAGGCGGCGGGGGTGGGTGCGCAGACTCGTCCAGGGGCACCAGACGGGTGCCACACATCACGCAGAACTTGGAGCTCCCCGAGTTGTCCGCTCCACAGGCCTCACACGCCATGCGCTTCCTTCCGCTGTCTCATGCGACCCAACCTGAGCCGCCTACCCGATCTCCATCGGCCGGGCGGGGCGAAGCATGAGGAATGCAGGATGACCCGAAATCACCCGACTTCCATTGCCTGTGCCACCAAGGACCGCTCAGAGGGGTCGAGAGGCAGCCGAAGGGCCTCCTCACGACCCTGGGGGGACATCTTGGCCAGGGTCTTGCGCACGACGTCGACCGTCCTGTCGTCGCCCAATTTGCTGGCCAGTTCGCCGAACTGCGTCTCCAGGAACGTCAAACACAGCGCATCCTCGTGGGCCTGCACGGCCGGATCGGTGGCCAGACCGTCCTTGCGGATGATCCGCTGAACCCGATCGATCACCTCATCGCCACAGCCGCAGTCCTGCAGGATCTGACCCACCTCCTCGGCATGGCGCGCCTTGAGCGCGGTGCGCCAGCGCAGATAGCCGAGCCGCCCGTCCGGATAGCTGGAGCGGGGAAGCGTCCATCGCCGCAGATGATGCGCCCGGGCGGCCAGGAGCTGGGGCTCGTCGGCCCCGGGATCGAGGCGGCGGACCCAGTCGCTCATGAGCTCGGCGTGGGCGAGTTCCTTGGGGCGCTCGACACCATCGATCATCAGGGTGTTGGGATCGTCCCGGTTGGCCGCATCGATGGCGGCGATGGCCCGTTCGAAGGCCTTCCCCGCCAGCGGAGCCCCGGAGGTCGATCCGGACTCAGCTCCCGTCACGGTCCTCGGCAGGACGTAGGTCGATCCGCAGGACCAGGATGCCGTCTTCCAGCGAGGCGGCGGCATCACTGAGCATGGCGAAATCCTGATAGTCGAACTGGGCCTGTTGAATGAACTTGGTCCGTTCGCTACCGGCCACCGGCGGGAGCGGGCGGGTCTTCACCGCGTGGGCCCGATCGCGGAACCGCTGGATCATCGCCTCGACGTCGAGTCCGTCACTCATGGCTGTCACCGTAGCCATCGCCGGTCTCGTCTGGCGCGTTCACCGGCGTCGGAGCCGGCTCCGGGTCCGCCGTCGCCGCCGCCTCCGCCCGCCGCTGGAGATCCTCGACGGTAACGATCAGCAGGGGCTCGGGCTCGACCAGCGGTGGAGTTGTCGCGGACAGCGCCTCGGTGGGCGCTTCGACCGGGTCGACCACAGAGGCGGCCTCGGCCGTGACCGGCGGCTGCGCCCTGGTCGCCGGGCCGGTCGCGGGGTTGCTCTTGGGTTCGACGACCTGGCCCAGGATGCGTACACCGGAGCCGGCCGCTCCGGCCATCGTCGCCACTGCGGCCGTCTCGCCCGCGACCCCGGCGCCCGCCACTGCCGGGGCAGCCCCTGGCGCACGTGCACCGGCGGCCGCCGCGCCCATCATGTTCGAACCAACCAACGGTCGTCCGGACGCGGGGGTGGTGTCCAGGTCGGCCAGGGCATCGAGGGCGCTGGAGATCTTGGGCGGGCTCGTACGGCGCCAGTACAAGACGGTGAGGAAGCCCACGAGGCCCCCGACGAGGATGAGCCCGCCCACGACCAGGCGAAGCTGGGTTTCGGCCGAGAGTCCGCCGGAGCTCGTGGCCTTCGGCCCCGAGGTGGAGGTGGATCCGGGCAACAGGGCCGCCGAGGCGGTCGTGGTCGTGGAGGCTCGCGCCGTGGTCGACGTCGTGGGCGCCTTCGTGGTGGTGGTCTTTGACGGGCTGGTGGTCGTCGTCGACTTCTTGGTAGTGGTGGTCGCCACCGCCCCGGCAGTGGCGGCGAAACCCGAGAGCACGACCATCAGCGCGGCGGCGAAGGCCGCAATCGGGAGCACACGACGTCGGGTTCGGATGGGTCTCACAACGCTCGTTCCACTCACGGATCTCGGCTCCGCCCGGTGCCCAGGATGAGCAAGCCTACCGCTGATGAACCGGGCAGGAATACGTTGTACGACCGCCGATGGTCCGCCGCAATAGGGCCGCGCCCTCGCGAGGGCACACGCCATCACGCGAGCGCATGATCTGGAGGTCGCCCATGTGGGATCCGCCCCGTGCGCCCAATTCGTGCAGCGTCGCCAGCAGGTGGCGGTGCAAGCGGCGAACCTCGACCGCGCTCAGCGAACCGGCCGCCCGGGAGGGGTCCAGACCAGCTCGCCACAAGATCTCATCGGTCAGCAGGTTGCCCAGGCCCGCCACCCGAGCCTGGTCCATCAGCCGGGCCTTGAGCGGGGCCTCGCTGGTGCCGAGGATGGCGCGCAGCCCGGCCGGCGTGAGATCCAGGGCATCGACCCCGAGGCGGTCGGTCGGGGGATCGAGCTCGACCCCGCCCAAGCGGCGCGGATCGCGCATCCGTAGGTCGCCGCCGTCGGTGAAGCCCAGCACGAAGCGGTCCCACACCGGGTCGTCGCGGTCGCTGCTGTATTCGAGGTGGTCGATCGAGGTCCGACCGTCCACCACCAGCCGACCGGTCATGCCGAACCGCAGGCCCAGGGTCGGACCCTGGTCGACGTCGAGCAGGAGCAACTTGCCGATCCGGCGATCGCCGACGAAGTGGTGCCCCTTGAGGGCGTCGACCACCTGATCGGCCGTGAGCCCGCCCTTGAGAAACCAGGCATCAGCGGCATCCACCCGGGTGATGGTGCGCCCCACCGTGGTCGCCGCCAGTCGTCGGTACGACTCCACCTCCAGCATCTCGGGCATAGAGCAGTCTCGCCCTTGTTGGAGTCGGTCAGCGAGTCGGCGCCGCCCACCGCCTGACCTAGTAGCGCCCGATGGGCGAGCCGTCGAGCCCGGCGTGGACGAGCAGGGGGGGCTCGACTTCGGCAACCGCCATGGCCGGTCGACGCCACGACCGCGTTCGGGTCGGTGGAGCGGCCGCCGTCGCGGTACTCGCGGGGGCAGGCTCGAGCTGGGCGCTGCCGCGATTGAGAAAGGCGATCCGCTCCGCCTGACGCTCGGTGATCTCACCAACTACCCAGGCGAAAAGCGTTGCCGCGAACACCAGAAGTCCTTCCGCGACGGCCAGGAGCACGAACGCACTCCGGGCGTCGCGCAGGTCGGCCAGTGCCACCGGGGGGAACTGGCCGACCGAGACGAGTTCCGTACCGGCCAACAACACCGTGGGCAGCGCCACCAGCGTGCAGATCCACCACAGGTTGAGCACCGTCGGCGCGGGTTGCAGCTTCCACTCCTTGGCGTCGACCTCGCCGGCGGGGTCGGCCATCCGCCATAGCTCCGCCACGACCTGGCGGGGCAGGACGAGGTTCACGCCGGGGATGAACCAGCCGAGGGTGGCCCACACTGAGGCGATGGTGTGGCCACCGACGCGCAGAGCGGCCCCGTTGCGAGAGGCTTGCGCAGTCCACCGGATCATTAGGACCGAGGCCACCACCAGCAAGGCCATTTGTACGACGGCTAGGCCCTGCACCCAGGTCTGAAGCACCGCCCAGTCGAGCTTCGTGTCAGGCAGCGAAATCATCGTGACCTCGCCCCCCAAGCGCCGCCACACGACGACGCTGACCGCCGCTAGCGCCACCCCAGTGAGGGCAATGACGCCCACGAGCAGGCGTAGTGCCGCGGTGGACGGCCCCAGGGGACCGTACTCGTCCACGGGGCGCCCATTGGGGCCCATCCGACGGCCGGGAGTCGCGTCGGTCAGCGGAGGCGGGGGCAGGCGGGACACATCGAGCCCGCACGAGCGGCAGTAGCGGTCGCGACGCCGGACGCCGCCGGTGCAGCGGGGGCAGGGCCGCTGGCCCGGCCCGGTCACCCGGGGGGCGATGGCGGGCCCGGGATCGCGCTCGGGCGGGCCGAAGCGGGGAATGCGGGTACCCCTCATGTTGGGCATGCGACATGCGGGGCAGTACCGGTCCACCGCCTCGATCTCCGCGCTGCAATTGCCGCAGTCCATACGTCAACTATCGGCTCCCAAGCCACCCGCCCTGAGCAAAATCTGGGTCAAACGGCCCATGAGTGACGAGGGGGCGGTCGTTCGATGCCATCGGCCGACCTCAGAAACCACCTGAGGAGCCGCCTCGGCAACCGCCTCAGGGAAGGATCCCCGCCAGAGCCTGGGTGAAATCGGCGACGAGATCCTCAACGTGCTCCAGGCCCATCGACACCCGGATGGTGCCCGGTTCGATGCCGTTGGCCACCAGCTCGTCAGGGGTGAGGTTCACGTGGGTGGTGGAGGCCGGATGGGTCACCAACGTCTCAGGCCCCCCCAGGGACGTGGCCAGCTGGGCCACTCGGGTGGACTCCACGAACGTCCGGCCCGCCTCGAGCCCACCGGCGAGATCGAAGGTGAGTAGCCCGCCCGGCAGGGTCATCTGCCGCTTCGCCAGCTCGCGTTGAGGGTGGGATTCGAGGCCGGGATAGCTCACCCGGGTGACCGCAGGGTGCCGTTCGAGCACCTCGGCCAGGCGCTGGGCGCTCTCACTCTGATGGCGGAGGCGCACCCCGAGCGTGCGCAGGCCGCGCAGACCGTTCATAGCATCGAAGGGCGAGGCGTTGGCGCCCTGGAGCACGGCGAAGCTCCACAGCCACTGGACCAGCTCTTCGCTTCCGGCCACGACGCCGAGGGTGGCGTCGTTGTGCCCGGCGATGGCCTTGGTGGCGGAGTGGACCACGAGATCGACGCCGTGGTCGAGGGGGCGCTGCACCAGCGGCGTGGCGAACGTGGAGTCCACCACGGTGATGGGCCCGACGATCGCCCCGATCTCGTCGAGGTCAGCCAGGTCGAGGCGAGGGTTGGCCGGGGTCTCGGCGAACACCAGGGTGGTCTTGCCTGGTCGGATGGCCTCGGCAAACGAGCCGGGCACGGTGGCGTCCACGAACGTCACGTCGATGCCGAAACGGGGACACGCCGTCTGCAATAGCAGCTGGGTACCGGCGTAGAGCTGGCGCTGGGCCACGATGTGGTCGCCCTTGGAGCACAGGCCGAGGACCACCGCGCTGATGGCACCCATCCCCGAGGCGAACGCTCGGGCGCTCTCCGCCCCCTCCAGCTCGGCGATGGCGTCCTCGAACCCTTGCACCGTCGGGTTGCCGTACCGGCTGTAGAAGCGGTTGGCCCCCGCCATGGTGGCCATGCGCCGGCCCTCGTCGATGGTCGGCGTCACGAAGGTCGTGGTGGCCCACAAGATGGGAGCCAGCGCGGTGTCGTTGTCAGCGCGCCCGGCCCGGATGGCCTTGGTCTCGGGATGCAGGTGCGAGCGGTCGGCCGGGTCGGGGGCCTCGGGGGGACTGGAGGCATCGGTGGGCTCAGGCATCGTGTTTCTCCACATCAGCGAGGAAGGCGGCGAGCGGGGGGGCTACCTGGTCGGTCTCGAGCAGGAATCCGTCATGGCCGTCAGGACTGTCGATCATCTGGTACTGGCAGGGTGTGCCCTGGGCGGCGAGGCGGTCCCGCAGGAGTTGCTGTTGCGGCGGCGGGTAGAGCTCGTCGGAACTGATGCTCATGACCAGCGAGGGCACCTGAATGCGCCGCAGCGCCAAGTCGATCCCGCCTCGGCCGCGGCCCAGGTCGTGCAGGTCCATGGCTCGATTGATGACGAGGTAGGAATTGGCGTCGAAACGGCGAACGAGCTTGGCCCCGTGGTAATCGAGGTAGCCCTCGACATCGAAGCGCTGCCACAACTTGAATCGGTCATCCATGGGGTCGACGACGCCTCGACCGAAGCGACCGGCGAACACTGCTTCGGTCCGGTACGTGATCTGCGCCACCTCGCGGGCCAGGGCCAGACCCCGGTGCGGACCATCGCCGGGCGCGGCGTCGTAGTAGTCGCCGCCCCGCCAGGCCGGGTCCAGCGCGATGGCTGTGCGACCGACCGAGCTCCAGGCGATCTGTTGGGCGGTGGCCGCCGTGGTGGTGGCGATGGCGACAAGCGATCGAGAGCGGTCCGGGAACGTCACTGCCCATTCGAGCGACTGCATTCCGCCCATCGAGCCGCCCACCACCGCCAGCCACTGCCCGATCGCGAGATGATCGGCGACCGCGGCCTGGGTCCGCACCATGTCGCGGATGCTCACGACCGGAAAGCGCGAGGCATAGGGCTGTCCGGTCGAGGCATCGATGGACGACGGGCCGGTCGAACCCTGACACCCACCGAGCACGTTCACGCACACCACGAAGTAGCGGTCGGTGTCGAGTCCGCCGCCCGACCCGATCAGCCCGTCCCACCAACCGGCGGTGGGTTGGCCCGGACCACTGGGCCCGGAAGCGTGAGCATCCCCGGTGAGCGCGTGGCACACGAGCACGGCGTTGCCCGCGTCGGCGTCGAGCGTGCCCCAGGTCTCGAAGGCCAGCGTGATGTCGCGCAACACCCCGCCGCCCTCAAGGGCGAAGGGACGGTCGGTGGCGATGGTCAGGAACCGGCGGGCGGCCGCGAGGTCGCCGGGACGCCAAGCGCCGCTCGCCGGCAGGGGATCAGCGCTCAGCGGCGCACGCTCGGTTGGTCCGTCCATGGTTTTCTCTTCACGGCGTGGAGAGCGATCGGCGCGGAGGGCGGACAGCGGGCCTGGTGGCGGGCATGAAGCCCGGACACTTCGTTGCCGTCGACCGAGGGTTGGTCTCGAGCCACATCCCCACCTTCGCCCGAGAGCTCTGGCGGGATGGCACCTTGGGTGTCCGTCCCAGGTTGCCGGACCCGGTCACCCGGGCCACTCCTGATGTCGTGCTCAAGGAAAGTCTGCCTCACCCCCGCTCGTCAAGCGGGAACCCACCCCGGCCGCTGTTTCTCTCCCCCAATACCTTGCGGTGAGAGCGCGCGCCGTTAGGGGATTGAAGTTCCACCAGTCGTTGGGCCTGCCCGGAGATGATCCGGGTGTCTGTAGGTAACCAACGACCGGTGGAGGTCTCATGCTCGCGCTTGATCCTCGCCCTCAAACCAACCAAGCATCGCTGGCCGGTCGAACGAACCGAAACCGGGAGCGGGGGTGGGCTCAGGTCGGGTAGCGGGTGTCGAGGTCTTGGGCTTGGGGGAGGCCGACCAGATCGGTGAAGGTGTCGAAGCTGACCAGCGAGTCGAGGTCATCACGCAGGGTGCCGGCCTCGACCAGGCGGCCGTAAGCCTGACCGAGGGCCTGGACCGCGGCGAACAGGCCCGACAGGGGTGACACGATCAGGCGGAAGCCGAGGTCGGCCAACTCCGACGGCGTCAGCAACGGGGTCCGGCCGGTCTCCACCATGTTGGCCACCAGGGTCAGGCCGGGCAGTCCGGCGGCGATCCGTTCCAGTTCGGCCACCGACTCCGGTGCCTCAACGAAGACGGCGTCGACCCCCAGATCGGCGGCCATGCGCCCTCGCTCGATGGCCTCGTCGAGACCGAGCGGCGCCCGGGCATCGGTGCGGGCCGTCACGAACAGATGCGATCGATGGTCCCGGGCGGCGGCCAGCTTGGCCAGCCATTCCCCCCGCTCCACGACCTGCTTGCCCGCCATGTGTCCACAGCGCTTAGGCCACACCTGGTCCTCGAGGAACAACCCCGTCGCCCCGGCCGCCTCCCACAACTCGACCGTACGGACCACGTTCAGGGCGTTGCCGTAGCCCGTGTCCGCATCGACGACCACCATCGTGTCGGGCACGGCCGGGCAGACCCGGCCGGCCACTTCGGCCATCTCGGTCTGGGTCAGCGCCCCCACGTCCGGGCGACCGAGCAAGGTGCCCGACACCGCATACCCCGACAGGAAGACCACGTCGAAGCCGGCGCGGGCGGCGAGACGAGCCGACAAGGGGTCCCACACACCGGGCATCAAGACCGGCTCGCCGGTGGCCAGTCGTGCTCGCAGATCGTCGCCGTTCACAGCGGAACCGTACCGCTCAGGATGAGCTGGCGAGCCCGGCAAACATCGACAACTCGCGGCTCACAGGGGTTAGCGCCACCCAGGCAGCCGCGACTCCCACCATGCCAACACGTCGTCGGATGCCCCGTAGGCATCGGTCATGGCGCGACCCAGCCGGCCGAGCGCGGCGCGCCAGCCAGTGGCATCGCCGGACAGGGCGGCGGCATGGGCCACCTCGGCCTCGAGCGCCCCGATGGCCCACTCCTCGGCGCCCTCCGGCAAGGGGATGGCCAGGATCTGTCGGGCGGAGAGCTTGATGGCGTCACCCGACAGGGCGGTTCCCCCGTAGTGACCGAGCGCCCAGGCGCTGACCGGCGGGGCCGAGAGCACGGCCGCCAGCGCCCACAGATCCGCTTGTTGGCCCGACAGGGGCGTCACCGCGATGGTCGGAACCGACGGCCACCAGGAGCCCTCGAGGTCCACCGCCGCCTCCACCACTCGGGTCTGGGTGGCCACCACCACTTTGGGCACCCGCCGCTCGCTGGCCCAGGCCGCCAGTCGGGGATCGGTGGCACCCAGCCCGTCGAGGTCGACCGCCGGCGCCCGCCACCGACGACCGGCGAAGCGGGCATCGACCAGACCCCACCGGCACCGCAGGGGATCGATGAGCCCCGCGGTCACGAGCGGCGCCGTCAAGGTGGGAGTCCCTTCTGGTGGCGCCTCGCCCACGAACGGAGCGACGCCGTAGAACTGCTCGCGGAACCCGGCCGTGGCCGCGGCGATGGTGGCCAGCGCCGGGCCATCGCCCAGCATCACCTCCGGTGCCCCTCGCAGTCGGGCCAGCAGGGGACTCCACGAGCCGCCGTCATCCAAACGGGCATGGTCGACCGCCACGGAGGTGACCGGGTCGAAGTGCCGGCCCCGCCACAGACGGCACTGGTCAGGCTGGGGTCCGCCGAGCTGAAGCACCGGCGCGCATACCTGCACCCCGGCGTCGAAGACGGCCTCCCCGGCCCACCACAGGCCCACGAGGGCGGCCTGGGCCAGGACGGCCCGCCGCACCGGTCCCGCGTCGCGGGCCGCCAGGATCGATTCAGGGAGGATCATGGCCACCCGACCCCCGGGCGCGGCCAGATGGCAGGCGGTGAGCAGGAACAGGGCGGCGGTGTCGGCGTAGGGGGCGACCGAGGTCCCAGCCAGCGCCTGGAGCCGGCAAGCGTGGTCGGCCGCCCGAGGGGTCTCCGCATCGAGCGGGCTCAGGAACGGCGGGTTGCCAACGACGACATCGAATCCCGCGGCCGGGGCATCCGGCCACGCCTCGACGCCGAGGGCCAAGGGGTCGGCCACCACCAGGTGGGGGGGATCGATAGCGGCACCGTCCTCGGCGCCCCACGCCCGCAGCGCGGCCCGAGCCACGGCGACGGCGTCGGCATCGATGTCGGCTCCCCACAGGAGGTCCTGGAGGATCACTCGCCGGGAGTGGCCCGAGGCCGCCAGCCGGCGGGCAGCCGCGAGTAGGAAGGCCGCCCCACCGACGGCGGG
>DHIQ01000205.1 GCA_002403895.1 Candidatus Neomicrothrix sp. UBA4742
AGGCTCCCGTCGTAGGCGTCGACCACGACCTTCACGGAGTTTCGGATGTAGTTGATCTGGCCGTGGAGGTCGCCGTTCGTCGCGTTCCCCAGATCCACGCGCTGGGAGTACGGGTACAGATCGGTGGTGGTGTACGCATCTTGCACGTAGACGAGCCGCCCGCCGACGATCGCGGCGTACGGGTCCTGGTCGTACAGGAGGAACGGGGCGGCCTTCGAGATCCGGGTCCGGATATCCCGGTTGATCATGATCCGGCTGTCCTTGTCGATCAGGCCCGAGATCAGCAGGTTGAAGTCCCGGTACCGGTAGGCGAACACCAACCGCCGGAAGAACCCGCCGATCGGGATCCCGCCCGCACCCTGGTACCGGGTCGTGTTGAGGGTCTGGCCGCTTGAGGTCGGGTAGTTCAGCTCGCGCATCTTCGTGTCCACGACCACGTACGGGACGTCCGCCCTCTCCTGGTAGTAGACCTGCGCGCCCTTGTCGGCCGAGAGCGTGATCCCGGGGTGGGCCGCGGGCGGGATGTCCTGGAGGACGAACACCGGCAGCCCTTCCGAGGTCACCGTGTTCACCGGGCTGGCCACCGCGGCGTACCCGTGCGTGTAGAACAGGTGCACGTTCTGCCACGTGGCGCCGCCGCCCGGGATCTGGCTCTGCCGGACCTCGCGGGCCGACAGCATGACCAGGTGGGTGACGCCGTCGATGGGATAGCGGTCGACGTCGACGTCGGAGAACTCGTAGTACTGCTGGAACCGCTGCAGGTTGTCGAAGGTCTGGCGGATGATGTCCGGGCTCCACAGCCGGATGTTGCTGATGGTCGGGTCGTTCGCCTGGACCTGGGCGGTCGTTGCCGCGTCGGCCACGGTCGACTGCGTGGTCAGCTTCACCTTGTCCAACCCGAACGCTTGGCGCGTGTTCGAGATGTTGTAGGCGATGTAGGGCTGTTCCTTCTGGAACTCCTGGGGCGAGACCTTGAACTTCTGCACCACGGCGGGGACGATCGCGCCGGCCACGATGGAGGTCAGCATCAGCAGGCCGATGCCGAGGACGGGCAGGATCCAGCCGCGGAGCCGGATGTTCGCCAGGAACAGGGCCGCGCAGATGATGGCGATGATCACCAGCAGCTTCAAGGCGGGGAGTTCGGCATGGATGTCCGTGTACGACGCCCCGGTCACCACCCCGCGCGGCGAGTACAGCAGGTTGAACTTGCCGAGGTAGTAACCCCACGCTTTGACCAGGACGATCAGCCCCAGCAGCACCGAGAGGTGCGCCTTGACCTGCGGGGTGACCTTCTCCCCCGCCGTCTGCACGCGGATGCCGCCGGACAGGTAGTGGGCCACCCCGACGATCACCAGGACCCCCACCAGGGCGGAGAAGAACCACCCCTGGACGAACTTCAGGAACGGAAGCCGGAAGATGTAGAAGGCCGGGTCCCGGTGGAAGACCGGGTCGAGCGTGTGGAAGCTGACGCTTCCCACCGACCGGTAGAGCAAGAACGTCTGCCACTGGGCGCTGGCCGCCAGCCCCACGAAGATGGCGATCACCGCGGCGATCCCCGGGATCAGCCACCGGGCGTAGGGTTCGAACGCGGCCCGGTACCGGTCCATCAGCTCCTGCTCCGGCGAGAACGGCCGGAACTTCGGCGTGAGCCTCCGGGCGATGACCAGGTTGGCCAGCAGCAGGACGAAGAACAGCACGCCGAAGATGACCCCGAGCAGGATCTTCGACCAGATGACCTTCCAGAAGACGCTGCTGAAGTGGACCTCTCGGAACCACAACAGGTCGACGTAGAAGCCCGACAGGGCCGAGAGGAGCACCAGCAGGATGATGATGGCGGCGACGGCTCCGAGGATCCAGCGTCGCCGGGCTCTCAATCGACTGGCCAACCCCTCGTCACTCCTCCCTACGGAAGCGCAAGCCTACCCGATGGCGCGCGGTTCAGGAGCGGGGTCGAGACGTCGCTCATGTGTGCCCCTGGAGGTAGCGGAGCGCGTCGAGATAGGTTCGAACCGGCACGATCGTGATGCCGTGCGCCACCGACCTTGCGTCGGCGGCCTCGCTGACCGGAGCGAAGAAACACCACGGCGTGGGCGCGTTCGGCACCGACCACCTTCTGCTCGATCCCACCGATCGGCCCGACCGTCCCGTCGGGCAGGATCGTCCCCGTCCCGGCGATGAGCCGGCCCCGGGTCAGGTCTCCGGGGGTCAGCCAGTCGATCAGCCCCAGGGTCCACATCAGCCCGGCCGATGGCCCTCCGATCCCCTCGTTGTTGATGTACAGGGGAACCGGGAAGTTCGTGATGGCCTCCACCCCGATCTGCGCCCGGTTCGAATTCTTGGGGATCGTCGGCGTGACCGTCACCCGGCTGGTCCGCCGCTGCAGCGTGCCGTCCACCTCGACCATGCGCTGCACGGTGAGTCCCAAAGGCGTACCGGCCCCGTTCGCCTGGATCGCCTGCCCGAGCGCTTCGGGCGAGTCCACCCTCTGCTCGTTCACCGCCAGGATCACGTCCTCGGCGACCAGCTTGCCGTCGGCCGGGTAGCCCGCGATCACGCTCACCACGAACACGCCCGGTCCGTGGCTCTTCGGGTAGCCCGTGTACTTCGTGAGCGCCACCAGTGCGGCGTTGTAGATGCTCTCGTCCATCTGCGACTTCGCCACCAGCTCGCCCTGCTTGACGGTCTGGCCGGGGGCGAGGATGTCGCGCTCGGGCACCACCGCTTCCGAGGGATCCAGCCATCCCTTCAGAGCCTGGTAGACCGTGACGCGGCCCGTCGATTCATAGACCGATGTCAGCAGCAGGCCGCCCTTCGGCCGGTACGTCTGTTGCCCTCGCACGCTGATCAGCGGGATGACGTTCTCGGCCGGTCCCGGCGAGACCACGAAGTAGGGGATGCGGATGAACGCCGGCACGGCCAGTAGGAAGACCACAGGCACCAGGAAGACCGACCGACGCCACCACCGGCGGGACGACCGGCCGTACGTTGCCGGCGCGTCCTCGACCGGGCGCGCCGGGGGAAGCCCGTCGGGACCGGTCATCTATGCGCCGAGGCCGGGCGGATCTGGGAACCGCGATAGGCGGGGAGGTAGTCGAGCAGGCGGCCCGCCCCGATCGCCACCGTGGCCATGGGCAGCTCCGTCAGGTGGACCGGCACTTCGCACTCCTGGGCCAGCCGCATGTCCAGGCCCCGGAGGAGAGCTCCCCCGCCGGTCAGGAACAGGCCCGTCTCCAGGACATCGTGCGCGAGCTCCGGCGGGCTCTCGGAGAGGCAGTCCCGCGTGGTCTGGGCGATGTGTTCCACCGTCGCGGTGAGCACCTCACGAACCTCCTCCGGCGTGACCAGCACGGTCGTTGGCATGGCGCTGGCCAGCTCCCGGCCGTGCACCTCCATCGGCCGGGCATCCGCCGCCGGATACGCCGACCCCAGTTCGATCTTCACCCGCTCTGCCACACGGTCTCCCACCGCCACCCCGTACCGCTTGCGGATGTGCCGCTGGATGGCCTCGTCCATGTCGAACCCGCCCACCGGGATGGCCATGGTGGTGACCACCCCGCCGAGGGCCACCATGGCCATCTCGGACGTGCTCCCGCCGATGTCGACGATCATGCTTCCGCGGGCGTCCTGGACAGGCAGCCCTGCCCCGATGGCCGCGGCGAGCGGTTCGTCCACCAGCGAGACCGAACGCCCGCCCGCCGACGTGACGGCCTCCTCGACGGCACGGCGTTCGACCGGGGTCAGCGATGACGGCACGCACACCAGGACCCGGGGCTTGAACAGACGGCTGACGCCGAGTGTTCGAAACACCAGCCGGATCATCTGCTCAGCCAGCTCGTAGTCGGTGATCACGCCCCGTTCCATCGGCCGGGTGACCGTCACGTGGGGCGGCGCCTCCTGCATGAGGGCTCGGGCCTTCCCCCCGACCGCCAGGACGTCGCCCGTCCGCGTGTTCACCGCGACCACCGTGGGTTCGTCGTACACGATCCCGTCCCCGTGGCGAACCACGCGGGTGTTGGCCGTCCCGAGGTCGACGGCTAGGTCGCGCGCCCGGGTCACGAGCCCATCACCCACTCCGATTCCCCCGACGCGAGCGACTCCTTCTTCCAGATCGGCACGTCGCGCTTGAGGCGTTCGATCCCGTGCCGGGCCGCCTCGAACGCCTCGGCCCGGTGGGGCGCCGAGCAGCACACCAGCACCGAGATCTCGCCGATCTCGAGCCGCCCGACGCGATGCAGGATGGCTACCTTCCGAACGGGCCACGATCCGAAGAGCTCCTCACCGATCGCTTCCAAGCCCTGCAGGGCGCGTTCGTCCCACGCCTCGTACTCCAGGCGCGTGACCTCGCCGGCGGTCGAATGGTCACGGACGGTGCCGCTGAACAGGACCGTCCCACCGGCGCTGGGATCCGCCGCGAAGGCCAGCGCCTCCGTCGGATCCAGGGGGTCCGCGGTCAGGCGGACCAGAAGTCCTTCTCGCATGGCCCAATAGTATCGGCGAGCCCGCCGGGGATGGTTCGATGGAGCGGTTCGGACGGCTCACCCTAGAATGCAAGGGCATGGCCGACGAACGCGACCTGCCCCAGATCCCCGAGGAGCCGCCCGAGGTCCCCCTCGGCCAGGTGATGGGCGACGTCCCCCTCTTCCGCGAGATCCAGCGGGTCCTCCTGGCCGGCACGGGACCGGTCAACTGGGAACTGGCCCGGCAGGTGGGGATCGCCATGGCCTCGTGGGGTGTGGAGGATCCGCCCCCGTCGCCGCAGGACCTTGCCCGGCTCACCGAGGCAGTGCGGGTGGCGGAACTGGCCGTGGCCGATTTCACCGGGATGCCCTCCCCGTCCGACATCACCCGGGTCGAGACGTACCGGCGGGCCCAGTGGGTCGAGGCGAATATTCGGGACCTCCGGGAGATCCTCGACCCGATCGGCGCGACCCTCGGCACGATGCTCGCCTCGGCCCAGGGCGGCGGAGCGCTCGGGATGCCGCCCGACCCGGCGAGCATGCCGGGCATGGAGGCCGTCCAGGGCGGCGAGCTGATCCAGGCGCTCCTCGGTCGCATGGTGCCGCTGCTGATGGGCGCGCAAGTGGGCACCGTGCTCGGGTACCTCGGCCAGCGGGTGCTCGGCCAGTACGATCTAGCCGTCCCCAGGCCGCGCGGGCCCCTGTACTTCGTGGTCCCGAACATCACCCGGTTCGAGCGCGATTGGAGCCTGGCGGAGGTCGAGTTCCGGGAATGGGTGGCGATCCACGAGGTCGTCCACCGGTTCGAGTTCGCCGGCGCGTGGGCCAGGCCACACTTCATCTCGCTGGTCACCGACCTCGTGCAGAACGCCGAGCTCGACCTGTCCGGGTTGGAGCGGCGCCTCGAGGACCTGGACCTCTCCAATCCCGACGCGCTCTCGCAGGCGTTCGAGGGCGTCGGGAACCTGTTCGGCGAAGCCACCACCACCGAGCAGCGGCTCCGCGTGGCACGGGTCCAGTCGTTCCTGGCGGCCGCCGAGGGCTACGGCGAGCACGTCGTCGAAACCCTCGCCACCCGCATGCTGTCGTCCCACGCGCGGATCGACGAGGCGCTCCTCCGGTTCCGCGAGGGCCGCCCGGGCGACCAGGCCGTGGAGCGTCTGCTCGGGCTGGAGATGAAGCCCGAGATCCACGCGCTGGCCCGGGGCTTCTGCACGAAGGTGGTGGAACTCACGGGCGAGTCCACCCTGGCCCGGATGTGGGAGTCGCCCGATGCCATGCCCTCGATGCCCGAGCTCGAAGAGCCCCAGCTCTGGCTGGCCCGTTCGGCCTGATCGCAGGACCGGCTTCGCGCCCTGACGGCCCGGCGCCCACTCCGATATCCTGCCGACCGTGCCGGCCGGTGAGCTGATCTTCGCGAACGTCCTCGACGCGCGGCAGCGCGCGGCGGACGGCGAGATGGCCGAGGGGCTGGTGTTCCTCCTCCAGTTGCCGGCCCGCGGGCTGCCGTTCTCGGTGATCCGGGACTACAAGGCCCCCACCGGCTACGTGCCGGAGGAGGTGCAACTCCTCGCCCCGTCGGGGAGGGTCACCCATCGGATCGGGCCCAGCGTCCGCTGGATGGTCGGCATGATGGATCTGACCCGCCTCGATGACCTGGTCGAGGACGCCGTCTTCGATGAGCTCGGCATGTACATCGCCTCCTTCCTCCTGAACGGCGAGGTCCTCGGGCAGACCGAGTTCCAGGTGGTCCAGCAGGCCGCGCCCGACCGTTTCCCCAAGGAGTTCGAGGACGGCCTGAAGAAGTCCGACGTGGCGTGGATCGGGGTCGAATACAAGGGCAAGGACGTGACGGTCCCGGCGTGGTTCGTGTACAGGAACGGCAAGATCTACGTGCTGTCGTCGAACGAGCCGAGCCTCAACGAGCAAAGCATCCCCGGCCTGCCCGACGCGAATGAGGTGGTCGTCATCACCCGCCGCAAGTACCGCGACACGTCGCTGGACCGATTCCGCGCCGCAGTCCGGCTGCTCGCCGGGCCCGAATGGGACCAGGCCGCAGGCCTGTTGGCCGACCGGCGGCGTTCGCGGGTCGGTTCGCCGGCCGATCGCGTCAAGCAGTGGAAGAACACGTGCGCGATCGCGGAGCTGACCCCGCTGGTCACCTGAGCGGAGCCAGAGATCAGATGTCGGCTTCCTGGCCCTTTCGATACGGCCGCCCGTCGGCGGCGGGCGGTCGTAAGCGCTGCGCCGCGATCGCCAGGACCAACAGCGTCACCACGTAGGGCGTGATGGTGATGAACTCGTTCGGCACGGTCTTCGAGGCGAAGAACCAGATGAACGTGGCCGCGGAGATGGCGGCCAGCACCGTCCCGGGAACGAACTTGCGGCGGGAGATGAACCAGAGCGCGCCCATGATCAGCAGGATGGCCACGAACAGCAGGAGGGCGTGGATGGCCCGGTCCGAGCGTAGCTGGAGCGCGTCCGCATACCCGAACAGCCCCGCCCCCATCGTGACGCCCCCGGGGCGCCAGTTGCCGAAGATGAGCGCGGCCAGAGCGATGAATCCCCGGCCGGCCGTCTGGCCCTCCCGGTAGATGCCAGCCTCCTCCAGCACCAGGAAGGCGCCTCCAAGGCCCGCCAGCGCACCGGAGATCGTGACCGCGATGTACTTCATCCGGTAGACGGGCACCCCCAGGCTCTCCGCCGCGACCGGGTGCTCGCCGACGGAGCGCAGCCGGAGACCGAACGCGGTTCGCCACAGCAGCCACGCGGTCAGCGGCACGAACAGGACGGCCAGGATCGTCAGCCACGACAGGTTGCTGCTGAAGCCCTTGCCCATCCCGGCGGTATCGGAGAGGAAGAACCAATGGCGGTGTTCGAACCACCCGAGCATGTCCGGCGATCGCCACCCGAAGAGCCTCCCCCCGGCGAGTACGGGCAGGTCGATCCGGGGGAGGGTGCCCCTCACGGAGGGCGACTGGGTCACCCCGGCCCCGGGCACGTTCGTGTAGGCCACCACGGAGAGGAACCGGGTCACGCCGGCGGCCAGGATGTTGATGGCCACGCCCGACACGATGTGGTTGACGTCGAACGTGACGGTGGCCACGGCATGGATCAGCCCTCCGAGCGCCCCGCCAAACAGCCCTGCCGCAGCTCCCGGCCATGGCCCGAAGTGCCACCCGGCCCACGCGCCGAACCACGTCCCCATGATCATCATGCCCTCGAGGCCGATGTTCACCACCCCGGCTCGCTCCGCGTAGAGCCCCCCGAGACCGGCGAGGAGCAGCGGCATGGACACGCGCAGGGTCGCGCTGAACGTGCCGCTCGACGTGAGGTCGTTCGCTCCCGTGACCGACCGGACGAAGGACAGCACCACGAGAACCAGTCCACCGACCAGGAAGGCGACACGGAGACGGTTCCGCTTCGCGGATGCTGCCGGCGAAGGCGCGGGGGCCGACAGCGGAGTTGCCGCAATCGTGCTCACGCGGGCTCCAGTGCGGCCTCTTCGGCGAGCTTCGCCGTCCGCTCGGCGGCGGCTCTCACCTCCTGGGCCTGGACGAACCGCCTGACCAGCTCGTAGGCGATGACGACCGAGAGGATGATCACGCCGCGCATGATGATCGTGATCTCCTTCGGGATGTTGTACAGATCCAGGATCTGTGCCGAACGGTCGAGGAAGCCGAACAGCAGCGCCGCGAAGGCGATCCCGAACGGATTGTTGCGGCCCACCAGGGCGACGGCGATCCCGGAGAACCCCAGGCCGGAGACGAAGTCGATCGTGTACCGGTGGTAGAGGCCGAACAGGTCCGGCATGCCGACCAGGCCGGCGATGGCCCCCGAGATCAACATGGTCTTGATGATCATCGCCTTGGCGTCCACCCCGCTGGCGCTGGCCGCGCCCGGGTTGACACCGGTCGCCCGGAGGTCGTAGCCGAACCGGGTCCGGTTCACCAGCAGGTAGTAGAGGATGCCGATCACCAGCGCGAGTGGCAGGAACCCGTACAGCTGCGACCCGGGCGGTGGATGGATGCCGAGACCTCGGAGCAGTGGGTTCAGGGAGGGAATCTGACCCGACTGGGGGATCAGCTTCGTCTTGACCACGAAGTCGCCCGGCAGGTTCGGCTGCTTGAGGTACACCCGCAGCAGATACGCAGAGATGCCGAACGCGATGAAGTTCAGCATGATCGTGGAGATGACCTCGTGGACGCCGCGGGTCACCTTCAAGACCGCCGCGGCGCCGGACCAGCCGGCCCCGATCAGCATGGCGACGATCAGGATGAGTGCGATCCGGACGGGACCGGGCACCGGGGTGACCGCCCCGACGTAGGCCGCCACGAGCGCTGCCAGCGTGTACTGGCCCTCCACGCCGATGTTGAACAGATTCATCTTGAACCCGATGGCCACGGCGAGGCCGGAGATGAACAGTGGGATGGCCTCGTTGACGGTGAAGATGAGTGAGTCGGTCCGGATCCCGAACTGGGCCATCGTCTTGAACGCGAAGAACGGACTTCGATGGATCAGCAGGACGGCGACGGAGGAGATCGCGACGGCGAGGACGAGCGCCGAGACGGGGGCCAGGAGCGCGATGAAGATCCGCCTGAGCCTCATCCGGCCGCCGCTTCCTGCTTGGCGCCGGTCATGTACACGCCGAGCTCCTCGGGAGTCACGGTCTGCGGGTCGAGCTTCGCCACCAGCCGGCCCCGGAAGATCACCCACAGCGAATCCGACAGCCCGATCAGCTCCTCGAGGTCCGCGGAGATGAGCACCACACCCAGGCCCTCGATCCGCGCGCGGCGGATCTGGTCCCACACTGCCGCCTGCGCGCCGACATCGATCCCTCGAGTCGGCTGGGCGGCGATGAGAACCTTCGGGCCCGCGATCATCTCCCTCCCCACGATGAGCTTCTGCTGGTTGCCGCCCGACAGCGCGTAGACCGCGACATCGACTCCGGGAGTGCGAACCCCGAACTCCTTGACCACCTCCTCCGCGCGCTGCCGAGCGCCGGCCGCGTCGACCCAGGGGCCGTGGCTGAACGGGCGGCTGGTCTGGTGGCCGAGCATGACGTTCTCCCAGACGGGCGAGGGCAGGAGCAGCCCCTGCTCGGTCCGGTCTTCGGGGACATAGCCGATCCCCGCCTCCCGGCGCTCCCGGGTGCCCCACGCGGAGATCTCCTGCTCGCCGAGCCGAACTCGCCCCCGGTCCAGGGGAAGAAGGCCCATGATTGCCTCGATCAGTTCCCCCTGGCCGTTCCCCTGGACGCCCGCGATGCCGACGACCTCACCGCGATGGACGGAGAACGTCACGCCCTCGACCAGCACGCGCCCGTCGAAGCTCTTCACGGTGACGTCCTCGACCGAGAGGATGACGTCCTTGGTGACGGTGGACTCCCGCGTCTCGGGCCGGGGCAGTTCGCTTCCCACCATGAGCTCGGCCAGCTGCCCCCGCGTCACACCCTCCGGTTTCACGGTGGCGACGGTCCGCCCCCCGCGCATCACGGTGATCGTGTCGGCGAGGGCCAGCACCTCTTCGAGCTTGTGCGAGATGAACAGGATGGTGACGCCCTCCTCCTTCAGCGCTCGGAGGTGGTTGAAGAGGTCGTCGACCTCATGCGGGACCAGCACGGCGGTCGGCTCGTCGAGGATAAGGATGCGGGCGCCGCGGAACAGCACCTTGATGATCTCCACCCGCTGGCGCTCGCCGACGGCCAGGTCCTCGACCAGCCTGTCGGGGTCCAGGGGCAGGCCGTACGTGCCCGAAAGCTCCTTGATCCTGCCCTCGGCTTTGGCCACGTCGATGACGATGCCCTTCGTCGGCTCCGACCCGAGCACCACGTTCTCCAGGACGGTCAGGTTGTCCGCCAGCATGAAGTGCTGATGGACCATCCCGATGCCGGCGGCGATGGCGTCCTTCGGGGATCGGAAGTGCACCTCCTTGCCCCCGACACGGATGGTGCCCTCATCGGGACGCTGCATCCCGTACAGGATCTTCATGAGGGTCGACTTGCCGGCCCCGTTCTCCCCGATGACGGCGTGCACCTCGCCGGGCATGACCCGAAGCTTCACCGCGTCGTTGGCGACGACACCCGGGAACCGCTTCGTGATGCCGTCGAGCTCGACGGCGGCAACCGCGTCGGACATCAGCGCTCCTCAACGAGGATGGGCCCGGGAAACCTGATCCCCGGACCCATCTTCACACTCGCCGCCCCGGCCTACGCGTTCGGGACGGTGATCGTTCCGTCGATGATCTTCGCCTTGAGGGGCTCCAACAGGTCCTTGATGTCGTCGATGAACCCGCCGGTGGTGGCGTAGCCAACGCCGCCCGACTTCAGGTCGAACGTCGCCGTGCCGCCCTGGAACTGGCCGTTCAAGAAGCCCTTGATGGTGTCGTAGACGGCCACGTCC
Source organism: Candidatus Neomicrothrix sp. UBA4742 (assembly GCA_002403895.1). Classification (GTDB taxonomy): domain Bacteria; phylum Actinomycetota; class Acidimicrobiia; order Acidimicrobiales; family Acidimicrobilacustridaceae; genus UBA4742. The sequence continues at coordinate 10,859 of DHIQ01000205.1, forward strand.
ACCTGCTTCAGCGCGGACGTGAGGATGTAGGGCTGCTGATCGGCGGGAGCCGTCAGGTACTGGTCCGAGTCCACCCCGATCGCCCACACGTGCGTGTTGTTCGCCTTCGAGTACTCCTCCGCGGCCGCGAACAGCCCGCCGCCGGAGCCACCTGCCGCGTGGTAGATGACGTCGTCCCCGCCGCCGAACAGCCCCAGCGCCGCCTCCTTGCCCTTCGCGGGGTCGCTGAACCCGCTGAAGTCGGGCGGGGCGGTGAGGTACTTCACGTCGACAGAGATGTTCGGGTTGATCTGCTTGGCCCCGGCGATGTATCCGGCCTGGAACGAGTGGATCAGCGGGACGTCGACGCCCCCGATGAACCCGATCTTGTTGGTCTTCGACTTGATCGCCGCAGCGGCCCCGACCAGGAACGAGCCCTCGTTGGCCGCGAAGGAGATGTTCACCAGGTTCGAGCTCGCGGTCAGGTCGGGGGCGGAGGTGTCCTCGCACGCGAACTTGATGCTCGGGTAGTCTTTCGCCACCGCCACGCAAGCGTCCTGGAACGCGAACCCGTTGCCCCAGATGAGCTTGTACCCCTGCTGGGCCAGCAGGCGCATCAGGGCTTCACGGTTGGCGCCGCTGGCCACGGGCGTCAGGTCCTTCACCTGGATGTTGGGGAAGTCCTTCTGTGCCTTCTGCAACCCGGCATACGCCGAATCGTTGAACGAATGGTCGCCTCGGCCGGCCAGGTCGTAGACCATGCCGATCTTGATCTTGGCCGCCGGGCTGGTACCTGAGCTTCCCCCAGATGTCGGGGTCTTCTTGCTGCACGCTCCCGCCAGGAGCATCAGCACACCCAGAACCGCCACGAGCCGAACTGCTCGCTTCATACGACCTCCTTGTCCCGCCGCTTCATCCCCTCCGCGCCAGTTGATCCGGCGCAGCAACCGACCGGGCCGTACGGTCCCTACCCCCTCGGCTCGCGCTAGCTTCATGCATCCGTCCCGCCAGCGCAAGCCCGGGCAGCCGCGATCCGCTCAGGCGCCCATGGGATGCCAGACCGTCTTCATCTCCATGAAGTCCGTCACGGCGTAGGGGCTCTGCGCGGCATCCGCGAACCACTCCGCGGGCCCGTTCGCCGCACGCACGGTGCGCTTCACGTTCCCGGCTGCGGCTTCCTCGGCCTCGGCCCCCAGGTCGTCGGGCACCCCGGTCAGATCGATCGCGTTCACGTCCATGTGCCCGGCCAGCCACGGGACGAGCTCGCGCTTGTAGCCGGTCAGGACGTTGATCACGCCACCCGGCACGTCGGACGTGGCCAGGACCTCGGTCAGCGTGACCGCGGGCAGCGGCTTCGATTCACTGGCCAGCACCACCACCGTGTTGCCGGAGACCACGGCCGGGGCCAGCCGGGAGACGAGTCCGAGCAGCGCGGGTTCCTCCGGCGCGACCACTCCCACCACGCCGGTCGGTTCTGGGAACGTGAAGTTGTAGTACGGACCGGCCACAGGGTTCACCGTGCCCATGACGTGGTGGACCTTGTCGGACCACCCCGCATACCAGACCCACCGATCGATCGACGCGTCGACCTCGCGTTCGGCCTCCTCGCTGCCCGACCGCATCAGCTCGGCGACGAACTGCTCACGCCGGCCCTCCATCAGCTCGGCCACGCGGTACAGGATCTGGCCGCGGTTGTACGCCGTGGCGCCGGCCCAGCCCTTCCAAGCCCCACGGGCCGATACGACGGCCTCGCGAAGGTCCTTCCGGCTCCCGCGCGCCGGCCGGGCCAGGATGTCGCCACCCGGCCCCACCGCCGGGTAGCTCCGTCCGGACTCGCTTCGCGGGAACGCCCCACCGATGTACAGCTTGTACGTCTTGCGGACACCGACCCGGTCGGTCACCGGTGACCACCCCCGTTGGGGGAGCCGGGCGCTGCGAGCCGCAGGTAGGGCTCCAGGCCGTGCAGCCCGCCCTCCCGCCCGAACCCGCTCTCCTTGTACCCGCCGAACGGGGACGCCGGGTCGAACCGGTTGAACGTGTTCGCCCAGATGACCCCGGCCCGCAGGCCCTGGGCCATCCATAGGATCCGCGACCCCTTCTCGGTCCACACCCCGGCCGACAGGCCGTACGGCGT
>DHIQ01000015.1 GCA_002403895.1 Candidatus Neomicrothrix sp. UBA4742
AATGGATACGTTCTCGGGCAACACAATCTTGATCGGGTAGCCCCGCAGCTTGGCGATCATGGCCAGGGCGATGCCGGTGTTCCCCGACGACGGCTCGATGATGGGCTGACCGGGGCTCAAACTGCCGTCCGCCTCGGCCTCCAGGATCATGTTGAGAGCAATGCGATCCTTGACCGACCCGGCGGGGTTCTGGCCTTCCATCTTGCCCAGGATCCGCACGTTCGGGTTGGGGCTGAGTTGACTCACGTCGACGATCGGCGTGTTGCCGATCATCTCGAGTACCGAGTTGAACACAGCCATCGGATGGGGCTCCCGGGTGCGGTGGGGATCAGGCCGGCGTGCGGCAATTGGCGGGTAATGGGCGGGGGTGGATCAATTGTTGACCCCAACGGTAGGGAATCTACCCACGGTCCACAACAACGGGCTCTTCGGTGATCTTCCCGTCGAGAATGCGGTAGCTGCGCAGCACGGGCTCCTCGCGCTTGAGCGAGATGATGACGTAGTGCCAGCTCGGGTCGGGGGCCTCGGCCACATCGGTGGGCGAGGGGTAGGCCTCGGTATGGGTGTGGCTGTGCACCACCCCGAGGATCTCGATGCCGCGTTCCTCGGCATCGCGATCGGCACGCAGCTGGTCCTTGGGATCAACGGTGTAGACGCGGCTCGAGGCCGCCGCGTTGCGGGTCGGGTAGAAGCGGTCGACCCGACCGATGGCGGGATGTCCGGCGATGAGCCCGCAGGCCTCGTCGGGAAGCCCGTCGTACAGGTGGCCGATCATGGCCAGGTAGCTCTGGTGGTTGAGGCGCAACATCGGCGGTGAGGCTACCGGCCGGGCCGGGGCGGACCCGCCGCCGTGTGGGAGGTGCCCGGCGGGTCGACGGCCCACGGGGCGGGCTGACCCCAGGCGTCCTCGAAGACCAGCTCCGACAGAGGTCGGCGACGGACCGGACCGTGGGAGCCCTCAGGCCGGCCGAGGGTGATGGTACCGGCGATCCAGGCCTGGTGGGGCAGCCCCAGCAGCTCACCGAGCTCGCTGACAACGCCGTCGTGGAAGCCGGTCAGCACTCCGCCGTAGCCCAACGCGCGTGCGGCCAGCAGCAGGTTCTGACAAGCCGGGTAGATCGACCCGCCTTGGCCCGGGTCGTCCGCCCGGTGACGTACCAGACACGGCAGGATCACCACTGGGGCCTGCTCGAAGGAATCAACGTAGCGCTGCATGGTGCGGGCCATGCGGGCCTTCGGGGTGGTGGGATCGGTCCCCGAGCCCTTGTCGTAGCCGTCGTGGGTGGCCTTGGCCGACCAGAACGCACGGGCACTCTCCCCCAGCAGACGCCGGGCTTGGAGCGCCACCGGACCGTCGCGCAAGACCACGAACCGGAACGGCTGACGGTTCGAGCCACTCGGCGCCCGAGTGGCGGCGAAGAAGATGTCCCGCAGCGCGTCGTCGGGCACCGGTTCGTCGCGGTAGCGGCGGATGGACCGAGTCGTGGTCAGGCCCTCGAGCAACCCGACGTTGTCGGCCGCGAGCGGCCGGGTGGCGAGATCGTCGGCGTCCACCGCGGTCAGGCCTGGGTGGCGAGGTCGCGGAGCAGGGCGCGGGTGCGAGCCCGGGACGCGGCGCGATCGGCGCCCACGGGGAAGATCGCCGCCCACACATCGGTGGCGCCGGCATCGAACAGCCCCTGGATGGACGACGTCACCGTCGCCTCGTCACCCACAACGGCCGCGTCGCCGGGACCGTCGGCCCGTCCGAGGTCCAGCAGACGTCGGTAGTTGGGCAGCTCGCCGTAGCCGGCGAAGAGCAGCGCGGCGGCCGTTCTCGCTTCGTCGCTGTCGTCATGGACGGCCACCGGGAGTCCGGCGACGATGCGCGGTTCGGGCCGGCCTGCGGCCGATGCCGCCACTCGGATCCTCGGCGCCACATGGGTCTCGATGGCCGCCGCCGTACCCATCCACAGGATGGTGCCGTCGGCCTGCTCGCCGGCGACCCGCAACAGCCGTGGCGCCAGGGCCGAGACCAGGACCGGGACCGGGAAGACCGGCCCACCAGGCGGCGTCGCGGTGTGCACCTGGAAATCCTCGCCGTCGAAGTCGACGGGGCCACCACGCAACAGCGCGGTCAGGACGTGGACGTACTCCTCGGTGTGGCGGCCGGGGTGGGCATATGACATCCCGTAGGCGTCCTCGATCGGGGGCCGGTGGGAGGGCCCTATGCCCAGCGTGAACCCGGCCCGGCCCATGGCGGCCACCACCGACGCCGCCCGAGCGGCCATGAGCACGGGGTGCGACGTGTAGGTCTGCAGGACCGAGGTGCCGAGTTCGATGGACGTGGTGGCCCGCCCGGCCAGGGCCATGGCCATGAGTGGGTCACCGCCGATGGCGCTGGCGTACCAAAGGCTGGTGAAGCCGTCAGCCTCGGCCCGCACCGCTTGGTCGACCATGGCGTCCGGGGTCGCCGCCCCACCTGACAATCCGATGCGCATGCCCGCAGGTTACCGGGCCACCCCGGCGCGACGGCGAGCTACGCCCCCCGAGGATGGGCCGACGGGAAGGCCTCGCTCTCGCGGATAGCCTCGGGTCCCCTATGGCTCCCAAGTCGACCCCCGCCGGCCCCCGAGCCGTCGCCACCAACCGTCAGGCACGGCGCGATTACGAGATCCTCGACACGTTCGAGGCGGGCATCGTCTTGCAGGGCAGTGAGGTGAAATCGCTGCGTGAAGCGAAGGTGCAACTGGCCGAGAGCTTCGCCCGCATCGACAACGGCGAGATCTGGTTGGTCGGGCTACACATCACGCCCTACAGCCACTCGGGCGCATCGGACGGCCATCTGCTGGATCGCCAGCGCAAACTGCTCCTGCACAAAGGGGAGATCACCAAGATCCAGTCGCGACTCGACCAGGAACGGCTCACCCTGGTACCGCTCTCGCTCTATTTCAAGGACGGCCGGGCCAAGCTCGAGCTCGGGATCGGACGGGGCCGCCGCCAGTACGACAAGCGCCAGGTCATCGCCAAACGCGACGCCGACCGCGACGCCGCCCGGGCCATGTCCAACGTCCGTACCGGCAAGGGCCAGTAAGTGCTGGGGGCAAGCGTCCCCGACCCGGTAGGCTTGGCGTCCCTGCTTCCGGCAGGACACAACTGAATAGCAGGACATACATGGGGCTGATCGGTTTCGACGTTGAGACTGGAAGCCACATCGTGCGACCGGAGTTGCTCAGACTCCTAAAACGGGGCACAAACAGAACCGCCAATGGCGAGTTCGCTCTCGCTGCCTAATTTTTAGGTGGTATGAGAGTCACAGCGACCAGTAATGGCACGCGGGGCCTGTCCACTGCAGCCCGGCAACAGAAGCAGTGGAGGACGGCAGGGAGAGACCGCTGACGACGAGAAAAGACCGTTGACATCGGAGAAAGATCCGGCGGTGAGCGCAAGCTCACCCGACCCGGCGGGACGGCAGCCGTAGAGCCGTAAACCGGGAATGGTCGTAGCACGGGTGGTAACCGCTTGGCGGACGAGGGTTCGATTCCCTCCAGCTCCAC
>DHIQ01000009.1:0-5690 GCA_002403895.1 Candidatus Neomicrothrix sp. UBA4742
TGTCGCCTTTGCCAACTCCGATCCGCGAATGGTCGTGGTCTTCTGCGCCTGGCTGCGCCACTTCTTCGAGGTCGACGAGGAGCGCCTCCGACTGGCCCTCTATCTCCACGAGGGTCTCGATCTCGAGGGAGCAATTGCCTACTGGTCCGAGCTGACGAAGATTCCCCAGTGTCAGTTCACCAAGCCGTACCGAGCGGTTCCGGATCCCTCGATCCGCCAGGCGCGACACATCTACGGCTGCATCTCGGTTCGCTACTCATGCTCCAGGACCCACCGGGCCGTCATGGGACTGGTCCAGGCTTTGCTAACCTGCGACCTCGGCCTTCCGGGGTAGCTCAGCTGGCAGAGCAACGGATTGTTAATCCGTGGGTCGTGGGTTCGAGCCCCACCCCCGGAGCCATATTGGCCCCGTGACCCGAACTGGTCGCGGGGCTGCGTCGTTTTTCGTAGTCTGCACCACCGCGGGCCTGTAGCTCAGTGGTCAGAGCAGGGGACTCATAATCCCTCGGTCGGTGGTTCGATCCCACCCAGGCCCACCCCGTGCAGGTTCCAAAGAAGCACCGTGGGGGAGGACCGATTTGCACGAACCGAATCATACGTACGTATGATTCGGTCATGAAGACGCTCACATCTGCAGCCGCCGTCCGGCCGGGGCCCTGGTGTCCTCAGCCCGTCCGCCGGGCGTGTCAGATTCACCAATGGAACGACTTGACCTTTCTGCACTGGCGCTACGACCCAGACCTCGTGCAGCGGCTGCTGCCCGACGGGCTGTGGGTGGAGACGTTCGACGGGTCGGCCTGGGTCGGTCTCGTCCCGTTCCGCATGCAGGTCACGCTGCCCCACGCCCCGACGATCCCTTGGCTCTCCCATTTCCCCGAGACGAACGTCCGCACCTACGTGACGGCCCCTGACGGCACGAGCGGTGTGTGGTTCCTGTCACTGGATGCGTCCCGGTTGGCTGCCGTCGCCATGGCCCGAGCGACGTATCACCTGCCGTATTTCTGGTCGCACATGGAGGTCAGTCGGGCCGGACCGGTGATCTCCTATGCCAGCCAGCGGCGCTGGCCCGGTCCCACCGGTGCCCGCTGTCGCGCCGCCATCGAGATCGGTGCGCCCTACCTGCCGGGCGAGGCCACCGACCTCGAGCACTGGCTCACCGCTCGCTGGCAACTCTCCAGCTCCACCTCCGACGGCCTGCGTCATACCCGGGCCGAGCACCCGCCCTGGCCCCTCCGCCACGCCCGCGTGCTCCACCTCGACCAGGACCTGATCACCGCCGCCGGGCTGCCCGCCGCGGCGGGCCCGCCGCTCGTCCACTGGTCGGCCGGCGTCGAGGTTCGGATCGGCCTGCCCGTCCGTGCCGGGCGCCTCTGAGCAGCAGTACAGTCGACCGTATGTCGGATGAGGGCGTGGCCGTTGCCACCGACCACTACTGGGAGATCAGCGGTGGCGTATCGCTCCACGGTGAGGTGACGCCGGCCGGGGCCAAGAACGCCGTCACCAAGCAGCTGGTCGCCAGTTTGCTCACCACCGAGCCCTGCGTGCTATCCAACGTGCCCCGCATCAACGAGGTCGAATTGATCCTCGGCATGCTGCGCGAGCTCGGCACCCAGGTCGAATGGCTGGCTCAGGACGAGCTCCGGCTGCGCACCCCGGAGATCACCTCGTCGGTCGTGTCCGAGCAGTACTCCGGGGTGAACCGCATCCCGATCCTGTTCATGGGCCCGCTGTTGAACCGGGTGGGCGAGGCCAGCGTGCCGCTCGTAGGCGGGTGTCGCATCGGCGATCGGCCGGTCGACTTCCACGTCGCCGGTCTGGAGGCCATGGGAGCCGAGATCGAGTACTCCTCGACCTCGTTCGTGGCCCGCAGTGACCGGCTGGTGGGTTGTCATCACCGGCTCCCGTATCCGTCGGTGGGTGCCACCGAGAACCTCGTCCTGGCGGCCGTTACCGCCAAGGGCACCACCGTGATCGAGAACGCGGCCATGGAGCCCGAGGTCATCGATCTCATTCTGTTCCTGCAACAGATGGGCGCCGTGATCCTGGTGGATGTCGATCGCCGCATCATCGTCGAGGGCGTCGACGCCCTCCACGGTGCCACCCACCGGGTGGTGCCCGACCGCATCGAGATCGCCTCGTTCGCGGCGGCGGCAGTGGCCACCGGCGGGGATGTGACCATCCACGGTGCCCGTCAGGATCATCTCATCACGTTCCTGAACACGATCCGCCGGGTCGGGGGCGGATTCGAGGTCACCGCCGAGGCCATCCGATTCTTCGCCACCGGCGAAAAGCTCGCCGGCTATCACCTGGAGACCGACGTCCACCCCGGGTTCATGACGGACTGGCAACAGCCTCTCGTGGTGCTGCTCACCCAGGCCGAAGGGCCGTCGGTGATCCACGAGACCGTGTACGAGAACCGGTTCGGCTACACCGAGGCGTTGAGCGCCATGGGGGCCGACATCACCCTGACGAGCCAGTGTCTCGGTAGCCGGTCGTGTCGATTCGCGGCTCGGGACTTCAAGCATTCGGCGGTGGTCATGGGGCCGACCCCGCTGCAAGCCGCACCGCTGGCTATCCCTGACCTGCGGGCCGGCTTCGCCTACGTGATGGCGGCCCTGTTGGCCAATGGCACCTCGACGGTGCACAACGTGCACTACATCGAGCGTGGCTACGCCGACATGCCGGGCAAACTGCGTGGCCTCGGCGCCCGGGTGACGGTCCACTGAGTTCGGCTGGGCCACGGTTCCCCTACACTCGGCGAAGTGGTGCTGGCCGCGACTGACCTGTTCTTTCTGCGAGAACAGATGGCCATCTCGCTCGGGTTCCACATCGTGTTCTCGTGCCTGGGCATGGGCCTGCCGATGTTGTTGCTCATCGCCGAGTGGCGTTTCATCCGCACCGGCGACCGGGTGTACGAGGTCATGGCTCGCCGCTGGTCCAAGGCAGTGGGTGTGCTCTTCGCGGTGGGCGCCGTCTCGGGCACCATCCTGAGCTTCGAGTTCGGGATCCTGTGGCCAGCCTGGATGTCGAAGTGGGGAGCGGTGTTCGGTGTCGCCTTCGCCATCGAAGGCATCGGCTTCTTCACCGAAGCCGTGTTCATCGCCATCTACCTCTACAGCTGGGATCGGTTCCCCTCCCGAACCCACATCCTCTTCGCCATCCCCATCGCTATCTCAGGGATCATCGCCGCCCTGTTCGTCATGACGGTGAACTCGTGGATGAACGAGCCCACCGGCTTCACGCTCGACGACACCGGCAAGCCGATCGACATCAACCCGTGGAAGGCCATCTTCGGCAACGGGACCACGCGCTACGAGTTCGTCCACATGCTGTTTGCGGCCTTCATCGTGACCGGCTTCCTGATGGCCATGGTCTACGGATTCAAGATGTTGAAGGGCGAGCGTCATCGCTACCACCGCGTCGCCTTCCTCGTCTCGTTCACGTTCGGGTGTGTGTTCGTGCCCGTGCAGTTGGTGTCCGGTGACGCCATTGCTCGCCATGTCGTCACCACCCAGCCATCCAAGTTCGCCGCCCTCGAGGCGGACCTGACCACCGAGTCCAACGCCCCCGAGAACATCGGCGGGATCGTGGTGGACGGCCAGCTGAAATGGGCGATCCAGATCCCCGGCCTGGGCTCGTTCCTGGCCTACCGAGACCCGAATGCCATCGTGACCGGTCTCGACCAGATCCCGCCCGATGAGCAGCCGCCGGTGAACGTCGCGCACCTGTCCTTCGATGCGATGGTCGGTATCGGCACCGCCCTGGCCGCCCTGGCCACCTGGTTCGCCATCGTGTGGTGGCGCCGGCGCCGCCTGCCGCGGACCCGCTGGTTCTACCGGGCCGCCGTCGCCGCCGGGCCGGGCGCGGTGCTGGCGTTGTGGTTCGGATGGATCGTGACCGAGGTGGGGCGCCAACCCTGGATCGTCTACGGGTTCATGCGCACCAAGGACGCCGCCAGCAACGCCAACGGCCTGGAGTGGGGCCTCTTTCTCGTGATCGCCGTCTACTCCGGGCTGATCGTGGCGCTGGTGGCTGTCCTGCGCGGCTTGGCTGGGGCGCAGCTGCCAGCTGAGTTCACCGACGAGATCGACGACGAACTGGGCGGTCCCGGCCGGCCTGCTGCGGTCGAGTCAGCGGTGGACGAGGTTCCGGTATGACCCTGCCCGACACCGTCGTCGTAGTGCTGTTCGTGGGGATCACCGCCTACGCCGTGCTGGGCGGCGCCGACTTCGGCGCCGGATTCTGGGATCTGTTGGCCGGGGGCCCCGAGCGAGGACGCCCGCAACGGGTCCTCATCGAACAGGCCATCGGGCCGGTGTGGGAGACGAACCACGTCTGGCTCATCTTCGTGCTGGTGGTGTTGTGGACCTGCTTTCCGCCCGCGTTCGCCTCCATCATGTCGACGCTGTTCATCCCCCTGACCCTGGTGGCGGTGGGGATCATCCTGCGAGGCTCAGGGTTTGCCCTGCGTAAGCTCGTCGATCCGGTGCGGCTGCAGCGGCTCTACGGCGGTTCGTTCGCCCTGTCGTCGCTGGTCACGCCGTTCTTCCTCGGGGCGGTGGCGGGCGCCATTGCCTCCGGTCGGGTACCCGTCGGCAACGCGGCGGGCAACCCGGTGACAAGTTGGCTCAACCCGCTCGGGGTGCTGGGCGGCATGCTGGCCGTGGTCACCTGCGCGTACCTGGCCGCGGTGTTCCTCACCGCCGATGCCGATCGACGGGGCCGGAGCGACCTGTGCGCCGCCTTCCGCACGCGGGCGCTCGCCATGGGGCTGGTGACCGGTCTGGTGGCCCTCGTGGGTATCGGCGTGGTGCGCAGCGATTCGCCGATGCTGGCCGAGCAGTTGACCCATCGCGGCTTGCCGCTCATCGTGATCTCGGCGGCGGCCGGCGTGGGATCCATGGCGCTGTTGTGGACCGGCCGGTTCGCACTGGCGCGCATCGCCGCCGCCCTGGCCGTCACCGCCGTCATCTGGGGATGGGGCGTCGGGCAATATCCGTACCTGTTGGAGGGCACGCTCACCATCGACCAGGCCGCCGCCCCCGACGCCACGCTCACCGCCATTCTCGTGAGCCTTGGAATCGGCGCCATCGTGTTGATCCCGTCGTTCATCCTGCTCTACACGCTGAACCTGCGCGACGACCTCGAGGAGACGTCCGCTCTCGAGCACCACGCCGAGCCCGACTCTGCATCCGATCAGGTGCCCCTCAGCTGATCGGCGGCTGACCGCCGCTCGGGTGTCGCTGGCGTCAGCGGTGGTGGATCTCGGCCTGCCAGCGGCCGGTGACCGGCACCAGGGCCAACGTCGTCGCCGCCCGCACCAGCCACGACAAGATGAGCTCGTGTCCGGCCTCGGAGTCGTCCCCGTCCGGCACACTCAGAACGAGGCCGCGGCGGGCGTGGTCCACCACGACCTTCCAGCCCGCCGGCAACGGGCAGCCCGCGTCGCGGAGCTGGCGCACGGCGAACCGGCCGGCGGGATGCTCCAGTCCCACCGAGGCCGGCTCGACCCCTCGCTTGGCGACCCGGCCGGGGATCCAGGTGCCCTCGACGGTGATGGCCCGGCGCCGGCCGAACACGCCCAGGGGCGAGGGCACCGGCGTGGGGGCGAACTCGTTCATGAACTCGGCCGGGTCCTCGTCGGGGCGCGGCCTCACGTTGACCCACCCATCGCGGGACCGCCCCAGGGG
>DHIQ01000009.1:5935-9467 GCA_002403895.1 Candidatus Neomicrothrix sp. UBA4742
CACGCGGGACCGCCCCAGGGGAGCCATCTCCGCCAGCACCGGGGTGAGGTCGTCGGAGCTGAAGTCGACCAGGCGCATCCCGCCGGTCACGACCTCACCGTTCGTCGAGCCAGACCGGCGCCCGGTCGAGGAGGAAGCTGCTCACCTCATGACACCGGTCGAGGATGTCACACAGCTGTTCCTGGCCGAGGAAGATTCGGTCCAGCCCGACCTCCACCCGCGAGACGATGGTGAGGCTGCGCTCGGCGGCATCAGTGACCGAGGCGAACGAGTCGATGGCCGAGACCTCGAGGGGCAGGTCCGTCCCGCCGATCCCGGCCATTTCGGTGGCGAGCACCAACAGATCGGGCCCATTGGGGAGCGGGGGCAGCACCCAGGTGAACGCCAGCGGGAAGACGAAGCCCTCGGGTGGATCGGCGCCCTCGGCCATCTCGAACATACGGTCCTCGAACGTGAGGAGGGTGCGTGGTTCCACCTCGAGTGCCAGGTGGAGGTCGAGGGGGCCACCGCACGCGTCCTCGGGGTGCAGATCGACCTCCCATGCCTGGCGCAGCGAGTAGGTCTCGACGAAATGGCGCTCGTCGTGCACATGGAACTGATGATCGACGGCGTGGTCCTTCAGATCGGCGACGAATCCAGCCACGTCGATGACGGCCAAGGCAACCGGCTCCTGGGGTGATGGGGTCCCAGCCTGCCACGGCTGGCCCGGGACGGCTACCGTCGCCTCTTCGTGGAAGACGACGACCTCCAGGGGCTCCTGCACGACACGGCCGAGGCCATCGGTGGCGCCCTGGGCGGACTCGCCGACTGGAGCCTGGCCGGCACCCGTGACGGGCAATATCGTAGCGACCTGGTCGCCGACGCCGCCGGCTTGGCCGTCCTGGAGCGGGCCGGTGTGGGGGTGTTGAGCGAGGAGTCGGGCCGCCATCGCCCCGACGCCGAGCTGGTGGTGGTGATGGATCCACTCGACGGATCCACCAATGCGTCGCGTGGCGTGCCGTGGTATGCCACCAGCCTGTGCGCGGTGGACGCAGACGGCCCCCGGGCGGCGCTGGTGGTCAACCTGGTGTCGGGGGAGCGTTACGAGGCAGTACGAGGCGCGGGCGCCACCCGCAACGACGTCGCCATCCACCCGACTGCCTCTGTCTCGCTGGGGGATTCCCTGGTGGGCCTGTCGGGCCATGCCCCGACGTACCTCGGTTGGCGGCAATACCGGGCACTGGGGGCGGCCGCTCTCGACTTGTGCGCCGTGGCCGCCGGCATACTCGACGGGTATCTCGACTGCAGCTGGGACGCCCACGGTTCCTGGGACTACCTGGGAGGGATGCTCGTGTGTCGGGAGGCCGGGGCCGTGGTGGCCGATGCCCAAGGCCGCGACCTGGTCGTGTTGGACCACGACGCTCGCCGCACGCCCTTGGCGGCAGCAACCCCCGAGCTGCTGGTCGAGCTGGTGGCGGCCCGGGCGACCTTCAAGGGCCCGACCTGAACGCCGGTCATTCCCTCGGCGCGTTCATCGCCCGTCCGCGGAGGCGGGACGCTCCGCAGGTTGGCGCCGGTGCGCTCCTAAGCTGCCAGGGTGCACCCCGGGCTCCATCGCGTCGCGCTGAACGTATACGGCGCCCTGCCCACGGTTTTGCGACGCTGGACGGTGCGACTCGTCGCCCCGTCGTTCACTGTCGGAGCTATTGCGGTTATCGAGCGCGCCGACGGCTCGTTGCTGTTGGTGCGCCAGGCCTATCGGTCACGTTGGGGCGTCCCCGGCGGGCTATTGCAACGGGGTGAATCGCCGGCAGACGGAGTACGCCGCGAGGTAGCCGAGGAGGTCGGCCTGGCCATCGAACTGGTCGGCGAACCGGCGGTGGTGGTCGACCCCATCCCACAGCGCGTCGACCTCGTCTACCGGGCCCGACCGGTGTCCGAGGCGGCGGCCGACCAGGTCCGGCCGTGTTCGCCCGAGATCGACCAGGTCGCCTGGCACGAGCCCGACGCCTTACCCGAACTGCAGGTCGAGACGGCCCAGGCCCTGGTCACCCTGGCCCGCTCGTCACGCTCGCCTCAGGCACCGCGGCTGAGCGCGGAGTGAGCGCGGAGTGATCGCGAGATGGTGGAGCTGGTCACCACGCTCTACTTCACGCAGGCCGCGGCTACCGCCGGCCAGGTGATGGATGAATCGTTGACGTTGCCGCCCGATGACGAAGACGCCCGAGTGGCATGATTCAGCCGGTCAGCCGCCCGCTTCCTCGAGGGCGCGCCGCACCAGGACCTTGGCCAGATGGGTGCGGTACTCCACTGAGGCGTTGATGTCGGACTGGGGTTCGGCATCGTCGGCGGCGTGCTCGGCCGCGTCCGTCGCCGACGCGCCGGCGTTCATGGCGTCGACCACCCCTTGGGCGAAGATCGGAGTCGAGCCCATGTTGACCAATCCAACTCCCGACGCACCGTTGTTGCGTACCAGGGCCACGCCGACGATGGCCCAGTCCTGGGCCCGTCGGTTGAACTTCTGGAACGACCAGCCCGCACCGCCGACCTTGGGCACGCGGATCTCGGTGAGCAGCTCGTCGGGCTCGAGGGCGGATTCCAGGAATCCCTGGTAGAAGTCCGAGGAGGCTATCGCCCGTTCGCCGTTCGGTCCCTTGGCTATCAGGGTGCCCCCCAGCGCCAGGACCACCGCCGGCAGGTCCGACGCCGGGTCGGCGTGGGCCAGCGAGCCCCCGATGGTGCCACGGTGGCGGACCTGGGGGTCGCCGACGTGGCCGGCGGCATGCGGCAGGATCGGCACCTCGGCCTGCAACAAGGCGGAGGTCTGAAGGTCGCGATGGCGGGTCAACGCCCCGATGGCGATGTGGTCGCCGCGGTCGCGGACGTAGGACAGTTCACTCAGCCGGCCGACGTCGATGAGTACCGACGGTGACGCCAGGCGGAGCTTCATTAGGGGAAGCAGCGAGTGCCCACCGGCCAAGAGCTTGGCGTCGTCGCCGTGCTCGGTGAGCAGGGCGATGGCTTGCTCGGCGGACTCGGCGCGCTGGTAGTCGAAGGCGGCGGGGATCATCGGTCTCCTCCCCGGGCCGCGGCGATGGCGGCCCAGACGGTCTGGGGTGATGCGGGCATAGCGACGTCGGTGACCCCGAGGGGGGCCAAGGCGTCGACGATGGCGTTGATGACGGCGGGGGCGGCGCCGATGGTGCCGGCCTCGCCGATGCCCTTCACCCCGAGCGGGTTGGTCGGGCTCGGGGTGATGGTGCTGCCGGTGGTGATGTTGGGAACATCCGACGCCCCCGGGACCAGGTAGTCGGCCAGCGTCGACGTGGTGAGGTTGCCGTCAGCGTCGTAGACCGCCTCTTCGAACAGAGCCTGAGCCATCCCCTGGATCACACCTCCGTGGACCTGGCCTTCGACGATGAGCGGGTTGATCTGGTTGCCGCAGTCATCGACGGCCACGTACTTGACGACCTCGACGGCTCCGGTCTCCTCGTCGACCTCCACCACACAGATGTGGGTGCCGAACGGCCAGGAGAAGTTCGGCGGGTCGTAG
>DHIQ01000089.1 GCA_002403895.1 Candidatus Neomicrothrix sp. UBA4742
TCTCGTGGGCTGGGAGATGTGTATAAGAGACAGCTGGCCCGGCAAGACCATCACCGAGTACGACGACCACCTGTTCTGCATGATCACCATGAACCACCATCCGCTCCACACGAACGCCCACTACGCCGAACAGGCCACGCAGTTCGGTCGCAACGTGGTGGTGGGCAACCTGGTGTATTCGCTGGCGCTCGGCATGAGCGTCCCGGACGTGAGCGGCAAGGCCATCGCCAACCTCGAGGTCGAGACGCTGTCCCACAAGCGCCCCACCTTCCACGGCGACACCATCTACGCCGAGACCCGGGTGCTGGCCAAGAAGGAGTCGTCCTCCAAGCCCGACCGGGGCATCGTGACCGTCGAGTCGAAGGGCATCAATCAGCGGGGCGAGGAGGTCTGCTATTTCCGGCGCAAGGTCATGGTGTGGAAGGCCGAGTTCGCCCCGCCGCGGGGGCGTCCCTACGACGAGAGCATCTGGGCCGGTCCGGAGACCTGATCCGGTGAGCGGAACCGACGACCCGAAGCGGTTCGCCGCTGAGGCGGGCTTGCCTCTGAACCGTACGGCGGTCGTCGGGTTCGGGCGTGGCGCCCACGACTACGAACAGTCGCGGCCGTCCTACCCCGCCGCCGCCGTCGACCTGGTGGTCGAGGTGCTCGGTCTCGGGCCGGGGCGTCGGGTCCTGGACCTGGCCGCCGGCACGGGCAAGTTCACCCGCTTGCTGGCGCCCTCGGGCGTGGCCCTGGTGGCCGTCGAGCCGGTCGCCGCCATGCGCGCCCAGCTCGAGGACTCGGTGGCGGGGGTGACCGTGCTCGACGGCACGGCCGAGGTCATCCCGCTCGATGGCGCCAGTGTCGACGGGGCCGTTGCCGCCCAGGCCTTCCACTGGTTCGATGCGCCGGCGGCGCTGGCCGAGATCCATCGTGTGGTGCGGCCCGAGGGCCGACTGGCCCTGGTGTGGAACGTGCAAGACACGAGCGTGGACTGGGTGCGTCGCTTCAGGGAGATCCAGGTCGCCGCCGCAGGCAAGAAGCCCTACGAGGACGGCACCGACTGGTCGGCGGTGGTGGCCGGCGCCGGCGGTTTCGCCGCGCTACGCCACGAGCGCTTCATCTACGGCCATGAGCTGACTCCTGAGCTCCTCGTCCAGCGGGCCGCGTCCACCAGCTTCGTGTCCGCCCTCGACGATGACGCTCGCCAGGCCTGTCTCGACGAGGTGGCCGGCCTGGCCAGCTCCCATCCCGACCTGGCGGGGCGCGAACGGTTCACCTTCCCCTATTTCACCGACGTGTTCTGGTGTCAGCGGATCTGACCCCGTTCCAGGCGAGGCTCCTCGAATGGTCGGCTGACACCTGGCGCGACCTGCCCTGGCGTCACACTCGGGATCCGTGGGCGGTGCTGGTCAGCGAGTTGATGTTGCAACAGACCCAGGTGAGCCGGGTGGTACCCAAGTACCGGGTCTTCCTCCAGCGCTTCCCCACGGTGGCCAGCTGCGCGGCGGGGAGCGCCGGCGACGTCGTCATTCGGTGGGAGGGGCTCGGCTACAACCGCCGGGCGGTGAACCTGCACCGCGCCGCCTGCCTCGTCGTCGAGGAACATGACGGTCAGCTACCCGACGACCTTGCCGGGCTCATGACCCTTCCCGGCATCGGGCCCTACACGGCTCGAGCGGTGCTGGCGTTCGCCCACGAGCGCGATGTCGGTGTGGTCGACACCAACGCGGCGCGGGTCCTGGCCCGCACCGCGGGCCACTCGTTGCGGGCGGCAGAGGTGCAGGCGCGGGCCGATGAGGCCGTCCCGCCGGGGCAGGGCTGGGTCTGGAACCAGGCGGTTCTCGACCTCGGTGCCACGGTGTGCCGGTCCCGGGCGCCTGACTGCGGGGTGTGCCCGGTCGCCCTGGGCTGCACATGGCACCGGGCGGGCAACCCTGCCCCCGACCCGGCCCGGGGCTCGGCCGGCTCCGGTTCCGGGCAGTCGCGCTTCGAAGGCTCGGACCGCCAGGGTCGCGGCCGCTTGGTCGACCGCCTTCGTCACGACGGTCGGCTGGAGCCGGCGGGGATCGCGTCGGCCGCCGGCTGGCCCGATGACCCCACCCGCACTGCGGCCGCGGTGGCGTCGCTGGTGCGCGACGGACTGGCCGTCGAACACGACGACGGCACCCTCACCCTCCCGTAGAGCGTCCTCCCCGAGCGCGGGGATCAGCCCGGGGGAGCGGTGATGGCGGCCAGGACCGCGTCGATGGCGGCGTCAGCCAGGGACCGCATCTCGTCGTCGGTGCGGTCCTGGATGGGGTGAGGGACGAACACCCGCGCCGGTTGGAAGCCGATGGCCTCAGCTTGGGCCTGGGCAGCATCTATGAACTCGGTCGAGGCCAGGAACACCCCCGGCACCCCCCGAGCCTCGAGATCGGCGATGTCGTGCACACTGCACGACGTGCAACTCCCTCAGTCGGCGAGGGCCTCGATGACGACGTCACACTTCGTGGAGATCTCGTGGCGCAGGTCGATGGGTGCCGGCTTGGTGAACGTCGGCTTGCGGAACCGCTCCACCCGCAGGCCGCGGGCCACGAGGTGTTCCTCCAACCGATCGAGGAACACGTCACCCCGGGCCTTGGAGATGTCGAGCAGACCGATGGTGGCACCCTCGAGCGAACTCGGCCGTTCCAGCAGCTGGCGCTGAGACGGGTGGCGCTCGCCGGTGGGATCGAGCACCACGGTCTCGGCCGTTGTCGAACCAGGTGCGGTCATGGTTGTACCTCCCAGGTGATCGGTTGACTACCGCCGGACCCGGACATCCAGCCTCCGATGACGGAGCTGAACAGGCCAGCCCCACCACCAGCGTGCACGATGAGCAGGCCGCCGTCCCGGAACTTGGGCACCGTCGTGCCCGCCAGGAAGTCGGGCATGCCTTCGGCGATGCCGCCGGCCCCGCGGACGATCTCGCTGCCGTCGAGGGCGAGGAGGTCGTCGAACTCTTGGCGGAGGCGGGCCTTGTCCCAGCCGGCCTCGCGGAACACCCTCGCGTGTTCGGGTGAGATGACCAGCACGGCGTCGAAGACCAGGGCCAGCTTGGGGTGAGCGATGCTCCGGAGGCCGGCGGCGAGCGAACGGGCCAGGGAATCGGGCTCACGCGAAAGTTGATCCACCACGCCCCGGGGCCCTTCGCCGGCGAAGAGGGTCACCGTCGACGCCTCGGGCCCGAAGCCCCGCTCGACCGACAGCGGCTCCCAGGGTGAGCCGGACTCGTCCTCCGCGAAACAGAACGTGTACTTGCCCGGATTCCCGAGGGCGGCCCGATCCACGCCTCCGGGTACGCCGCCGCCGACGTTGCGGATGGTCAGCTGCAGGGCTCGGCCGATGGTGGCGTTGGCCCGGTTGCCCTGGCCCAGCGCGTTGATGCCGGAGTTCATGCCGATGGCCCGGGTGATGGGCCCGTTCACCATGACCACCGGCCCGCTGAAGTACGTCGTGGCCAGCAGGCCGTGCATGTTGAACTCATCGGTGCAGGCCGCCTCCACCGCGGCCAGCACCACCGGCAGGTACTCGGGGCGACAGCCGGCCAGCACCGCGTTGATGGCCACCTTCTCGACGGTGCACTCCGCCAGGTCCGGTGGTACCACGGCCACCACCTCGTCAGGGGCACGGGTGGTGCCCTCCAGCATCCGCAGGACCCGCACCGGCGTCGGGGGAACGACGGGGAGGCCGTCGGTCCACCCCCGGTCGAACAGCGCCTCCATCTCGTCCTCGAGGGCCGCCAGGGTCACCCGCCGGCTGCGCAGTCGTGAGCCATGGAAGCGGACGGCCAGCTCGTCGGCCCGACCCGGGTCGAGGGTGAGCGAACCACAGCCGGGGCGGTACTCGGGAAGGTCCTCACCCAGGTCGTCGCATCCGGTGAAGTCTTGCCACTCGTCGCGGGCCCACCCCACGATCCGGCCCGACTCGGCGCCCGCCTGGACCTGCAACAGCGTGGGAACGGTCTCGATGTCGAGCCGGTAGGACACGTCCAGGTCGGTGTCGTCGACCGGGGCCACCCCGGCGGGGAAGTCGGGGTCGTCCTGGGTGAACACGGTCAGCGACCTGCCCGTTCCTTCGAGCCGGGCGGCCAGGTCGGCGAGCACGGGAGCCACCAGCGTGCAGGTGGGGCAGTCACGTTTCACTACCGCGACCAAGCCGTCGCTCAACGCCGGTCTCGTGGTCGTTGCCCCGGTCATGTCGTCACCGCGACACGTGCTCGATGATCAGGCGGTTCACCACCGCGGGCTGTTCGACCTGGAGGAAATGGCCTGCCTCTTCGATGATCTCGACCCGGGACCCCTCGGCCGGGAGGAACGCCAGCGCCCCCTCGGCCCAATCGACGCCCATGCACCCGTCGGTGCGCCCGTGCAGGTACAGCGTCGGCTGGGGGGTGGGCGCGTTGCAGGCGTCCTGTTGGGGCTGAAGCTCGGGCATCTGGAGCTCGGGCTGGAACATGGCCCGGTAGTACCCGAGGGCCGAGGCCAGGTTGGCGGGATCTCCCAGGGCCTCGCGGACGTGGTTCACGTCCTCAGTGCCGTCGTGGCCGGGTGACCAGTCTTGCCACAGCCGGGCGATGAACTCGAGATCGTCCATGCCCACCACCAGGTCGGCCAGCGGGTTCTGGAAGAAGAACATGTACCAGGAGCGGCGCAGTTGGGTGTAGGTCAGCATGGCTCCGGTCACCGCACCCAAGGGCGGGACCGCGGCGGTCACCACCCGACGCCACCGGGCAGGGGCGAAGGCGGCGGCGCCGTAGGTGGCCATCGCCCCCCAGTCGTGGCCGATGATCACCGCCTCGCCGTCACCGCCAAACGCGTCGTGCAGCGCGTTGGCGTCGTCGACCATGGCGCCGATCTGGAAGTGGCCGTCGGCGGGCACCGCGGTCGGGGCGTAGCCGCGCATGAACGGCGCCACCGCGTGGAACCCGGCGTCAGCCAGGGCGGGCAGGAGGTGGCGCCAGCCCCACGCCGTGTCGGGGAATCCGTGCAGGCACAGCGCCAGGGGACCGGAGCCCGCTTCGAGGTAGGCGAAGTTGAGTCCGTTGGCCTCGATGCGCCCGTCGGTGATGGCGGCCGGAGTGGAAGCGGAGGTCATGGCGGCGACCCTACTCAGCTCGGCCCGGTCGGGCGGGGCGGGTGAGACCGGGCGGGCTGGGGGGTCGTGGCAGGTACGAGACAGTTGTCACATCGCGGGACACGGACCCCGACGCTGGGTAATCTGCCAGCCGTTCTAGGTGGGCCAGGTCACCGGGGGGTGAACGTTCGTTGGACGTGACGTTTTACGGGGTACGGGGATCGACTCCCTGCTCGTGTTCCGCGAACCAACGCTACGGCGGGAACACGGCCTGCGTGGCGGTGGACTGCCCCGGCGCGGACCCCATCGTGTTCGACTTGGGGACCGGGCTGCGCTTTTGGGGAGCTGACCTCCCGACCACCACGCCGTTCCACGGACACGCCCTCGTCACCCATCTGCACTGGGATCACGTCCAGGGGCTGCCGTTCTTCAGCCCCATCCTGCGGCCCGACTCCACGTTCGACATTTACGCTTGCTCGCCCGAATCCGGCTCCCTGGTCGGCGCCTTCGACGAGTTCATGGGCCCGCCGTACTTCCCCGTGCGGGTCGCAGACCTCCCCGGTGAGTTGTGCTTCCATGAGGTCGAGAACACCGAGTTCGCCATCGGCGACGTCGGCGTGACGGTGCGGTCGGTGCCCCACATCGGTCCCACCAACGGCTACCGGGTCGAGCGCGACGGCGTGGCGGTGGTCTACATCTCTGACCATCAACAACCGCTCGATGGCAGCCTCACCGTTCCTGACGACGTGCTCGAGCTGTGCCAGGGCGCCGACCTGTTGATCCACGACGCCCAGTACACGACCACCGATTTCGCGGAGAAGGCGACCTGGGGTCATTGCACGGTCGACTACGCGCTCGCCGTAGCGGCCCAGGCCGGCGCTCGCCGCTTGGCGCTGTTCCACCACGACCCGAGTCACGACGATCTGATGGTTGATTCCATTCTGTTGGAAGCCCGCGAGAAGCTGCCCCGGTCGTCGCATCTCGAGATCGTGGCCGCCGCCGAGGGTGTGACCTTGTCGCTGGGTGCCGTCGGCGCTTCCTCTCGCTGACGCCGTCTAACCTTCGCCCCGTGACCGATCGAGCCCCCCAAACCTCCGCGTTCGACGCGGCCAAGTACCGCCAGGTGCTCGGCCACTTCCCAACCGGGGTCACCGTGATCACCGCCACTCACGAGGGCACCCCTACCGGCACCGCCATCGGCTCGTTCGCCTCGCTGTCGCTCGAGCCCCCCCAGGTGCTGTTCTGCATCGGGCAGACGTCGTCGACGTGGCCGCGGCTGAGGGCGGTCGGGCAGTTCTGCGTGAACATCCTGGCCGAGGACCAAGAGAGTGTGTGCCGGGTGTTTTCCAGCAAGTCCGAGGACAAGTTCGCCGAGATCGGCTGGAAGCGATCGGGGAACGGTTCGCCGCTCATCGACGGCGTGCTGGGCTACATCGACTGCACCACCGCCGATGTCGTCCAGTCCGGTGACCACGACATCGTGATCGGCCACGTGACCGACCTGGACGTGCTGCGCGAGGGCGGCCCCCTGCTGTTCTTCCGCGGTGGCTACGGCCGCTTCCAGCTGTAGGCCACGATGCCCATCTACGCCCTGGGCGATCGCGTCCCGCAGATCGACCCGACGGCCTACATCCATCCCGAGGCCGTCATCATCGGCAACGTCACCATCGGCCCCGACTCGACCGTGTGGCCGTGCGCGGTGCTGCGGGGCGACGACGGCGAGATCCGCATCGGGGCCCGCACGTCCATCCAGGACGGCTCCGTGTTGCACTGCACCCCGCAGCTCCCGACCGTGGTGGGGGACGGCTGCGTGATCGGCCACATGGTGCATCTCGAGGGCTGCACCATCGAGGACGGTTCCCTGGTGGGGAACGGCTCGGTGGTGCTGCACGGCGCCGTCGTCCGCACCGGGGGGCTGGTGGGCTCCAACGCCGTCGTTCCCAACGCCATGGTGGTCCCGGGCGGGATGATGGCGCTCGGGGTCCCCGCCAAGCTCCGTGACGGGTCGGCTCACCAGGGTTTGCTCATCGCCGGCGCCGCCGAGTCGTATGTGGCCCGCGGCCCCCGCTACCGAGACGAGCTGCGCCGCCTCGACTGATGGCTCGGTCGACTGAGCGATCAGGCGGTGGCCGAGTTGAGCCAGTGCAGCGGACCGGGCACGTTGCGGACGATGGAGAAGGCGACCAGCACGACCACCAGCGGCACGGCGACCCACGGCGAGGACATGGGGATCGGTTTCAGGGGATGGCCCAGTCGTGATGAGGTCCAGGCCACGAAGCTGTAGACGAGCGCGGGGAGCAACACGATGAACAGCAGGTTGTGGTCCATGGCGCCAACGATGTTGCCCCTGAGCAAGGAGTGGACGGCGCGGGTGGCGCCGCACATGGGGCAGTCCAGACCGGTCAGCAGCTTGGTGGGGCACTGCGGGTAGGCCGACGAGTGGTTCGGGTCGACCACCGCGATGTAGGCGCAGGCCCCCAGTCCCGCCACCATCAAGCCCACCGGCTCGACCCACGGGGCGACGCGCCGGGTGCGGGCAGCCGGCGGAGGCAGGTGCGTGGTGGCTTCCGGCATGGGCCGACTGTACCGCTGGTGGTGACGTGAGGGTGCTGCGCCATGGACCTCGGACCCGTGGGGATCGGGACCGTGCCGCTCGACGCCGGGCGGGAGCCGGCCCCTGCCCTCCTGGGCTGAGCCGAACCCATTTCTGACCGGTGGGGTCGGGCCGGTAGGTTGACACCCCGCCGCAGGGGGAAGGAGCAGGGCCATCAACGAGACCACCGCCGTTTCCAGTCGCCGTGAGGGATGGAAGCTCGTGGGGAGCACCCTGCACCACCAATGGAAAGGGGTGGCCTTCGGCGTCCTGGTCGGCCTGGCGTGGACGGTGGCTCGTGTCAGCGTCCCGGCGTTGGTCGGCGGGGCCATCAACCAGGCCATCGAGCCGGGCGACAAGTCCGCCCTGGTGCGCTGGACCGTGGCCATCGCCGCGGCCGCGGCGATGGCCGGCCTGTTCACCGGCCTCCGTCGCTATTGGGCTTTCAAGGTGTCGCGCCGGACCGAGACCGAGTTGCGCGACCGGTTCTTCGCTCATCTCCAACGCCTGCCCTTCGCCTACCACGACCAGGTGCAGACCGGCGACCTGATGAGCCGGGCCAACACCGACCTGCAACAGATCCAGTTCTTCGTGGTGATGATCCCGCTCACCATCTCCAACTTCGTCACCGTCGTCGCCGTGACCGTGATCCTGTTCACCATCGACCCTTGGCTCACCGTCCTGGCGCTGGGCTCGCTGCCGTTCGTGAACGTGCTGGCCAAACGGTTCAGCACCCGCCTGCATCCCCAGGTCATGACCATTCAGCAGGAATCGGCCCAGCTGGCCTCCGTGGTGGAAGAGACCGTGAGTGGGGTGCGGGTGGTCAAGGGTTTCGGGTCCCAGCGGGTGCAAGCCAGCCGGCTGCGGGCCGAGGCCGACGACGTGTACAACGCGTCCATGGCCGCAGCTCGGGTCCGGGCCCGTTACCTCCCCGCGTTGGAACTGCTCCCCAACATCGGGCTCATCCTCGTGCTGTTCTACGGCGGCCACCAGGTGATCGACGGCTCGTTGAGTCTCGGCGCCCTGGTGGCGTTCAACGTCTACATCGCGTTGTTGATCTGGCCCTTGCGCATGTTGGGCCAGATCGTGGCCGGTGGCCAGCGAGCCATCGCCTCGGCCCAGCGCGTGCAAGCGGTGCTGGCCACCGACCCGACGATCGTGGACCGTCCCGGAGCGCTCCCGCTGCCCGACGTCCGTCCTCCGGGTGCGGTGCGCTTCGACAATGTTCGCTTCGGCTACCAGGCCGGCCGGAACGTGCCGGTGCTCGACGGCTTGGACCTCACCATCGCCCCCGGCGAGTCGGTGGCGCTGGTCGGCGCCACGGGGACCGGCAAGTCGACCATCGCCCGGCTGTTGCCCCGCTTCTACGACGTGGATGGAGGCGCGGTGCTGCTCGACGGGGTGGACGTGCGCGACCTCAGCCTCCGGGAGTTGCGCCGGGGCATCGGGTTGGTGTTCGAGGAGACGTTCCTGTTCAGCGACACCATCGCCAACAACATCGCCTTCGCCGACCTCGACGCCGACGACGAGGACATCCATCGGGCGGCTCGACTGGCCGGGGCCCACGAGTTCATCGAGCAGCTCCCCGAGGGGTACCGCACCGAGATCGGCGAGCGGGGCTTCTCCCTGTCCGGAGGGCAGCGCCAGCGCATCGCCATCGCGCGGGCCATCCTGGCCGATCCTCGGGTGTTGATCCTCGACGACGCCACGTCGGCGGTCGACCCCACCAAGGAACACGAGATCCGCGACGCACTCGGTGAGGTCATGCGGGACCGCACCACCATCGTCATCGCCCACCGCCCCGCCGCCATCGCCCTGGCCGACCGGGTGGTGCTGCTCGACGGGGGACGGATCGTGGCCGAAGGCACCCACGCCACGCTGCTCGCCACCAACGATGCATATCGGGAGGTCCTGGCCGCCGCCGAGCGTCATGACCACGAAACGGAGGCCGTCGCCGATGTGGGCTGAGGCGGGCGTCGCCCAGGAGGATGCCCTCGATCGGGAGCAGGCCCGCTGGGTCATGCGCCGCGCCGCGTCCATGCTGCGGCCCTACCGGCGCCAGGTCGTCCTCGCGGCAGTCCTCATGACGCTGTCCACCGCGGCCCTGCTGGCCGGGCCGTTCTACGTGCGGTACGGCATCGACCATGGCATCTCGGCCGGCGATACCGGCGCGCTCAACGTGGCCGTTTTCGCCTACGTCATCACCGCCGGGCTCAACTACTTCGTCTACCGCGCCGTGCTGGTCGTCGTGTCCAAGGTGGGCGAGGGCTTCCTGCGCGATCTGCGCGTCCGGGTGTTCGACCACCTCCAGCGCCTGTCGATGCCGTTCTATGACCGGGAGAAGGCGGGCGTCTTGGTATCACGCATGACCTCGGACGTGGACTCGCTGGCCGAGCTGGTGCAGATGGGACTGGTCATGTTGGCCGTCAACATGCTGCTCCTCGTGCTCTCGCTGATCGTCCTGGCCATCGTGTCGTGGCAGCTCATGTTGGTCTGCCTCATCGTCCTGCCCTTCGTGGTGGCGGCCAGCATCCGCTTCCAGCGGGAGTCGAACCGTGCCTACCTCACCATCCGGGACCGGATCGGCCACACCTTGTCGCGCCTGCAGGAAGGGATCTCCGGCGTACGGGTCATCCAGGCCTACGGGCGCCAGGACGTCGAGGTCGAGCGGTTCGTGGCCCAGAGCGGCGACCTCTACGACGCGCACATGCGGTCGGTCCGGGCTCAGGCCTGGTACCTGCCGGTCGTCGAGTTCGCCGGATTGGGCACGACTGCACTGGTGATCGGCGTCGGGGGCAGCCTCGTCATCTCCGACGTCATCACCATCGGCACCGTGGCCTTCTTCGTGCTCACCCTGGGCAATCTGTTCGAGCCAATCCAACAGCTCAGCCAGTTGTTCAACACCGTTCAGTCGGCTGGCGCCGGCCTCAAGAAGCTGTTCGAATTGCTGGACACGCCTGTCGATGTGGCCGAGCGGCCCGGCGCCCTCGACCTGCCCGAAGAGGGGCCCATCGAGGTCGATCACGTGTCGTTCTCCTACACGGGAACTGTGGCGGTGCTGCAGGACGTGACCCTCACCATTGAAGCGGGGGAGCGGCTGGCCCTGGTCGGCCCCACCGGCGCGGGCAAGTCGACGCTGGCCAAGATCGTCGCCCGGTTGTACGACCCGACTGAGGGTTCCGTGCGCTTCGCCGGAGTGGACCTTCGCAACGCCACCCAGCGCTCGCTCCGCCAGCGCATCGTCGTCGTCCCCCAGGAGGGCTTCCTGTTCAACGGCACGATCCGCGACAACGTGCGTATTGCCCGGGGGGACGCCACCGACGACGAGATTGACGACGCCTTGCGCGCCGTGGGCATCTTCGAGCGTTTCGACTCGCTGCCCGACGGATTGGGGACCGAGGTCCGCGAGCGAGGCTCGCGGCTCTCGGCCGGGGAGAAGCAGCTGGTGTCGCTGGCCCGTGCCGCACTGGTCGACCCCGCACTCCTGGTCCTGGACGAAGCCACCTCCAGCCTCGACCCGGGCACGGAGCTCCTCGTCGAAGCGGCGATGGACCGGTTGATGGAGGGGCGCACCGTCGTCGTCATTGCCCACCGGCTGTCGACCGCCGAGCGGGCCGATCGCGTCGGGGTGGTGGCCGACGGTCGGCTGGTGGAGCTGGGCAGCCACGCCGAACTGCTGGCCGACGAGCGCCACTACGCCGCCCTGTTTGCCACCTGGGTCGGCGGGCTGGGCCACCCGGTCAGACCTTGAAGCCGGTCTCGATCATGGCGGTGATGACGTCGGGCGTGTCGGGCCGGGAGAAGTAGAAGCCCTGGGCCAGGCGGCAGCCCAGGCTCTGGAGCCGTTCCACCTGGTCGGCCGTCTCCACGCCCTCGGCGATGGCCTCCAGCTCCAGCGTGTCGGCCAGGTTCACGATGGCCGCCACGATGGTCGAGTCCTCGGGATCGGGCCCCAGGCCGGCAACGAAGGACTGGTCCACTTTCAACACGTCGACCGGGAAGCGGCGCAGGTAGCTGAGCGACGAGTACCCGGTGCCGAAGTCGTCGATGGCCAGGGTCACGCCGATGGCCTTGAGCTCCCAAAGCGTGTCGATGACGGCGGAGGCGTCCTCCATGAGCACGCTCTCGGTGATCTCCAGGCACAGTCGGCTGGGGGTGAGGCCCGATCCTTCGAGCACGCCCTGCACCAGGACCGGGAGGTTGGACGTCGTGAACTGGCGGGCCGAGAGATTCACGTGCACCCGAGGGGCATCGGCACCGAAGCGTTGCTCCCAGCGCCGGCCGTGCTCGCAGGCCGTGCTCAGGACCCGCAACCCGAGACCGACGATGAGGCCCGTCTCCTCGGCCAGGCTGATGAACTCATGGGGGGAGAGTTCGCCCCGCTCAGGATGCTCCCACCGGGCCAGGGCCTCTACGCAGGTGACGCGGCCGGTGATGAGATCAACGCACGGCTGGAAGCGAACAGCGATTTCGCCCGCCTCGATCCCGGAGGCCAGTTGCTCGGACAGCTCCAGGCGATGGGCCGTGCGACGGCGCATGGACTCGTCGTAGATCTCGAGCCGGTTGCGCCCGAGATCCTTGGCCCGGTACATGGCGGCGTCGGCGTCGCGTAGGAGGGCCTCGGGATGGGCTTCGCCCCCCACCGACAGGGCGATGCCGATGCTGGCGCTCACCGGCATCTCTACGTCACCGAGCACGAACGGTCGAGCCTCGATGGCGGCAGCCACCCGGTGGGCCACCGCGGTGGCGTGGGTCTCGTCGTCGACGTCGTCGCACAGGATGACGAACTCGTCCCCACCGAGTCGGGCCACGGTGTCCGACGGGCGAACCACCCGGGAGATGCGCCGTGCCGCTTGGGCCAACAACTCGTCGCCGGCATCGTGACCCTGGGTGTCGTTGACCTGTTTGAAGCGGTCGAGGTCGAGGTACAACAACGCCACCAACCGGTTGTCACGTTGGGCCCGGGCCAGGGCCAGCTCCAGGTGGTCGAGCAGGAGCACCCGGTTGGGCAGGCCGGTGAGCGAGTCATGGGTTGCTTGGTGGGCCAGGTCCTTTTCCAGGCGGCGGCGTTCGGTCACGTCGCGCCCGACCGTGGAGATCTGGTGGAGCGTCCCGTCCGACAGCAGCATGGGCACGATCGACTGCCAGGCCTCGATCTCCATCCCGTCGCCGGTGAGCATGGTGAGCTCGCCCGTCCAGGTCTCGCCCCGCAACAAGGTGGGCAGGATCTGCGTTCGGTAGAGCTCGGCGGCGGCGGAGTTGTACAGATCGAAGCCGTTGACCGAGCCCACCTCCACGTCTATCAGGCCGAACACCTGGCGGGCGGCGGCGTTGAGGTAGACGAGGCGCTGGCTCTTGGCGTCGGTGATGCCCACCAGGTCGCTGGTCGATTCGATGATGCCGGCCAGGCGGGCGTTCTGCTCCTGGGCCGCCACCAGGGCGGTCACGTCCTCCACCGAGCCGATGATGCCGGTGATCCGACCGTCCTCGTCTCGCGTCGCCGCGCCCCGGTTGCTCAGCCACCGCAGCGACCCGTCGGGGGTCACGATCCGGTACTGGTCGTGGTAGCTCACGCCCTCGGTGAGCACGCGGCGCAGGCCAGACACGACCCGGCCGGTGTCGTCGGGGTGGACCGGCTCCAGGGCCTCTTCATAGGTGGTGGGGTGGTCGCTCGAGCCGGTGATCACAGCCCACTGCGGGTTCACGTATACGACCCGGCCTTCGGTGTCGGCCTGGTATACGGCCACAGGGATCGACTCGGTCAGGGTGCGGAACCGGTCCTCGCTGTCACGCAGGGCATCGGCTGCTTCCTTGCGCTCGGTGATCTCGTTGAACGACAACACGCCGGCGTAGGGTCGGGTCTCGCCTTCGTGGAACAGGGGAATGGCATTGAGCAGGCACCAGTGCACCCTTCCGGCTCCATCCTGGAACCCGCGGATGACCTCGTGCTGGGGGAGACCGTCGATGAGGGTCACGTAGGCCGAGCGTTCTTCCATCGGGACCTCGTGTCCGTCGGCGTCGAGCACGGCCACCGACGCCAGCCGGTCCACCGGGCCGACCAGTTCGTCGCGGGGGATGTCGAGGATCCGAGAGGCGCTGTCGTTGGCCAGCAGCACCTCGTCGCGGGTGTAGATGATCAGCCCTTCGTGCAGCGACTTGATGACGGCGTTGGCCCGTTCCTCGCTGTCGCGTAGCCGTGCCTCGGCTTCCTTGCGTTCGCTGATGCCGATGGTGAGGGCATGGAAGTGGAGCGGCTCGCCGCTGGGTGAGCGCTCGATGGTGATGTTGTTGTCCACCCAAACTTCGTGACCATCGCGATGCAGGAGCCGATGTTCGAACTGGATCGACGAGGCGTTGCCCTCGATGAGGCTCCTGAGGCGGTTCCCGACGAGGGATTGATCCTGGGGGACCAGGAAATCGCGGGCCGAGGCACCGAGCAGCTCCTCGGGCTCGTAGCCGAGCAGTGCCGCCCCGGAGCGGTTGATCTCCACCAGGGTCCCGTCGAGCGTGTAGACGACTTGGCCGACGGGGGCGAAGGCCATCAGGTTGCGATAGCGCTCCTCGCTCAGCCGGCGGGCCCCAGTGGCCTCGAGATAGGCGGTGATGTCGAGGACGGTCCCGACGTCACCCATGAACGTGCCGTCGTTGGCCAGGACGGGCGAGGTTTGGATCTGGACGGTCACCACCGTCCCGTCCGGCCGCAGGATCCGTCCCTGCGACGCAAAGGCGCTGAGGCTGCGGCTCGCCTCGAGGTACCCCTCGACGACGCGGGCGCGATCGTCGGGGTGGACGGCGTCGCTCGACACTTGGACGGGGAGGGGGAGCGGGGCGGTCACCCCGGTGATCTGGCGCCACCGCTGGTTGACGAACACGATCATGCCGTGGGCGTCGGTGTGCACGATGCCCAGAGGCGCCAATTCCGCCATCTGGCGCAGCGGGTCACCATCCGCGCCGGATCCCGTCGTGACGGGTGGGCGCAAGTCCGGTTCCCTCATGGCGTGCCTCCCATCGGCAGAACGCGTCTGGATTGTAGAAGCAGCCGGCCGGAGGAGGCGGGCCGGAAAGGCCGGTCTCGAGGACCACTTACCGGCTTCAGGGCGGGGATCGCGCGGAAATCCTGCCCCGATATGGGTGGGTCCGGGGCAGTATTTGTTACTATCTGGGTAGGAGAAATTCACCAGACCCCGGGAGCAGATGCATGGCCTCCACCGACCTCGACCTCGATCTAGGCAAGTACAAGCTCGGATGGAGCGACGAAGAGGACTACGTCTTCAAGCCCAGCAGGGGCTTGCGCGAGGACGTCATCCAGGAGATGTCCTGGATGAAGGGCGAGCCCAACTGGATGCGCAACTACCGGCTCAAGTCCTACGAGCACTTCCTCAAGCGTCCCATGCCCAACTGGGGTGGGGACATGTCGGAGATCTTCTTCGACGAGATCTTCTATTACATCAAGCCCACCGATCATCAGGTCGACGCCTGGGACGAGCTCCCCGATTCGGTCAAGGAGACCTACGAGAAGCTCGGCATCCCCGAGGCCGAGCGCAAGTACCTGGCCGGCGTCACCGCGCAATACGAAAGTGAAGTCGTTTACCACAAGAATCGTGAGGATCTTGAGGCCCAGGGCGTCATCTTCACCGACATGGACACCGCCCTGCGGGAGCACCCCGAGATCGTGCGGGCCTACTTCGGCACGGTGATCCCCAAGAACGACAACAAGTTCGCTGCCCTCAACTCCGCGGTGTGGTCCGGGGGTTCGTTCATCTACGTCCCGCCCGGCGTGAACGTGGAGATGCCTCTTCAGGCCTACTTCCGTATCAATGCCGAGAACATGGGCCAGTTCGAGCGCACGATGATC
>DHIQ01000074.1:0-318 GCA_002403895.1 Candidatus Neomicrothrix sp. UBA4742
CGGGTGACGGGGCGCCGTCATCCGGGGAACATCCGCAGCAGGGCGCGCCGTGCCAGCACCCCGGCGCAGTGCCGGCGGTAGGCCGCGGTCGAGCGGTGGTCGTCGATGGGTCGGGCGGCGTCGGCCACGAGCTCGCCGAATGTGGCCGCGGTGCGGGGGTCGGGCACCCGGCGGGCCTCCCAGTCGAGGTGGTCGACCACCCACGCCTCGGCTTCGGGCGCCCGCAGGATGGTCGGTCCCACCGAGCCGAGGCCTACCCGCACGATGCGACCGCTCAGGTCGACCAGCGCGGCCACGGTGGCCACCGAGATGACCATG
>DHIQ01000074.1:482-8540 GCA_002403895.1 Candidatus Neomicrothrix sp. UBA4742
CAGGTCGACCAGCGCGGCCACGCTGGCCACCGAGATGACCATGGCGTTTCGGGTCCCGACCTTGAGGAATTCCTGCGGGCCATCGAGCACGGGGACCCGTACCCCGACGATCAGCTCACCCGGCACCAGGGCCGTCTGCTTGGGTCCGACGCAGAACGTGGCGAAGGGCACTTCCCGCTCCCCGAGCGACGAACGCACCATCACGACGGCGTCGAGGGCGGCCAGCACGGGGAGGGTGTCACCGGCGGGGGAGGCGGTGGCCACGTTGCCCCCCAGCGTGCCCGCGTTGCGGATTTGGGGGGATCCGACCGTCCGGGCCGCCTGGGCCAGGGCGGGAACCAGCGCGGCCAAGGCCGGCTCCGCCAGATCGGCGTAGGTCAACCCGGCGCCGAGGGTGAGGGCACTGCCGTCACGGCTCCAGGAGCGGAGGCCGTCGACCCGGTCGAGCGCCACCACCGTGGTCGGGCGAGCCCGCCCGGCGTTGACCGCCACCATGAGATCGGTACCGCCCGCCAGCAACATGGCGTCGCCATGGGCGTCGAGCGCGGCACAGGCCTCGTCGATGGAGCGGGGGATGAGCACGGTCACTAGTTGATTCTCCGAGCTATTTCAACAGTTTGTCAACGATCTCTCCTTAGCTATCACACACCGTTCACACAGCCCGAGAGCCGAGGGGGACCATCGGCTGGAAGATTCTTGACACGGATCGGCCCGTCGCGGCATCTGATGGGTGATGCTCAGCGACGCCGACGGCGAGATCTACGAGAAATACGCCGACGAGCTGATCCGTTTCGCTTCGGGGTTGGTAGGGCCTGACGATGCGTCAGACGTGCTCTCCGGAGCAGTCCTGCGTGCCTTCACCTCGCCGTCCTGGCCTGCGGTCACGAATCATCGTGCCTACTTGTACCGCGGCGTCCTCAACGAGGCCCGGATGTGGCGCCGCACAAACCAACGCCGCCTGGCCCGTGACGATGGTCAGCGCCCAACCGACGAGTGGTGGGATCCCGAGGTCCGACCTGACGTGCGCCAAGCGGTGGCCGAGCTCGATGTGCGCTCAAGAGCGGTGCTGTTCCTGTCCTACTGGGGCGATCTGCCCGCAGAGGAGATCGCCCAGCTGCTCGACATCAGTGTGAGCACCGTCCGCCGCGACGCGGCCCGGGCTCACCGGCGACTACGGAGGAAGTTCCATGACTGATCTTGACGCAGAGATCCGGCGGGCGGTTTGCGAGTTGGCCGATCACGCCCCCGTCCCCCCGGGCGTGGATGATCTCGCCATCACGGGCACCGAACCGTGGTCCGCATCCCATGCAGGCCTGCGCTCCGGTGGACGCCGGCCCTTGCTGGTGATGGCCGTCACCGTGGGGATCGTGCTCATCGGTGCGGGGGCCATCGTGGCCTCCCGCCGCGAGGACTCGACCGTCGTGCAGCTGGGCCTGGCTCCGGGCGGCGCCACCGTGGCCGACGTCGCCGGCCAAACTTTGGCGGCCCGGGTCGGGTTTGCCTCGCCGCCCTCGGGCTACGACATGCCTTATGAGTTCGGCCGGGACGGCGCCCTCACGACGGCGGACTCCCCGTTGCCGACCGGTCCGCTTGGCCCGGTGTATGCCCAGTACCTCCAGCCCACCCAACCCGCCGAGGCGCAGGACCCGACGACGGGGGACACGCTGCCGGATCCGGCTCTCGCCGCGGTGGGGGTGATGACGGTGCTGCCCATCGAACGCACCGACGTGGTGATGGGCGCCGCCGGGCATACGGACGGCCAGGCGACGACGGTCAACGGGCATCCGGCCCTCGTGGTCACCGCCTGGAGCGAGCATGACGACAACCTCGTGAGCTGGGAGCAGGACGGCGTGGCTGTCGTCGTGGTGGGCTCGGCCACCACACCGGTGGACGAGCTTCGCCACCTGGCCGGTCAGGTCGCCCCGCTGAGCCAGGCGCCGATGCTGGCGCCAGCGCAGCCGGATTCGCTCCGATCTGTCACCTTCAACGGTTTCTGGTCGCTGGCGCCGGACGCCCCCATGGTCCCGAGACCGGGGCTGATGGGGATCGGGTTCACCGGCTGGTCCACCCTGCGGGGTGCCGGACCGCTGTGGAACGCCTTCTCCACGGTCGTCGACCACGGCAGCGTCGACCAGGGCCGCTACACCGTGCGGGCCGCCGGCCATCCTGAGGGCAGTGCCAACCTGGCCCCCGCCGCTCCCGGCCGCACCATCAGCGGCCAGGTCCAATGGGACGACGAGGTCATCACCGACCAGGTGATCTTCTCCTCCGGGAACGGGCCCGACCTGATCGAGGGCATCACCCCGACGACGGTGAAGCACGTTCGCATCCGCCTCTCCGACGGCAGCACCTACCTGGCCCTGACCTACGACGTCGGGCGGGGTTGGCCCATCGCCATCTTCGTCCAGCCGGTGCCGATCATCCACGGCGACAACACGCCCACCGGCCTGCATGCCGTGCACATCGACGGCCTGAGCGCCGACGGTGCCGTGTTGAACTCGGGCCCCTCGACGCTGGGGAACGGCGTCCCCTCCGGCATGGCCGGCTACGAGTCGGTGTTCAGCTGCCACCCGAAGGACCCGACCAGGTACGTCTTCACCGACGACTGCGCCAAGGCCGGCGGGTGACCCAGGCGTCTAGAGCTGGGGCAGATCGGCCAGGCCGTCGAGGATGTCTCGGGTGGCCGAGCAGCCGAGTCGGGTGGCCCCGGCGGTCAGCATGCCGAGTGCGGTGTGGGCGTCGCGGATCCCGCCGGAGGCCTTGACCCCCACCGGCCTGCCGGCGGCTCCCGCCACCGCGGCGAGGGCTTCGACGGCCGCCTGGGTGGCGCCGCCGGCCGGGTGGAAGCCCGTCGACGTCTTGAGGTAGTCGGCCCCGCTCTCCACCGCGGCCCGGGCTACCTCGTCCAGCTCGGCGGGGCTGAGGGCCGCCGACTCGACGATAACCTTGAGCGTGCCCTGCACCGCGGCGCGCACCTCGGCCACATCGGCGCTCACGCCGGCCCAGTCGTGGCTCTTGGCCCGCCCTAGATCGATGACCATGTCGAGTTCGGTGGCGCCCTCCATCTCCGCCCAGTTCGCTTCCGCCGCCTTCACCCCGCTCACGTGGGCGCCGGACGGGAAGCCGATCACGGTGCACACGGCGAACGTCCGACCCGCATACGCCGCCACTGGCCGCACCATGGTGGGTGACACGCACACCGCAGCCACCCCCAGGTCGGCCCCCTCCCGGCACAGCGCCTCCACCTCGTCGGCGGTCGCGTCGGGGCGCAACAGCGTGTGGTCGATGCAGGCGGCCAGCTCCGCCGGGGTAATCACGAATGGTCCCGGTGGCAGGCGAGGGGGAGGAAGGTGTTCAGGAAGGTCACGATGTCGGCGGCCGCGGCCTGGCCCACGGCCATCACCTCGGTATGCGAAAGCGGCTCGCCCAACCCGGCGGCTCGATTGGTGACGAGGCTCACGCCGGCCACCCGCACCCCCAGGTGGCGACAGGCAATCGTTTCGTTGGCCGTCGACATCCCCACCAGGTCGGCGCCCATTGCGGCCAGCATGCGGATCTCGGCTGGTGTCTCGTAGCTCGGTCCCGACAGCGCGGCGTAGACCCCCTCGGCCATGCCCGGCGAGACCTCGGCGGCCAGCGCTCGCAGTTCGGGATCGTAGGCGGCGCTGAGATCGACGAACGACGGTTGGGGTCCGTCGTGGGGACCGGTCAGCGCGTTGGCTCCCGACAGGTTGAGGTGGTCGGCGATGCGCACCAGCGAACCGATGTCGAGGTCGGGGCGGATCCCCCCGGCGGCGTTGGTCAACACGGCGGTGTGCACCCCGGCCGCCGCCGCAACCCGCACCCCGTGACAGACCTGGTGGACGCTGTGGCCCTCGTAGAGGTGGACCCGGCCGGCCAGCACCAGCACGTCGTGGCCTCCCAGCCGTCCGGCGACGACGGTGCCGGCGTGGCCGGTCACCGCCGGGGTGGGGAAGCCGGGGAGCTCGGCCATGGGGATCTGCTCGGCGTCGGCGAGGGCGTCGGCGAAGGCGCCCAGACCCGAGCCGAGCACGACCACGGCGGCGAAACGATCCACGCCGGTACGGTCCCGGAGCGCGTTGGCATCGGCGGCGGCGCGGGCAAAAGGACCAAGAGCCGACGACGTCACGGGGTCAGCCTGGCACAGGCCACAATTGTCTACCGTGACGAAGATGGCCCACCCGCTGCTCGATGCCGTCCGGCCGATGGCCGACGCCATCGGGGCCGTCGTGGTGGGGCGCGACGATCTCGTCTCCGGCGACATCGAGTTGTGCTGGCAAGGTGAGCTCGTTGGTGGCGTGCGCCTGTCTGAGGGTGCTCGCGACATCGACTGGTACCTGGCCGGGGTGGAGCGCGAGTTGGGAGCGCCCCTGGCTGATCTCTCCCGGGAGGGCAAGCAGCGGGCCGTCAAGCTGCTCAACGAGCGGGGTGCGTTCCAACTGCGGCGGTCGGTCGAGCAGGTGGCCGAAGTCCTGGCCGTCAGCCGCTTCACCGTCTACAACTATCTGAACCGTCCCGAGGCGCAGGAGTGACACATCTTCAGCCGTCGGCCAGGGACACCTGCACCGACACCCGGGTGGCACCCGCCTCCGCGGTGGCCACCAGCAGCTGGGCCAGGGCGTTGCTCACGACGGTCACGTCGCCGCGCACGCTGCTGCCGAACGGCCCGATCTCGGGCTCGAGGCCGGCGGCCCGGACCGCGTCGAGGGCGGCCTGCACATGGGCGCCGGGCGACCCCTCAACGAAGGGTTCGATGGTGAATTCGGCGACGACGTCCATGGCGGCGATGACCTCGACAGCGACCGGTACCGGACCGTCAGCCCTGCGCCTCATCGGGCGAGACCAGCGGCTCTTCGGCCGACCACGGGAAGGTGATCCAGTCGTCGGTGGTGCGCCACACGTAGGTGGGATCGATGATGGACCGCGACTTTTTGTAGAGCACGGCCGAGCGGGCTTCTTTCACGTGGTCGTGGATGATTCGGTGCACCATGGACAGGGTGTCGCCGGTGTCGGCCACGTCGTCGGCGATGAGCACGTTCAGGTCACGCACCGCCACGAGATCGGGCATGGGTGGCAACACCACCGGGACATCGAGGCGGGTGTCGATGCCGGTGTAGTACTCGACCGAGATGGCAAAGCAGTTCTTGACCGCCAGGGCGTAGGCCAAGGCACCGGTCACGGTGAGCCCGCCCCGGGCAATGGCCAACACGATGTCGGGCCGGAAGCCGCTGTCGACCACCTGAGCAGCCAACTCTCGGGCGGCGACCCCGAACCGCTCGTAGGTGAGCACCTCGCGCTCGACATTTGCGGAGGCGTCATACAGGTCGTCCATCGGCCGCACCCTAGCGGTGGCAGTGGCAGCTCGGTCGCCCGGCCGTGCTGATCACCGGCGGGACCGTGGTCGATGTGGCCGGCCACCGCCGTGCCGATGTGCGGATCGGTCCTGATGGGCACATCGCCGAGGTGGGCGGCGGACTCACGCCCACCGATGCCGACGACCACGTCGACGCCACCGGGCTGTTGGTGGTGCCGGGCGGGGTGGATGCCCACACCCACCTGCACCTGCACGTGGGGTCGGTGTCGGTGAGCGATGACTTCACCACCGGCACGGCGGCGGCGGCCGTGGGTGGGACGACGACGGTCATCGAATATGTGACCACGGCCCGGGGTCAGCGCCCCCTCGATGCCCTGGCCCGCTGGCAGGCGGAGGCCGAGCCGGCGGCCATCGACTACGGCTTCCACATGACGTTCACCGAGGCGGTGGCCGAGGGTGACGTGGCCGACTGCGTCGAGCGCGGCATCACCTCATTCAAGCTCTACATGGCCTACCCGGATTCACTCATGGTGGACGACGCCGTGATCGACGACGTGTTGCGCCACACCGGGCGCCACGGGGGACTGGTCGCCATCCACGCCGAGAACGGCAACGCCATCGCCACGATGCAGCAGGCGGCGCTGCGGGCCGGCCACACCGGCGTCATCGAACACTCCCGGACCCGGCCGGCCGAGGTCGAGGGGGAAGCGACGGCGCGCGCCGCGGTGCTGGCCGAGCAGCGTGAGGCCCCCATCTATGTCGTGCACGTGAGCTCGGCACCGGCCCTGGCCGCCATCCGCGCCGCCCAGGAACGGGGCGTGACCATCCTGGCCGAGACCTGCCCCCAGTACCTGACCCTCGACGTGGGTCGCCTCGACGGCCCTGACGCCGAGAACTTCGTGTGCACCCCGCCGTTGCGCGACCCGTGGCACCGCGAGGAGCTGTGGGAGGGCCTCAGCCAGGGCTACATCCACACGGTGGCCACCGACCACTGCCCGTTCTGGATGCACGATCGCCGGGCGGGAACGTCCGGGCGTGCCGAGGGCTGGGCCGATTTCACCGAGATTCCGGGCGGGCTGCCGGGCATCGAGACCCGCCTGGCGCTGGTGTGGGCCGGCGTGCGGGCCGGCCATATCAACGAGGTCGATTGGGTGCGCCTGTGTGCGGAGGCCCCGGCCCGTACGTTCGGCCTCTGGCCTCGCAAGGGCAATCTCCAGGTGGGGGCGGACGCCGACGTGGTGGTGTGGGACCCACTTCGCTCCCAGTCGCTCGACGCCGCCGCTCTCCACATGCGCACCGACCACTCGCCCTACGCGGGTATGACCGCCACCGGATGGCCAGTGCTGGTGCTGTCTCGGGGCCGCGTCGTGGCCCGCGACGGTCGCTTCACCGGTGTAGCCGGCTGGGGTCGCTACCTGGCCCGTGACCAGGTGTGGTTCTCATGAGCACCGCGCTGGGGCTGGCGGCCATCGTGGTGCTCATCGCCGTCACCGGCGTGTTCGTGGCCGCCGAGTTCGGACTGGTGGCGGCCGATCGCAGCCGCATCGCCACCTTGGCCGACGGCGGCTCTCGCCGGGCCCGGCTCGTGCGGTCACTGCTCTCCAAGTTGTCGTTCCAGCTCTCGGGCGCGCAGCTCGGCATCACGGTGACCTCCCTGGTGCTGGGCTTCCTCGCCGAGCCGATCCTGGCCCAGCTCATCGAGCCCCTGCTCGAGCCGTTGCTGGGGGAGCGGCTCGTGCGCGGCGTGTCCATCGCCATTGCCTTGGCCCTGGCCACGGTGTTCCAGATGGTGCTGGGCGAGCTGATCCCCAAGACGGTAGCCATTGCCAAGCCCGAGACCACGGTGTTGCTTTTAGCCCCGTTCCTTCAGCTCTACGCCACGGTGTTCGGTCCCGTCATCCGCCTGCTCAACGCGGCCGCCAACTGGACCGTTCGTCGCCTGGGCATCGAGCCCCGCGAGGAGCTGGAGGCGGTGCGCTCCCTGCCCGAACTGGCCCGGCTGCTGGAGGCGTCGGTGGAGGAGGGCACGATCGGCGACACCGCTTCCACCCTGTTCACCCGGTCGGTGCGCTTTGCCGACAAGACGGCGGCCGATGCGCTGGTGCCGCGGGTGTCGGTGTCGGCGTTGGCGGTGGACGATCACGTGGCGGATCTGGTCGACTTGGCCGGAATCACCGGCTTCTCCCGGTTCCCGGTGTACGGGGCTGACCTCGATGACATCGTCGGGGTGGTGCTGGTCAAGTCGGTGCACTCCCTGGCGCCCGACGAGCGCGCCACCACCCCGGTGCGGGACCTCATGAGCGAGGTCATGGCCGTGCCCGAGACCCGGTCCCTGCAGGCGCTCCTGGCCGACATGCGCGACCGCCGCAATCACCTGGCGGTGGTGGTCGACGAGTACGGCGGCACCGCCGGCATCATCACTCTGGAGGACGTGGTCGAGGAGATCGTCGGCGAGATCGACGACGAGTACGACCCGCGGGAGCCACGACTGACCGAGGTGCCCCGCGGCGTCGGGCCTTGGCTGGTGCCCGGCACCCTGCACCCTGACGAGGTGGTCGACGCCACCGGCTTCGAGATGCCCGAGGGGGAGTACGAGACGCTGGCCGGGTTCGTGCTCGACCAACTCGGTCGCATCCCCGCGGAGGGGGACAAGTTCACCTATGCCCACCATCGCGTCGAGGTGGAGGGGATGGACAGCCTGCGGGTGGCCATGGTGCGACTCA
>DHIQ01000074.1:8782-9047 GCA_002403895.1 Candidatus Neomicrothrix sp. UBA4742
GTGACGACGAGCCGCGTGACGACGGCGAGGCGTCCTCTGGAAGGGCCGGGTCATGA
The DNA here is from genome assembly GCA_002403895.1 of Candidatus Neomicrothrix sp. UBA4742. Taxonomy (GTDB): domain Bacteria; phylum Actinomycetota; class Acidimicrobiia; order Acidimicrobiales; family Acidimicrobilacustridaceae; genus UBA4742. The sequence continues at coordinate 8,839 of DHIQ01000074.1, forward strand.
GCGGTTGGTCGGCGCTGGCCGTGTCCCTGCTGATGCTGGTGGTGAACGGGGTGTTCGTGGCCCTCGAGTTCTCCCTGGTGGCTTCGCGTCGCACCAAGTTGGAGGAGCTGGCCGCCGGGGGATCGAACGCTGCGGGCCGGGCCCTTGACGCCTCCGGAGACCTGTCGCTGCAGCTGGCCGGTTTCCAGCTGGGCATCACCATGGCCTCG
>DHIQ01000183.1:0-3995 GCA_002403895.1 Candidatus Neomicrothrix sp. UBA4742
GGTGGGGTATCCGCGACCGGGTGCTGCTCCGTGGCCGTCGGGCCCCGACGACCAAGGGCGACCTGACCGAAACCTGACCTCGATTTGACCTGGGAGCGCGAGCCGGGATCAGCCCGCCTGCGTCCGCTCCCGAGCCGCGCGGTCGACCGGTCCAAGATTCGTAGTTTTCAACACGCTCCGTATCGGCGATACTTGGAAGCGTGACTGTCGAAGCCCTCGCCCTCGTGCCTTCCTGGCGGCTCGGGGACCTGCTGCGCGAGGCCCGGGATAGCGACGGGCGAACGCTGGCCGACATGGCAAGCCGGTCGCCGGACTACGACGTCGACCGGCTGTCGGCCATCGAGCGGGGAGATCAGCCACTAGGCGAGACCGAGTTGGAGGCCATCGTCGCCCTGTACGGCATCGATTCGGCCGAGCTGGTCCCCGACCGCACCGACCTGGTGGTCGATCTCGACCACCATCGCCTGGCCACCGCCGGCCATACCCAGCCCCTGGCCGGCAGCGCACCGACGGCCGATGAGGTGCTGGCCAGCTACCTGTCGCTCGTGTACACGATGCGCAAGGCCGAACCCGGCAGCCGCGTGCCCCTGCGCCAGGCTGACCTCGACGTCTTGAGTCGTGCCCTGGCTCTGGCTGCACCCGACATCGAGCATCGGCTCGCGGACCTCATGGTCGCCCCGACGGATCTGGTGCGGGAGCGCTGGCACTTTCTCAAGACACGGGTCCTGGTGCCGGCGGCGGGCATCCTTGTGGCCGTCACCGTGGCGGGCGCCATCGTCGTGTCTACCCGCTCCAACGCCGCCACCCCTCCGCCCACGACCGCGGTCAGCACCCCTCCTGCCGGGACGGTCGACACCTCGGTACAGATCGGCGGCGCCGCCACCCAGAGCCGCAACCCCGACGGCACGCCTGGTCCCGTGGTCGTGTCGGGTGAGGCCACCACCACCACCGTTCCCTGAACCGGGCGTTTCGTGAGGAGGCTGAGAGCGGCCTCGGCGCGGGCACCCCGTCGGTCGGGCACACTACGGAGATGCGTGACTGGCTGGTTGCCGGAGCGGTGATCGAAGGCCCTGGAGGGCTGCTGCTGGTGGAGAACCTCCGGCGCAACGGCTCGACCGACTGGTCACCTCCTGGCGGGGTGATCGATCCCGGGGAGGCCGTGATCGACGGGTTGACCCGTGAGGTCCAGGAAGAGACAGGCCTGGTCGTCCATGACTGGTCCGACGCCATCTACGACATCGAGGTGGCCGCCCCTGAGCTCGGATGGCGGCTCCGGGTTGAGGCCTTCCAGGCGCTCGAGTGGTCCGGCGACTTGGTGCTCGACGACCCCGACGGCATCGTCGTCGATGCCTGCTTCGTGGCCGCCGAGCTGTGTGGCGGGCACCTCGACGGCGGGTACCCGTGGGTGGGCGAGCCCTTGGGGGAGTGGCTGACCCAACCGTGGCCGGGTCGCCGCTCCTTCGGCTACGACGTCGCCGGGAGCGACGTCGCCACCCTCGCCGTCACCCGGCGCTAGACGAGCCCATGACGGACAGCGATGACGGGGAGAAGCCCGGGATCCTGCACGTCGACATGGACGCCTTCTTTGTGTCGGTCGAGTTGATCGACCATCCCGAGCTCCGGGGGCGGCCGGTGATCGTCGGCGGGTCGGGGGATCGGGGGGTGGTGGCGGCCGCCTCCTACGAGGCCCGCTCCTTCGGCGTCTTTTCCGCCATGCCATCCGCGCGGGCCCGACGGCTGTGCCCTCATGCCGTGTTTCTCCCCGGCCGCCACGAGCGCTACGGCGAGGTCTCCAAGGCGGTGATGGCCATCTTTCGGTCCATCACGCCGCTGGTCGAGCCCATCTCGCTCGACGAGGCATTCCTCGACGTGCGGGGCTCGCTTCGAATCCACGGCTCTGCCCCCCAAATCGCCCAGCGCATCCGTGACCGGGTCCTCGATGAGGAGCATCTCACCTGCTCGGTCGGGATCGCCCCCAACAAGTTCGTGGCCAAACTGGCGTCGGAGGCGGCCAAGCCCGGCGCCTCAGCTCAGGGACCGCGTCCGGGCCTCGGGGTGAAAGTGGTGGCGTCGGACGAGCTGCTCGAGTTCCTGCACCCCCTCCCGGTGCAGGCCCTATGGGGGGTCGGCCCGGCCACCCTGGAACGCCTCGAACGATTGGGCGTGGTCACCGTTGGCAACCTGGCCGCCATGTCGCTGTCGGTCGTCACCGGCTCGTTGGGAAATGCCGTCGGTGCCCACCTGCACGCGCTGGCCAACGGCATCGACGATCGGGCGGTCGAGCCCGACCGGCGCCCCAAATCGATCGGCCACGAGGAGACGTTCGCCCGTGACCACCACCGGCGCGACACGCTCGAGCGCGAGCTGGTACGCCTCGGTGACTCGGTCGGAAGTCGGTTGCGGATCCACGGACTGGCCGGGCGGACGGTGCAGCTGAAGGTGCGCTTCCGCGATTTCCGCACCATCACCCGTTCGAGCACGCTGGGCGCCCCCACCGACTCGAGCGCGGTGGTGATTGCCGAGGCCAAGAGCCTGCTGGCCGGGGTGGACCCGTCCCCCGGGGTGCGCCTCATCGGGATCAGCGTGAGCGGCCTGACCGATGGCGGCACCCGCCAGCTCAGCCTCGATGACCTGAGCGGCGGGTCCTGGGACGACGCCAACCTGGCCGTCGATGCCATCCGGGCCCGATTCGGCTCCACCGCCATCGGCCCGGCCACGCTGACCGGCCCGGGCGGGCTCCGCCTTCGGCGCCCGGGGGAACAGCCCTGGGGCCCAGACGACGATCCGTCCGCCACGTGACGGGTGCGCCCGGTCACTGACCGAAAAACTCCACCGGTTGCTCCGCGCGCGTTGTTGCCCGGGGCTTGCTGTGGAAAGATGAAAGCGGAAATTCCCTCAACAGTCGGCTCGGCGAGGCGACGATCGGGGGGGACGACCGATCAGCACCGGCAACCAACCGGCAAGAAGGGGTGGAAAGGTGCCGCTTTCCGAGGACGAGCAACGGATCCTCAGCGAGATCGAGGCGAAGCTCTACGAGAGCGACCCCGCGCTGGCGCGCGACATCGCCGACACCACCATCTACACCCATGCGTACCGCAACCTGAAGTGGGGGCTGCTGGGGTTCGTGGCCGGGCTGGTCATGCTGATCCTCACGCTGTCGGTGACCTTCTACCTGTCCTGCATGGGGTTCGGCATCATGTTGCTCTCGGCTCTGACCATCGAGCGCAATGCCCGGCGGATGGGCAAGGCCGGGCTCGAGCAGATCACCCAGTCGATGCGGGCCGCCGGCTTGCGCGACTACTTCGGCAGCACCAGCACCCGCATGCGGGACCGTTTCAAGCGCGACGAGTAGCCGGCGCCACGACGAAGCCGAGGAAGTCCGCCGAGCCGAGCCTGGACCGCCTCTGATCCGACGCGCCCGCTCGTCTTTGCGGCGTTCGGTGCTCAGGAGCGGCGACTGGTCGTGCGCTGGCGGCGATGCGCCGGGGAGCGCGGACGCCAGATCCGCCGGATGTCCAGCCACGCCAGCACCCGCCGGGCGAGCGGGACGTCGTGAGCCACGGCGCCGTGCACCGAGGTTCGGATGTGCTCGGCTTCCTCGGCGGAGCGATCATCCACGAGGTCGGACCCGAACACGGCGGCATCGTTGGCGGCCGCCAGGGTGGTGATGCCCGCCTCTTGGTCGGGCAGACGCTGACCGGCGCGGCCGGCGAACTCGCGGCTGGTCTCGTCCGGCTTCCTGACGGTGCCGGCCAGGGCCACCGCTTCGGTCGACTCGAGCCAGGCCACCTTGATCCGAGCGGCGGGATCGCCTGCCGCGGCCCGACGACGATGGCGACGTCGACGAGCCAGCACGCTGGGGACGGCCACCAGATAGCTGAGGGCCAGCGCGGTCAGCACGAGCCCCAGCACCGCCAGTCGCCCGGGCCACGGTGAGGACTTCTTGGCCGCGCTGCCACTGCCACCAGTGCCTAGGGCCCCGAACTGGCGGGCCA
>DHIQ01000183.1:4150-6958 GCA_002403895.1 Candidatus Neomicrothrix sp. UBA4742
GAACTGGCGGGCCAGCGCGTCGAGATCGACGTTGCCGGCGTTGGGGGCGGTGGACGTGGTGGCGTTGGGGGCCGCGGCGATGGTGGGGCGGGAGTCGGGAGTGGCCTGCTGCTCGGCCACATTGGTGTAGGACTGGGCGTTGGGGGCGCCCCGGCCCGGCGTGGGCTCGAACGGGACCCAGCCGTACTGGCCCAACCAGACCTCGGGCCAGGCGTGAGCATGCTCGCCCTTGACCACGTAGCGCTCCGGGTTGCGCGGATCCTGGATCCCGGGGGTGAACCCTACCGCCACCCGCGCCGCCAGCCCGGCGGCGCGGGCCATGGCGGCGAACGTCCCGGCGAATTGCTCGCAGTAGCCCCGACGCACCTTCAAGAAGTCGACGATGGCATCGTCGCCGTGACCTTGGGGGACGTTCTGGTCGTAGACGAACCCGCCCGTGTCACGGAAGAACGACTGCAAGGCGAGGGCCTTCTCGTAGGCCGTGGTCTTTCCCTCGGTGATCTGGGTGGCCAGCAAGCGGACGTCGCCGCTGAGGGTTCCAGGCAGGGCCGTGTCCTGGCGGGCGACGGAGTCGGGCAGGGTCGTGGTCGCCGAACGCAACTGGTCGGGGGTGAACGTGGGGAGCACCGATCGCACCGTGTAGGTCTGCCCGTCGGAGGTAGGCACGTTGGTGTCGACGATGAGCGTGGAGGAGTCCTTCTGGTAACGGACGCTCGTGTCGGGGGCGTCGATGGAGACCGGCTCGAACGCGGCGGGCAGCCAAAGGGCGGACAGGGCCGAGATGCGGAAGGTCTGTTCCACCTCACCGGGCAGACCCGGATCGGCGATGCCGGCGGGCAGGGGGTTGGGCAGGCGCCCATCGACGCTCGTGTAGCGGCCGCTCGACTTCCAGATGGCACCGTCGAACGTATCCAGCGACGTCAGGCGCCAGTACGAACGTGCGGAACTCGTCACGATGAACAGCTCGCTGTTGCTCTGGTCCACCAAGCGGCTGCGGATGTCGACAAGGGGGCTGATGGTGATCCGCGAGCTCGGACCCGATCCCTTGCCGTGCCAGTTCAGGAGACCGTTCCCACCGGCGCCGGGCAGGTGGGTGCCCACCAGCGTTCCCACCAACACGGCGGCCACCGCCAACAGCGCGCCCGTGCGCAACAGCCACGTGGATCCGCGGTCCACCTGGTCGCCGAGCCAGCTGGTGGATCGCTCGCGGTCGGCCACCCGGTGGCGGACGACGAAGAGCATGGCTGTGAGCGCGTACAGCGCGCTGGGGAGTACCTGACCGCGGCTGGACCCGACCAACGAGGTGAACACCAGCAGGGTCATGGTCGGCACCAGCGCCTCGATCGGCGCCCACAGCCGGAAGGCCGCCCAATCCGCCAGGAACACCGCGAAGAACACCCCGAAGCACGCCGCCAGCAGGAATCCGGGCTGTGGCGGGGTCGGGGCCACCACCTCATGGAACGCCGACCACGACGTGTCGAGGGCCAGGCGGGCGGCGGAGACGGTGTCGGGGGTGGGGATGAGCAGCCGGGTGGTGTTGAGGAAGAAGAGCCAGCTGGTCAGCAGGGCGAACCCGAACACGGAGAGCACCGCGGTGATCCACAGGCTCAGCCCTTTGCGGCGGGCCAGGACCAGCGCCAGGTGGGTCACCAGGGCGGTGGCGGCCAGCGGCCCGAGGAAGTCCCAGCCGGTGAAGATGCGGGTGAACCCGAAGACCACGCTCACCGTCACCAGCGTCAGCCACCGCTCGGCAGTCGGCTGGTGGGTCGGGGTGGCGTCGATGCGTCGTGCCTCGGGACGGGACGGGCCGGGGACGTCGCCGCTCGGCCTGGGCGGGTTGCGGGACGGGGTCGCGGTAGCGGTCATGGCCGTCCCGCCGCTCCGGGTCCCGACCGCCCGGTGCGAGCCCAGGAGTCCCAGTCCGAGCGGCCGTCCGCCTCGGCTTGGGCGGTGGCCTGGGCGGCGGCGGTGGTCGGGGCACTCCACGACGGCGCCGCCTTGCGGGCCGGACCGGTGAGCTGGGTCCAGGCCGTCACGAACGGTGTGGCCGCGGTGATACGCACCACCCCCGCCCGGGGTGCGTCGATGGTCTCCGATGCCGGGGCGCCATCCCACGACGAGTGGTCGAACTGGACGATGGTGAGCGAGCCGAAGCGACGACGGAGACGGCTGAGCAATTCCAGGTCCTGGGTGGGCGCCTCGGCCACGACCACGATGAGGGCGCCGCCGGCCGCTGAGCGGGCGAGCCGGTCCAGCACCCGGCGGAATCCGGCATCGTTGGCTGCCTCAACGCTGGCCAGGTGCTCCATGATGGCCTCGATGTGGGCGTGACCGGCAGCGAAGCCCGAATCGGCGCCGTCGGTCGACACCAGGCGGATGAGGTCCTGGCGGTGGGCGCCGGCGGACACGATGCTGGCCGCAGCCGAGATCACCAACTCGAGAGACTCACGGGTGTTGGTGGACGACCGCACGTCCACCAGCACGGTGGCCCGGCCCTGCCAGGGCAGCTCGTCCTGGCGGACCATGAGCTCGTCGTGACGGGCGGTGGACAGCCAATGCACCCGGCGGAGGTCATCGCCTACCACATAGTCGCGCAGCGCGTAGAAGTCCTCGCCGCCCCGCCCCAGGGAGTTCGGATGCTCCGCGCCGGCGAGGGGGTCATTGCCGGTGGTGAGGCGCAGGGGAGCCAACTCGTCGATATGGGGGAACACGGTCAGTTCGGATGACCCCGACGCGGTCATGGCCACCCGGGCCAACCCGAACGGGTCGGTCAGCTCGATGTCGAGCGGGCCGATGGTGAGGATGCCG
>DHIQ01000030.1:0-678 GCA_002403895.1 Candidatus Neomicrothrix sp. UBA4742
GCGTCAGATGTGTATAAGAGACAGGTCCCCGGGGGTGTCGGGGGGGCCGTCGGGGAGGCCGTCGACGGGGGAGCCGGCGGCGGGCTCGATGGCGCCTCCAGTTCGTCCAGGCCTTGGCGTAGGGACTCGAGATCGTCCACCACCGTATTCACCGTGTCGCCCAGACCCTGGAGCTCCTCCACGCCATCGCCCCGCACGGACAACTCGATGGCTCGCGTCACCGCTTCGTCGAGGCGGGCATTGAGCAGTCGGAGCCGATCGGCCGTGTCGGTGATGACCCGGTCTATCCGGGCCGCCGCCGCCAGTTGTGCGTCGAGTGCCTCGACGGTGCCGGCCGCCGGGCTCCCCGCCACGGACGCGGCATGGGGATCGATGGCCTGGCGTTGACGGGCGATGTCGGGCACGTCGATCTGATTGCGGGCCTCCGTCAGGTCGTTGCCGGCCTGGGCCACCCGCCAGCACTCCGCCACGCCGGCCCGGAGCCGCTCATCGATGGTGTCGAGGCGCTCGCGCAGCGGACCGGAACGGGCGCGTCCCCGGGCCGACGAGAACTGGCGCTGGGCCTGGAGGGCGTCTCGCACGAAGCCTTGCCACGGGGCGCGCAGGCGGCCCGGTTCGATCCGGGGCTCGTGGCGGTTCCGGGGGACCGCCACCACAACTCGGGCGGTCCAGGCCAGC
>DHIQ01000030.1:827-9414 GCA_002403895.1 Candidatus Neomicrothrix sp. UBA4742
CCACAACCCGGGCGGTCCAGGCCAGCGCCCCCACGCCGACCGCAGCGAGGACGGGGAGCCCGACCAGGATGCCGGCCGAGACTCCGGCACCGGCCAGCAAGATGCCACCCGGTGAGGTCAGGGCCCGGGCCACCGACGGCGAGAACACCCGGTCGCGGGCCGAGAGCCGGGGCATGGTCAGAAGTTGCTCACCACGGCGGTGAAGACCTTGGTGATGCTCTTGGGGTCGCTGGCGTCGTAGGACGCACCGTTGGTGGCCTCGGCCATCTGCTTGAGCACGGCCAGGTCGGCGTCCTTGCCGTAGCCGATGGTGAACAGCCGCACCGGGCGTCCGTTCTCCCCCTGGCTCTGCCGGTGGAGGTCATCGAGGACGGCGGCCAACTGCTGGTTGTCGTCGCTCTGGGTGCCGTCGTCGTTCTGCCCGTCGGTGAGCAGGACCACGGCGTTGATGCGCGTCTGGTCGTACCCCGCCACCATCTGATCGAAGGACCGCCCGGTGACGTCGTAGAGCGGGGTGCCCCGAGTCGGGGTGAGGCCGTCGATCTGGGTCTTGAGCGCGCTGGCGTTCTGGGCCATCGGGGCGATGGGCACCAGGTCGAGCCAGAAGCCGCCGTTGTCCGGTCCGAGGCCGGTGGAGAAGACCCGCAGACCCACTTGATCGTCGGGCTTGAACTGCCCCAGCGAGTCGATGGCGGCCTTCTTGGCCAGATCCAGTTTGGTCTCGGGCCCGTCGGAGGAGGCGTGATCCTTCATGGAGCCGGAGACGTCGATGACCAGCAGCACCCGTGCCGCTTTGCGCTGCTGGCTCCACCGGTTCAACAGGTCGACCAGCACCGCCGGCTTTGGGGTCTGCAGCAACGTCTGGGGTTGGCCGGGGTCGACGCCGTTGTCGGCCGTGATCGGCGCTCCGATGGCCACCTGGGGGTTGCCCGGCCGGAAGTTGAACTGGAGGACCCGTTCCTGATTGTCGGGCTGCTGGACGAAGTCGATGAACGCCTGGGCTCCGGCCTTTTGATCGGCACTCACCCAGGGGGCATCGAGAACGAAGAAAGGATTGTCGGAAAAGACGGTCCCTTCCTTGGGGTAAATGGCCACCAGCTTGGTGCGCGGTGGGCGGGGCTCCTCGCCCGGGTCGAGCTTCCCGTCGGGGTTGCCGGTGTTGTAGTCGATGACCGACTTCTCCTCGACGGCGAGGGCCGAGGTGTACTGCAGCGCCGTGCCCTCCTGGTCCGCCCGGTACCAGTTGTTGAGGTAGGTCAGGGTGGTGTCGCCGTAGTGGTTCACGGCCGACTCCACGGCGGTGTCGAAGGCGTTGGTCTCGGGCTTGGCCAGATCCTCGAGGGTCAGATCCCGGGTCTTGCCGGTGGCCGCGTAGTTCTGGGCGATGAGCGCCGAGAGGCCGGAGGTCGAGAAGTTGGGGTTCGTCTTGCCCAGCCGGAACGGGCCCCATTCGGGGTGGCCGTACTGCGCCCAGCCGGTCTGGCTCTTGGCCAGGTCGAGGATGTCGCTCCATCCGAGGGGCTTGGCGGGCCAGCCCAGGGCCTCAGCCATGGGCTGGGGCATGGCGATCACCAGGGGAGTGTTCATGAAGGGGACGCCCTGGTTGGCAATGGCCGGCTGCCCCTGGTCGGCCCGCCGCTGGTCCGCCACGGCGCCCCAGGCACTGGACGCCGGGGTCCAGATGACCGGCGACGGGCCGTCGGTGTCCTCGTTCCAGCCGTCCGACAGGGCCTGGGTGGCGGCTCCTGAGGCCAAGGCCTTCGGGTTGACGAACACGCAGGTGCCGTTGACCTGGGACTTGGTCTTGTTGAAGGCCTGGGCCAGCGACGTGAGCAGATCGATCTTCTCCGTCGACATGGACAGGTTGACCACCAGGCAGTTTCCGGGGCTGCCGACGTCGGCCGCGTTGTCGGACGAGGACGACGTCGTGGTCGAGCACGCGGCCAGCAAGGCGGCCAGCACGACGGCCAAGGCGAGCGCGGGGGCCAACGGGCGTCGGTTCATCGCACGACCTCGATCCACAATGAGCGGAGGGCCTGGAGCACGCCGGCCCGGGGAACATTCGCTTCGGTGGGCAGCGCCGGCTGGTCTGGGATGCCGGGAGCCGCGGGTTTCCCCTCGACCCGCCATCCGGAGGCGGCCAACCCGTCAGCGGTCTGGTCCGATTCGATGAGCTTCTTCACCCGGTCTCCCGCTTCCGACCCGGCTACGGGCGCCAGTACGACGTCAGCCGTCGTCAATGGAGCAGGGTAGAGGATGGTCAGTCGCCCACTGTCGCGGCTGGCGGTGATGGCCGGTCCGGCGGCGGCCTCCGTGGACCCGGTGAGGTCAAATGAGGCCGGCCCGGTGAACAACATGTCGTCCAGTGGCGTCCGCGGTGGGACGGGGAAGTTCGGGATGGAGCGTTCGAGGCGGGTGAACCAGGCGCGGAAGGCCGGGTCGGAGAAATCGTTCGACGCGTAGCTCGCCGTGCCGAACCAGCTGGACGTCGCTTCGCCCAGGGCGAGCAGCCCGGCCGCGGTGCGCTCCGGGGTGGGATGGCCGGGCTTGACCGCTCCCCACGACGCTTGGGGTGGGATCGTGCCCCACGCGCTGCCGGCTGCTTCGCCGATGCACTTCCAGGTGACGGTCCCTCCGCAGCGCTGCTGGAGGACGTCGCGGCGGTCGTTCCAAATGGCGATGACCAGCGGTGAGCGAGCCAGCACCCCACTCGAGTCGTCGAGCACCGGGCCCGAGCCGCTCTGCTGGCGCTGCTGGTTCGCCATGTCGGGCCACGGCTGGGGGACGAGCCACGCGTCGAAACCCACCGAGCCCGGGTCCCCCGAGGCCTTGGCCAGGCTGGTCAGGGTGACCTGCGCCTCTTCGGTGCGGATGGTCAGTTCCGGATGGCGCTGGCCGATGGTGGCGCAGGCCGCTTGGAGCTCGGTGGCACACACGAGCGTGCCCCGGGCCGAGCCGCTGGCATCAGACCGCACCGAGTCGTCCCGGTTGGTGCGGCTGTCACGCAGGTAGGTCGCGCCCACGATCATGGCCACGGCGGCGGCCAGGGCCAGCAGCCGCCTCACGGATCACCCACGATGTCGACGGGGAGCAGGGCGGTGAGCTCGTCGTTGGTGGGTTGCCGCTTGGCCACCAGGCGGCCCGCCTGGCGACCAAGGGCCTGTTCGAACAGGTTCCGGGCCAACCGGCCGTTGCCGAAACCCTTGCCCCGGGGTTGGGCCGCCAACCATGCCCGCGCCGCGGCGGTAGATTCCACCCCGCAGTCGTAGTCGTTCTCGGCGCAGAGCTTGGTGAAGATCTCGGTCAGCTCGTCGTCGTCATAGTCGGGGAAGGCGATGGTGCGGGAGAAGCGGGAGGGCAGACCCGGATTGGCGGCGACGAAGTCCGCCATCTCGTCGGGGTAGCCGGCGGCGATCACCACCAATCGGTCCCGGCGGTCCTCCACCAGCTTGACGATGGTGTCGATCGCCTCCCGACCGAAATCGGTGTCCGAGCCCCGGACCAGGGCGTAGGCCTCGTCGATGAGCAACACGCCCTCGTCGGCGCGGTCGAATGCCTCGGTGACCCGTGTCGCGGTCTGGCCCACGAAGCCCGCCACCAGTCCGGCCCGGTCGGTCTCGACCAGATGGCCGCGGGTGACGACGCCGAGCGTTCGGTAGATCTGGGCGAGGAGACGGGCCACAGTCGTCTTCCCCGTCCCTGGATTGCCGGTGAAGATCAGATGCCGGCTGGATTCGGCCACGGGCAGGCCACGTTCGCGCCGGAGGCGCTGGACTTGCAGCAGATCGGTGACGAGCTTCACCTCCCGCTTGACCTCCGCCAGGCCGACCAGATCCTCCAGTTCAGCCAGGACATCTTCGAGCGGCCGGGCCGGAGGATCCTGGGTCGGGTCTGCCGGTCCGGCGACAGCGTAGACGGGTCCGCGGGCACTCGATGCGAGACCCGGGCCGTTCACGTCGCGATCGGTCCGGATGGGGTCGCCCCCCGGTGCCCCCTTGATGGCCGACAGCAGCAGTGCCCGGTAGGCGTCGATGGCCAGCAGTTCGTTGCGGCCCGTGTGGGTGTCGAGGGAGGCCACCATATGAGCGAGCGCCAGGGCGTGCTCGTAGTAGGTGGTGGCCAGGTCGGTGGCATTGCGCCGGTCCACCCCCAACAAGATCTCGAACAGGTCGGAGGTGGAGGACAGCCAGCGCGAGGCGCCGGTGGTGGTCCCGTCGGCGCGGAGGTCGTCGGGCGTCGAGCGGGCGAAGTCGGGGCCCATCCGCCGCCCGAACGCGCCGATCAGCGCCCACAGCTCGTCATCGGTGGCCAACCGGTCGGCGTCGATGAAGCCGCACGAGAGGTTGAACGCCTCCGTGATGGTGCTGCGCTCCAGCGCGTCGGGGTTCTGATCGGGCAGCGAGGCCGTCGCCAGGACCAGCGCTCGGCTCACCGCGTCGACGAAGGCGTCGACGGCCACTTCCAGGCCGGGATCGATCCTCATGCGACGGTAAGGCCCTTTGGTCCCTGCTCGGCCCGACGCAGCATGGGCGCAGGTTAGACGGCAGCCCCCCGCCGCGGTCCGACCCGCTCGGGGCCGTGGCGCCGACTCGACCAGGGCTCGGCCTGACCCCCTGCACCGGGGTGGCACCTGCCACGATGGCCGCCGTGGCAGGAGCATCGGTCGAGATCCGGGATCTGCACCACCGGTTCGCCTCCCGTGCCGGCGTGGTCACCGTGCTGGACGGGCTCGATCTCGACGTCACCGCCGGCGGGTACGTGGCGCTGGTGGGGGCATCGGGGGCGGGCAAGTCCACGCTGCTGTCGGTGATCGGCGGGCTTGAGCCCGCCCAGTCGGGCTCGGTCGTGATCGGGGGCCAGGATCTGGGTGGGTTGTCCCGCACGGACCTGGCCACCTTCCGGCGTGAGACCGTGGGTTTCGTGTTCCAGCATTTCGGGCTCCTGGAAGCCCTGACCGCGGCGGAGAACATCGAACTGGCCTGTTCATTGGCCCGGGTGGCCCCGGCCGCCCGCCGGGCCAAGGTGCGCGAGTTGCTCGAAGCCGTGGATCTGGCCGATCGGGCTCGCCACCGTCCGGTGCAGCTGAGCGGAGGGGAGCGTCAGCGCGTGGCCATCGCCCGCGCTCTGGCCAACGGGCCCAGCCTCGTGCTGGCCGACGAGCCCACCGGTAACCTCGACGACGCCAGCACGGCGCGGGTGGTGGCCCTTCTCGAATCCCTCCCCGCCGAGCATGGCTGCACCTTGGTGCTCGGCACCCACGACCTGGCCATCGCCGAGCGCGCCTCCCGGCGGCTTCGCTTGCGCGGCGGGCGCGCCGTCGAGGAGACCGCCCCGGCCGCGGTCAACGCCATCGCCGGCGCCGCCCCGACCGGTCCTCCTGGACAGCAAGCGCGGCGATGACCTGGCGAGACGTCATCCGTCTGGCCGCCCGGACGGTACGGCGCCGACCGGGGAGGGCAGTGCTGACCGTGCTGGCGGTCACCCTCGCCGCCGCGCTGCTGACCGCGTTGCTGACCATCTCCACCACCGCCGAGACCCGGGTGCTCGAACAGCTCAGCAGCGGCGGGCCGCTCGCCGGCATCAAGGTGGCGGCTGCCGCGCCCGACCCTGGGCAGGTGGACCAGGACAATGCCGCTCCCGGGGCGGCCAAGGCGTTGGACGATACGGCCCTCACCCAGATCAGTGATCTGCCCGATGTCCGCGACGTCGTGCCCATCGTGAGCTCCAAGGTCTACGTGATCACCCCAGCTCGCGACCGCGACAACCACCGGATCGGCCCCTTCTTCGAGGACCTGGTGGGCGTGGATCTGACCAAGGTCAGCCAGTTGCCCATCACTCCGGTGGCGGGTCGGTTGCCGTCACCGGGCGCCACCAGCGAGATCGCCGTGACCCAGGGCTACCTCGAACGGCTGGGGCTTCAGCGCGTGGACGCTCCGCAAGTGGTGGGGACCCCGCTGCAGATGGCCACCCCGCAGGTGGTGGACGACGGCGGCCAGTTTCGCATCCGCGGCCGGTGGGTGAAGGTCACCATCGTCGGCGTCGTGGCCCAGGAGGCTGGCGACGGACAGTTCCTCGCCTCCAGCGAGATGGTGCAACAGGCCCGAGACTGGGCTCGGGCTGGCGTGAACCAGAGCCGGGACCTGCAGCTGTCGACGTCGCCCTACACCGGCCTGTTCGTGGTAGCCCGGGGCATCGACAACGTGAGCAAGGTGCGGGCCCAGATCACCGCCATCGGCTACTCGACCAGCGCACCGGAGAATCTCATCGCCAGCGTGCGTCGGTATCTCCACGTGGTCGAGATCGTGCTCAGCTCGGTAGGCATCATCGCCCTCGTGGTGGCGGCGTTGGGCATCAGCAACGCCATGCTGGCTGCGGTGCGTGAGCGGCGGAGGGAGATCGGCGTGCTCAAGGCCATCGGGGCGCGCGATCGCGACGTGTATCGTGTGTTCCTGCTCGAGGCGGGCACGCTGGGCTTTGTGGGCGGCGTGCTGGGCACCATCTTCGGCTGGGCCATCGCCGAGGTGGTCGGGCGGGTGGTCAATGGCTATCTGGCTGCCCAGCGCCTCGTCGGGGTCAAGCTGACCCTGCCCTGGCCGGTGGTGGTGGGAGGGATCGTGGGCTCGACGCTGCTCGCTCTGTTGGCTGGCACGCTTCCTGCGGTGCGGGCGGCCCGGCTCCCGGCCCGGGAGGCCGTCGGTGGTGGCTGATCCCCGGCCTACGTCGAGCCCCAGGCGGTGTGCGTCGGGCGCGCGCTGGTTCCTGGTCGTGTTGGGCTGCATGGCGGCGACGGTGGGTTGCTCGTCGAGTGGGGGTTCCCCCTCGTCGGCGGCACCCCCGGAGACCGCGGCGGCACCAACGGTGGTCTACCTCGCCCTGGGGGCCAAGGAGACCAACAACAGCGACCGGGATGACCTACAAGACAACTGGCCCCAGATCGTGTTCGCCGAGACCCTCCCTGCCGGGGTGTACGTAAATCTGGCCACCGACGACGCCACCGTCCAGAGTGCGCTCGATTCTCAGCTGCCGCAGGCGACCGCCCTTCATCCCACCATCGCCACCGTGTGGGTCGAATCGGCCGATGCCCGGCTGGGAACGCCGGCGGCCACGTACCGCCAGAAGCTCACGCAGCTGGTGGAGGGGTTGCGGGCCGCGGGCGCCACCCAGATCCTCCTGCTCACCCCATCGACGTCGACGACCGACGCCGGGGGCGATCTGGCCGACTCCGTCTCCCAGGTGGCCCGCGCAACCGGTGCCACTCTGGTGGCGCTGGGTGACGTCTCCGATCGAGCGGAGGATCCCGGGCAGCGCCGCATCGCCGATCAGGTATCGAGCGCCCTGCACACGAGCTGACCGGTAGCCTTCCCTGGTGGCTGCTCCCGAGGGTGTCGAACCCACCGTGCCCTCCGTCGTGCCGCCCGCCGTGCCCTTCGACGAGCCCCTCGACGACACGATCGCTGAGCTCGGGCGGCGGGCGAAGGCCGCCTCTCGCATCTTGGCCACGACCTCAACCGCGGTCAAGGATGACGCGTTGCGCACCGCGGCGGACCTGCTGGTGGCCCGGTCGGGCGAGCTGCTCCAGGCCAACGCGGTTGACGTAGCCCGCGCAACTGACCAAGGCGTCAGCATCGCCATCATCGACCGGCTGCGGCTGACCGAGGCCAAGATCGAAGCCATGGCTTCGGGCCTTCGCCAGGTCGCATCGTTGCCCGACCCGGTAGGCGAGGTGCTCGACGGCTGGACTCGCCCCAACGGCTTGCGCATCCACCGTGTACGGGTGCCCCTCGGGGTGGTGGCCATCATCTACGAGAACCGCCCCAACGTGACCAGCGACGCCGCCGGACTCTGCCTCAAGGCGGGCAACGCCGCCTTCCTCCGAGGATCGTCGGGGGCCATCACCTCCAACATCGCCGTGTCCAACGTGCTGAGGGACGCCGCGGTCAAGGCAGGCCTTCCCGCCGACGCCGTGATCTTGGTGACCGACACCAGCCGTGAGGCAGCGGTGGAGTTCATGCAGCAGCGGGGTTCGATCGACTGCCTGATCCCGCGCGGGGGGCCGTCGCTCATCCGTTCGATCCTGGAGCACGCCACGGTGCCCTACGTGATCGACGGTGATGGCAACTGTCACGTCTACGTCGACGAGTCTGCCGACCTGGACATGGCGCTCGACATCGTGGTCAACGCCAAGACCCAGCGCCCGTCGGTGTGCAACTCGGCCGAGTCACTGCTGGTGCACCGAGCGGTGGCCGGGCTCTTCCTTCCCCCGGTGGGAGACGCCCTGGCCGGTGTGGAGCTGCTGGGCGACGCTGACACCCGGGCGCTCATCTCGCGGGCGGGGGTGGCCGACGACGAGGCCTATGCCACCGAGTTCCTGGACCTGATCATGTCGGTCCGGGTGGTGGATTCCCTCGACCAGGCCATCGACCACGTGAACCGTTACGGCACGGGCCACAGCGAGGCCATCGTCACCCGGTCGCTCGAGGCGGCCGAGCGCTTCACCACCGAGGTCGACGCGGCCGCCGTCGTGGTCAACGCCTCGACCCGGTTCGTCGACGGCGAGGAGTTCGGCTTCGGCGCCGAGATCGGCATC
>DHIQ01000030.1:9671-10103 GCA_002403895.1 Candidatus Neomicrothrix sp. UBA4742
GCCGAGATCGGCATCTCCACCCAGAAGCTCCACGCCCGCGGGCCGATGGGCCTGCGAGAGCTCACTACCGCCAAGTATGTCGTCCACGGGACGGGCCAGGTCCGGGGTTGACGGCGGTCGCCAGAAGCGCGGGGGTGGGGTTATCGGCGCGACTCATGGCGCGGCGTGGGGCAATTGTTCTTGACCGGGCGGTCAAGGCGGCCGGTAGGGTGTCGAGATGGAATACCGCTTCGACACCGTCGACGATGTCCGCACCCGCCTGAAGGGGGCCGACTACCTGTCCGATGAAGGCACCGCCGGGGTCGTCTACCTGGGTGATCGGCTGCAGAAGCCGATCCTGGTGGAGGGTCCCGCCGGCACCGGCAAGACCCAGTTGGCCAAGTCGGTGGCGGAGATCACCGGCGCCCGCCTGATCCGCCTCCAGTGCTACGA
>DHIQ01000196.1:0-2665 GCA_002403895.1 Candidatus Neomicrothrix sp. UBA4742
CCCCCCCCCCCGCCCGCCGCGCCGCCCCCCCCCCCCCGCCCCCCCCCCGCCCCCCCCCCCCCGCCCCCCCCCTCCCCCCCTGCCACTCCCGATCGGTGCGGGCCCGCGTCGCCTGCAGGATGGCCGCCGGCACGTCCCCCATGGCGGCGTGGAGCACGAGCGCCTCGCACCCGTCGACCTCGTGGGTCACCAGGCAGGCGATGTGACCGTCGCCGCGGTGCTCGCGGAGCAGCGACAGCGCGTGCCACAGCACGAGGTGGGGCTCGTCGGGCCACTTCAGCGCGGCGTGGGCGGCATACAGGGTCCGCCCCTCCGGGGTGCAGGCGTCGCTGGCGGCGCGGGCCAGCTCGGCCGCCTCGACCATCTCGGGGCCCTCGACGGCGTCGCCCAGGATGCGCCGGAGCGATCCGTCGATGCCGTGGCGGCGGGCGGCCAGGAACTGGGCCGGGCTGGCGATGGCCCAGGCCGCCGGGATGCAGCGGCGGACCTCGGCGGGAGCGAAGTTGAAGAACGTCGAGATGACCATCTCGGCCGGGACCGCCCCCATCGCCGCCGACCGCGACGCGAAGTACCCCATCTGGCGATCGTCGACCCCGAGCGCGGCGTAGGCGGCGAACGCCTCGGGGGAGAAGTAGACGAGGCCGTGGTACGGCTCGAGCGTTCGGTGCTGCTTGCGAGCGAGCATGGGCTCGATGGCGGTCATGGGTCCTCGGTCTCCGTGGTCAGGTGTTCTGGACGGTGAGGCCGCCGTCGACGACGAGCACCGCCCCGGTGATGTACGACGAGGCCGGCAACACCAGCGACAGCGTGGCGTGCGCCACCTCCTCCGGCTCCCCGTAGCGTCGCAGGGGCACCCGCCGCCGGGCGAAGCGTTCCTTGGCCTCGTCGGGGATGAGCGCCGTCATCCCCGTGTGGATCGGCCCGGGGCAGACGCAGTTGACCGTCACGCCGCTCGGCCCCAGTTCTACGGCCAGGGAACGGGTCAGGCCCACCACTCCGTGCTTGCTGGCGGTGTACGGGCTGAGGAACGAGGTGGCGCCGAGGCCCTCGGTCGAGGCGACGTTGACGATGCGCCCATCTCCGTTGCGTCGCAGGTCATCGAGGCAGGCCCGGATGAGCGCGGTGTGGGCGGTGAGATTGACGGCCAGCGTCGTGGCCCAAGCCTCGGCGAACCCGTCGCCGTCGATGGCGCTGGGCAGGCTGACCCCGGCGTTGTTGACCAGGATGTCCACCGGCCCCAGGCCGGCCCGCACCCCGTCCACCGCACTGGCCACCGCGTCGTGATCGGTGACGTCCACCTCCCAGGCGGCGGCAACTCCCCCGGCGCCGGTGATCTCGTCGGCCACCGTGGCAGCACCGCCCGGCGTCCGGTCGAGCACGGCCACCCGGGCCCCCTCGTCAGCCAGGAGGTGAGCGGTGGCGCGGCCCATGCCGCTGGCCGCGCCGGTCACGATGGCCACGCGGCCGTCGATCGATCGGCTCAGGGCGGTGAGTCGGGTCATCGGGCGGCGAGCCTACCGGTCGACCCACCGGAGGGCGCCCCCGGCGTTCCCGGCGGCAGGTCCAACCGGGATCGGCCGGGCCCGGCCCGGTACCGTGACCGGATGAGCGGCCTCGGCCATCTGCTGTGGACGATCCTGATCACGGCGATCCTCTGCCTTCCCCTGGCCATCTCGGTGTGGGCCCTGCTCGATGCGGCCCGCCGGCCGGGGTGGGCGTGGTCGCTCGCGGAGCGGAACCAGGCCAT
Organism: Candidatus Neomicrothrix sp. UBA4742; assembly: GCA_002403895.1. Lineage (GTDB taxonomy): Bacteria > Actinomycetota > Acidimicrobiia > Acidimicrobiales > Acidimicrobilacustridaceae > UBA4742. Next base: position 1,748 of record DHIQ01000196.1, read on the forward strand.
GTGGCTGGCCGGCATCTGCCTCGGCTTCTTCACCGTGGTGGGCGGCGTGGCCATCTCGGGCCTCTACCTGTGGCGGGTGCGGCCCCGGATCGCCGCCGCCGAGGACGGCCGGATCGCCGACCTCACCTGACCACCGACCTCACCTGACCGGTCGGCGGAATCGGGCGGCGGCTTGGGCGAGGGCGGCGTAGGTGGAAAGCACGATGTTGGCGCCGCGCATATCGCCGAGGGTGCCCTCGCCCATCTTGTTCATGACGTAGGCCACGCACAGGCGCGCGTCGAGGTCGTTGACCACGATCGATCCGCCCCACCCGCCCCAGAAGCAGGCCCGTGGGTTGGGGCTCAGCGGCGTCTCGTCGCTGTTGAGGCCGTAGCCGATCCCCAGGCAGAGGGGCACGCCCAGGACCAGGTCGGTACCCCGGGCTTGTTGGCGGAACACGACCTCGCACCCGGCCTCCGACAGCAGCCGCACTCCGCCCACCTCGCCACCGCCGGCCAGGGCGGCCTGCACGGCCACCACCGAGCGGGCGTTGCCGTGCCCGTTGGCCGCCGGGATCTCGGCCCGGCGCCACATCTCGGTCCACGACGCCTCGGCGCTCAGCGGCGGGTTCGCCAGGGCCCGCACCATGATCGAGTCCGGGTCCGGGGGCATCTCCAGCTCGGGCGGGGGGATGACCCGCGACACGCGGTCGTCGTCGGCGGGGGCAAGCCCGATGTAGAAGTCGGCGCCCAGCGGGCCGGCCAGCTCCTTGGCGAAGAACGTGCCCAACGACTGGCCGGTGATGCGGCGCACGACCTCGCCGACCAGGAAGCCCTGGGTGATGGCGTGGTAGCCCGAGGCGGTCCCCGGCTCCCACCACGGTGCCTGGGCAGCCAGCGTCGAGGTCGCCTTCTCCCAGTCGCACACGTCGGCGTCGG
>DHIQ01000196.1:2766-10634 GCA_002403895.1 Candidatus Neomicrothrix sp. UBA4742
GTATAAGAGACAGATCCAACCCGAGAGCCCGGCCGTGTGTCCGAGGAGATGGCGCACCTCCACGCGCTCCTTGCCGCCGGCGGCGAACTCGGGCCAGTAGCGAGCGACGGGGGCGTCGACGTCGAGCTCCCCGCGATCGGCCAGCACCAGGGCCGACAGCGCCGTCATGGTCTTGGTGGTGGACCACACGTTGGTGATGGTGTCGCGCTCCCACTCCTGGGTGCGGCTCTCGTCGGTGTGCCCGCCCCAGATATCGACCACCAACTCGCCGTCGAGCATGACCGCGGCACAGGCACCCACGTCGCCGGCATCGTCGAAGTTCTGAGCCAGGGCGTCGCGCACCCCGACGAAGCGCTCGTCCCAGGTGCCGTGGATCTCGACCATGTCATCCCCTTGGTTGTGCCCCACCGTGTCGCCGCGGCCGGGTGCCCGGGACCCTATCGACCCGTCAGGCCGGTGTCTCCAGATCCTGCTGGTGCTCCACCGAGTCGGCCAGGAGCGAGGTCGGCGGGGGCCCGAAGCGCCCCCGCAGGAAGTCCGCCATCCCCCGCAGCCGGCCTCGCGGCGAGAAGATCCACGGGTTGTAGGAGGGCTGGAGCAGCCCCCGGATCAGCTGCTCGACGGCGATGCCGAAGCGGATGAAGGCGTGGTACCGCCCCGAGTGCTCCCGGACCAGCAGCAGCGTGTTGCGGTGCATGAGGTAGTCGGTCACCGGGCTGCCCGAGCGCATCGACGGGTTGCGGACCATCGCCCCGTGGACCAGGCCGACCTCCCACGCCGCGGCCCGGGCCCGTAGCCCGAGGTCGGTCTCCTCGCAGTAGGCGAAGTAGCGCTCGTCGAACAGGCCGATCGCCTCCAGCATCGCCCGGCGGGCGATCAGCAGGGTGCCATGGGGGTAGTCCACCGCCTCCCATCCCGGGGCGGACACCCGCGCCGGCACCGTCATCCCGCCGAAGTACGGATCGAACACGGGCGTCTCGCCGTCGCCCACATCGGCGCATGCGAGGCCCGCCCGGGGCCGGGCCGAAGCGGCCATCACCAGGGCGGCCAGGGTGCCCTCGGCGGGGAGGGCGTCATGGGGGGCCAGTCCCACCCACTCCTCGCCCGCGGCGGCTCCGGCCAGCCAGTGGCGGAAGCCGGCGTTGGCCGCCGGCCCGAACCCGGTGTTGCGGCCCAGCTCGAGCAGCTCGGTCGGCACCGGCGCGGCCGCCACCACCTCGCGCAGGCGAGCCACCATGGCCGGGGTGGAGCCGTTGTCCACCACCACCAGCCGCACCGGCACACCTTGGTGGCTGAAGGCCTCGATGGTTGACGCGCAGCGGTCGGCCTGGTTCCAGTGGACCAAGACGACCGTGACCGGCGCGACGCTCATGTCCCGGAGCCTGCCACGCCTCGCGCCCACCAGCGCGCTCTCGCCCCATCGGCGAGGTCGCTAACGTCCCGGCATGCCCCGTCCCTTCCGCTTCAGCGTGCAGGCCGTCACACCGGCGTCGCGGACCGAGTGGGCAGAGCTGGCCCGCCGGGTGGAGGACACAGGATTCGCCATGCTGGTGACCGCCGACCATCTGGACGAGACCTTCTCGCCGTTGGCCCCGCTGATCAGTGCCGCCGATGCCACCAGCCAGCTCCGTGTCGGCGTACTCGTGCTCAACAACGACTTCCGTCACCCTGCGCTCCTGGCTCGCGAAGCGGCCACCATCGACCAGCTCACCGATGGGCGCCTCGAGGTCGGCCTCGGCGCCGGCCACTCCCGGCCCGAGTACGAGCACGTCGGCATCCCCTTCGACCCCGCTCCCGTCCGGGTGGCCCGCCTGGGTGAGTCGGTCTCCATCCTCCGCGCCCTGCTCGACGGGGAGACCGTCACCGTCACCGGCCGCCACTACCGGCTGGCGGGCGAGACGTGCAGCCCGCGGCCCCAGCAGCGCCACGTGCCCCTGTTGGTCGGTGGGGGCGGGCGGCGGGTGCTGGCCATCGCCGCACGCCAGGCGGACATCGTCGGATTCACCGGGGTGGGCGCGACGAGAGCGGACGGCAACACGCACGAGCCGTCGGGCTTTCCCCCCCGCGTGGTCGACGAGCAGATCCGCTGGGTGCGGGAGCAGGCCGGTCCGCGGCTGGACGCCCTCGAGATGCATGCCCTGGTGCAAGCGGTGGTGATCGACCGCAACCCCCGAGGCCGGGCGGAGCGGCTGACCACCAGGCTGTTCCCGTCCTTGACCGTCGAGGACGTGCTCACCACGCCCTACCTGATGGTGGGCACCGTGGATGGCTTGGTCGATCGTCTCCTCGAGCAGCGAGAGCGGTGGGGGTTCTCGCACTACACGGTGCGGACGGACGCCATCGAGGCGATGGCCCCGGTCGTCGCCCGGTTGGCGGGCCGCTGAGGAGCCGATGCGCCGGGGAACCCGGACGCGACGACGCGGCCCCGTGGGGCCGCGTCGTCGAGCTCGATGCGGTGCGGGCTACGGGTGCTAGGCGCCCGAGGATGCCCGGACCAGCGCGTGCTGCACCAGTTCCAGCAGCGCCATCTTGGTGGCGGACCGGTCCCTGGCGTCGGTGGTGGTCATGGGCACGTCCTGCGGCACGCCGAGCGCCTCGCGGACGTCTTCCAGCGAGTGCTGCTGCTTTCCGTGGAAGAGGTTCACGGCGACGATGAAGGGCACGCCCTGCGTCTCCATGTAGTCCACCGCGGGGAAACAGTCAGCCAGTCGACTGGTGTCCACCAACACGACCGCGCCGATGGCCCCTCGTACCAGGTCGTCCCACATGAAGCGGAACCGGTCCTGTCCGGGGGTGCCGAACAGGTAAAGGATGAGGTCGGATCCGAGCGTGATGCGGCCGAAGTCCATGGCCACCGTGGTCGACGTCTTGCCGGTGTTGGTGCCACCGGTCTCGTCGATACCCTCGGCCACCTTGGTCATGGCTGCCTCGGTCGTCAAGGGGGCGATCTCGGAGATGGAGCCCACGAACGTGGTCTTCCCCACCGCGAAGCCACCGGCGACGATGATCTTTACCGGGAGGGGAACGCCCTCTTCTTCCGGTTCGGTTTCGGCTGAGGCCGGAGCCTCAGAGCGCTTGAAGGCCATCGAGCACCCTTTCGAGCAGTTTCAGGTCTGGACGGGCAGCGCCCGTCTTGGCGTGTTGCGGCTTGTAACTGGTGAGCAGACCCTGTTCGGACATGTCGCCGACGAGAACGCGGGCGACACCGAGGGGGATCTTGACGTGGGCCGAGATCTCGGCGATCGAGATCGGGCTATTGCACAACGAGATGATCTGCTTGCGCTCGAGAGCGAGCCTCGGCGTAGCGGACACCCCTTGCGGGGTGACCTTCACGAGGGTCTCGAGCGGGAGATCGACGGACGAGCGCGTCCGACCCTGGGTGATCACGTACGAACGTACGCGAAGCACCGGGCGGTTTTCGTCGAGCTCGTCGTCGATGTTCATCGCGGAAGCGCGGCCTGCAACTCAGCCCGAAGCTCGGGCGTAAGGACGTTGCCGGCCTTCTCGACCAGGACGGCCATCTCGTAGCCCACCAAGCCGACATCGCACTCGGCCGTGGCCACACAGGCCAGACACGAGCCGTCGCTGATGCCGGTCACGAAGAGGAAGGCGTTCTCCATCTCGATGATGACCTCGTTCACCGCACCGCCGCCGAAGCGACCGGCGGCGCCGTAGGCCAGGCCGATGAGGCCCGACGACACGGCGGCGAAGCGGTCAGCGGCATCACGGTCGAGGCCGGACGACGTGGCGATGGGCAAGCCGTCTGACGACACCACGACGGCCTCGTTGACGCCGGGCACACGCTCGGCGAAGTTCTGCACCAGCCAGTTCAGGTTCCTGGCTTCGGAGCTGAGTTCCATGGTTTCTCTTCCTGTCCTCCGGTTGGCGTTCAGGCGGTTGTGGTCTGGGATCGGTCGACCTGGGAGGCTGGCCCGAGGGCCGGCCAATCAGGACTCGTTCGTGTCGCTAGTGCTCTCATCGGCTCCCCCGCGACCCTTGTTGAGGCCGGAGCGGTATCGGGACAACATCTTGCGGACTTCCTCAGGCGATCGTTGGCTGGCGCCTGTGCCCCGGGCCGCCATGAGCGGCATCCCACCACCGGTGGCGTCCTCGGAACGCTTCTTGGGCGTGCGTCGCACCAGGCCAGCTGCGGTGAGCTCCGCAGGCCCCTCGGGAGCGGACGCCGCCGCCACCGTGGGAGCTTCCTCAGCCGCAATCGAAGGGGCGCCGTCGAGGACGGGCGGGGTGATCTCGCCGACCGAAGGGGCCGAGCCGAACGCTCCGGGCACGCTGTCGTCATCGGAGAGGGTCCCCGCCGGCTCGGTCGGCGCCGAGCCGGGCACACCCTCGACCGGACCGGGAGCCAACTCGTCACTGACCAGCGACTGCAGGCCCCGCTCGAAGTCGTCACCCCCGGGCACGGCGTCCAGGTAGGACGACGGCTCTTCGTCGAGGTCTTCCTCGACGAGTTCGTCGGCTTCGATCTCGGGGACGGTCTCGTCCTCGCTGATCGTGAGTTCGGGCTCGGCCTCCAGGGCACGGACCTCGTCCTCGAAGTCCGCCCGGGCCAACGTCTCCTCGAACTCCTCGAGCTCGAGGCCCCGGCCGGCAGCGCCGTCGGCTTCGACGGCAGCGTCGGTCTCGGGGTCGACTACCACCACGTCGACCGGCGGGGCCGCGGGCTCATCGGCGACGGGCGCCGGGGCCACCATGGGCTGACCGTCGATGCTGACCAGATCACCCGGCAGGGTGACGAGCGCACTCACGCCGCCCGAAGGGGAGGCGGTGAGCTTGACCGCGACGCCGAAGCGGGCGGCCAGACGACCGATGACGATGAAGCCCAGCGAGCGGCTCAGGGCCAGGCCGACGAGCGGCGGACGAGCCAGCTGATTGTTGGCCTCGGACAGCTGATCGGCACTCATGCCGATGCCCTGATCGCTGACCGACAGGGTGTAGCCGGTCTCGGAGCGATGACCCACGATCTCCACCGTCGTGTCCGGCGGCGAGAAATGGGTGGCGTTCTCCATGAGCTCGGAGAGCAGGTGGGCCAGGTCGACGGCGACGTTGCCGCCCACGGTCACCTCGTCGAGGGCCAGCAGCGAGATCCGGGCGAAGTCCTCGACCTCGCCGATGGCCACGCGGACCACGTCGGCGAGCGCAACCGGGCGCCCACGGCGACGGGGCGGCTCGGCGCCGGCCAGCACCAGCAGCGACTCAGCGTTGCGTCGCATGCGGGTGGCGAGATGGTCCAGCTTGAACAGGTTGTCGAGCTGGTCGGGGTCTTCCTCGTTTGCCTCGAGCTGATCGATGAACTCGATCTGGCGGTCGAGGAGCGTCTGGTTGCGACGGGCCAGGTTGATGAAGATGTCACCGATGCCCTTGCGGAGCAGAGCACCCTGCTCCTCGGCCACCTCGACCGTCACGTGCTGGATGGAGTTGAAGGCGTCGGCCAGCTGGCCGATCTCGTCCTTCGAGTTGATGTCGATGGCGGTCAGCGTCTCGCTGAGCGGAGCGCTGGCCTCGTCCGGGTTCCGCAGCCGCTCGACCAGGGCCGGCAGCTTGTCGGTGGACAGCGTGTAAGCGGCGGTGGTCAGCTTCTTCAGCGGCACCGTGACAGCCCGGGCCACATAGAAGGCGGCGATGAGGGCGATGGCGATGGCGGCGATGGCGAAGACCAGGTAGAGCGTGGCGGCCTGCTGAGCGTCGGACCTCAGCTTCGTGGCATTGGCCAACACGTTGCCGATGATCTGGTCACCGGCGCTCTTGAGCGACGAGCCCTGGTCGAGAGCAGCGGCGACGACGCCGGTCGCGCCTTCGGTGCTCAGCGCGTCGTACTTGCCCGTCTGGGGGTTCACGGCCAGCTTGGGCGACCAGGGGACGAAGCCACCATCGGTGGGCACGGCGTTGGAGGCATCGAGGCGGGCCGGGGCGACGGTGCCGGTCTCGATGACCTGCTTTTCGACGGTGGCAAAGCTCTTCGCAGCGGTGGCAGTCCGGAGGTACTGCTTCTGGGTGCTGTCGGCGGCCTGGTTGTAGATCGTCGTCTGCTGCGCGACGTCGGAGGTGGCCGCCATGATCTTGTTGTAAATGTCGCATCCGCTGGTGGGGTTCACGCAGGCGGTGGCGTCGGGGCGATCCTTCGTGGGCCATGTCGCGGGGAAGTACCCGACCTGTGAGACAGCCACCAGCAGGGCGGCCTCATTGGCCTGCGTGTAGTTGAGGCGGTTCAGGTTGGCGAAGGTGTTGAGGCCGCGGGCCAGCTCCGGGTCGTTGGTGGCCTGGGCGACGGCGGTGTCCAGATCGGACAGGGCCTTCGAGATGTCGGAGTACTGCTTGACCGCGGTCTGCGTCTCGGTCTCGACCCCGTCGACGGAGCGACGCTGGGTGTCGAGGGTCTTGAGCCGGCCGTCCACCGCGACGACGGCCGTCTTCAGGTCCTCGGAGTCCTTGGCCGGGTTGATCTTGGCGATGGCCGCTTGGTAGTCCTGGCGGGCCTGGTCGGTCTTGGCCCGCTGCGCGTCCTTCTCTGCAGCCCACTTGGTGCCGCCCGACGCCATGTAGGCCGCCGAGTAATAGGCCTCGGCCTGTAGCTCCTGAGCCAGCTTGGCGTCGGTCTGAGCCATTTCCGCCAGTTGCTCGACGCGCTGGGCGCTGCTGGCAACCGCCAGGCGCTGGCCGACCCCGATGCTGGCCAGGATGACCAGCACGACCAGAGGTGCCGCCAACACGGCGAACAGCTTGGTTCCGACCTTCATGTTCTTGAGCATCACTGGCCTCGGGTCTGGTTGATCGACACGATGTCTTGCCCTTCGTATTGCCCTTCGAGAGCGAGCAGGGAGCGAATCGGTCCCCGCTGAAGTCCTGATTCAATCGACCGTCTCGGTCCTCACTTGAGCTGTCCTGAACGAATTCCCCCAACGCGGGTCATATGGCCTATCCGCCGCGCAGCTCTCGGGTGATGACGCGCCAACCCGACGTCGTCCCGCAGCCCAGAACTCCCGGCCGCACCGACCGGGGCCACCCCATGCCACCCGAAATCGTATCGGCGGGTACAACGCCGATCGCGTATGGGGCCACCGGTGCGGGCTGGCGTGCGCTCACGGGCAGGAATCCCGCGCTTCTCCGCTATTCATAGCTAGTGTTTGTCGACTCGACGAACACAGGAGGAACAGGCGTGAGCGATACCTCGCAAGGGCCAGGATGGTGGCAGGCATCAGACGGCATGTGGTACCCGCCCGAACAGGCCCCGGGGTATCAGGCACCCGCGGCCGCAGGTGGTGGCGCGGCCACCGTCGGCATGAGTCAGTGGGGTCCCCTCGCTGACTGGGGGACTCGGGCGATCGGCATCCTGATCGACTACGCCGGGATCTTTGTCATTGTGATCATCGGCTACATCATTGCCGCCATCCTCAGTGCCATCTCGGGGGCCCTGGGGACGCTTTTCTTCCTGCTGACCTGGCTCCTCAGCATTGGTGCCGGCGTCTACCTCGGGTACCTCGTCGGGATCAAGGGCCGCAGCCCGGGCATGATGGTGATGGGAACCAAGTGTGTCGCTGAGGAGACGGGCGAGTTGATCGGTGCCGGCATGGGCATCGTGCGTCACTTCGCCCACATCATCGACAGCTTCATCTGTTACATCGGCTGGCTGTTCCCTCTTTGGGATGTCAAGCGGCAGACGATCGCCGACAAGCTCGTGAAGACCGTGGTATTGGCTGATCAGCCGAAAGAGACCTTCAGCTTCGAGCTGTTCAAGCCGTGAGCTGAATCAAACACCCGCCCGGCGCACTCGACGCCAGCGACATGACCGCTCAACACGTCTGAGCTGCAGCGCCCCGGCTGGGCCGGGGCGCTGCCACGTTGCCGGGCAC
>DHIQ01000196.1:10807-12577 GCA_002403895.1 Candidatus Neomicrothrix sp. UBA4742
GCACAATGTTGACCGTATCGAGCCACCGGGAGGCACGCCGTGAGTGACAGGTCACCAGGCCCAGGGTGGTGGCAGGCATCAGATGGCAAGTGGTACCCCCCTGAGTCAGCGCCGGGATACCAGTCTCCGGCGCCCGGGGTCTCACCCGCCAGCCCCGATCCGCAACCCGGGCCCTACGGTCAAGCTGCGCCCCCGTTCCAGCCTGGCCCGTACAGCCAGCCCGGCCCGTACGGTCAGCCGTCGCCCTCCGCCTACGGCGGGTTCCCCGGAGCCCCGAAGACTGATGGCTTGGCGGTGGCCTCGCTGGTGTCGTCCATCGTCGGTGCCTTGCTGGTGATCTTCTGTGTCGGTCTGGCCGGCACCATCGCCGGGTTCACGATGGGGCTGATCGCCCGGAATCGGATCAAGAGCTCCAACGGCCAGCTGACCGGTGAGGGCATGGCGCTCGCCGGCATCATCATCGGCGCGGCCGCGACCGTCCTCTATGTCGCCCTGATCATCGCCGTTGTCGCCCTTGGGGGCCCTTTGGGTTCTCCTCCCTGAGCGTGTTGGGTCCCCTTTTGACCCTCAGGGAACGAGGGGCGCGGGCAGCAGGGTCTCGCCCATCAGGTGCTCGTCGACCGCCGCCGCCGCCGAGCGTCCCTCGGCGATGGCCCACACGATGAGGCTCTGGCCGCGGCCCATGTCGCCGCAGACGAACACGTCAGCCACGTTGGTGGCCCAGCGGCCGTCGCGGGCCACGTTGCCCCGATCGGTGAGCTCCACCCCCAGTTGGTCCAACAGGCCCGGGCGCTCGGGCCCGACAAAGCCCATGGCCAGGAACACGAGCTCGCACGGCAGTTCGAACTCGCTGCCCTCGACCTTCTCGACGCTGGGCCGGCCATCGACCATCCGGCTCTCGACCTCGTGGCCCCGCAACGCCACCAGGTTCCCCTCTTCGTCACCCACGAACTGCGTGGTGGTGACGGAATAGATCCGCTCGCCACCCTCTTCGTGGGCCGAGGACGTGCGGAACATGAGGGGCCACAGCGGCCACGGCGTGGCGTCGGCCCGTTCGTCGGGCGGCCGGGCCATGATCTCGAACTGATGGACCGACAGGGCGCCCTGGCGATGTGCCGTTCCCAGGCAGTCGGCCCCGGTGTCGCCACCGCCAATGATGACCACCCGCTTTCCGGCCGCGTCGATCTCGCTGTGCTCGATGTCGCCCTGTTGCACCTGGTTAGACAGGGGCAGGTACGCCATGGCCTGGTGGACACCATCCAGCTGGCGGCCCGGGATGGGCAGGTCGCGGGCGTCGGTCGCGCCCCCGGCCAGCACGATGGCGTCGAACTGGTCGCGCAGCTCGTCGGCCGTGATGTCGACGCCGACGTTGACGTTGACCCGGAACTCGGTACCTTCGGCCTCCATCTGGGCCATGCGCCGGTCGACGTGACGCTTTTCCATCTTGAATTCGGGGATGCCGTAGCGCAGCAGGCCACCGATGCGGTCCGCCCGCTCCAACACGACCACGTGGTGGCCCGCCCGCGACAGCTGCTGGGCGGCGGCCAGCCCGGCCGGTCCCGACCCGACGACGGCGACGCGCTTCCCGGTCCGCACCGATGGGGGCAGAGGCTTGACCCAGCCCTCCGAGAAGGCCCGGTCGATGATCTCCACCTCGACCTGCTTGATGGTGACGGGATCAGCATTGATCCCCAGCACGCACGCCGATTCGCAGGGGGCGGGGCATAGCCGACCAGTGAACTCTGGGAAGTTGTTGGTGGCGTGCAGCCG
>DHIQ01000196.1:12786-14259 GCA_002403895.1 Candidatus Neomicrothrix sp. UBA4742
TCGTTCCACTCGGGGATCAGGTTGCCCAGCGGGCAGCCGTTGTTGCAGAACGGAATGCCGCAGTCCATGCACCGGCTGGCCTGGGTACGCACCTTCTGGATGGGGAACGGTTCGTAGACCTCGCGCCAGTCCCGGATCCGTACCGGCACGGCGCGGCGGGTGGGGAGCTCGCGTCGGTACTTCAGGAAGCCACTGATGTCACCCACGTCAGATCCTCGCTGCGGCCATGACCGCCTCCATGGGGTCGAGGCCTTCGGCCTCGGCCCGGCGCTGTGCTTCCAGCACCCGCTTGTAGTCCCGGGGCATGACCTTCACGAATTTGGTCAGGCTGAGGTCCCAGTCATCGAGCAGGCGTCGCCCGACGGCCGAATCGGTCTCGGTGACATGGCGCTCGACCCGGTCGCGCAACCAGGTGCGATCGTCATCGTCGAGTGGGTCCAGGTCGACCATCTCGGGGTTGAACAGGTCACGGAAGCGCCCGTCCTCGTCGAGCACGAAGGCCACGCCTCCGGACATCCCGGCGCCGAAGTTGCGCCCGGTGGGACCCAGGACGACCACCCGGCCGGCGGTCATGTACTCACAGCCGTGGTCGCCCACGCCCTCCACCACCGCCACCGCGCCGGAGTTGCGCACCGCGAAGCGCTCCCCCACCACGCCCCGCAGGAATGCCTCCCCACCGGTGGCGCCGTAGAGGATCACGTTGCCGGCGATGACGTTCTCCTCGGCGACGAAACTCGCCTGGCGGGGCGGGCGCACGATGACCCGGCCCCCCGACAGGCCCTTGGCCGTGTAGTCGTTGGCGTCGCCTTCGAGCCGCAGGGTGATGCCCCGGGGCAGGAACGCCCCGAAGCTCTGCCCGGCCGAGCCGGTGAAGTCGATGCAGATGGTGTCGTCAGGCAACCCCTCGCCGCCATAGCGCCGAGTGAGCTCCGAGCCCAGCATGGTGCCCACCGTGCGGTTCACGTTGGCGATGGGCGAGCTGAGATGCACCGGCGTGCCCGACTCGAGCGCCGCCGCGCACTGCTCGATGAGCGTGCGGTCCAGGGCGCGGTCGAGCCCGTGATCCTGCTCGATCACCTGGTGCAGATGGGTGCCCTCGGGCAGGTCCGGCTTGTGCAAGATCGGCGACAGATCCAGGCCGGCCGCCTTCCAGTGGCCGATGGCCTCGGTGACGTCGAGCACGTCGACCTGGCCGATGGCTTCGGCCACCGTGCGGAAACCCAGAGAGGCCAGGAGCTCTCGTACCTCCTCGGCGATGTATTCGAAGAACGTCTCCACGAACTCAGGCTTGCCCGCAAAACGGGCCCGCAACTTGGGATTCTGGGTGGCTATGCCTACCGGGCAGGTGTCGAGATGACACACCCGCATCATCACGCAGCCCGACACCACCAACGGGGCGGTGGCGAACCCGAACTCCTCACCGCCCAGCAGCGCCCCGATCACGACGTCGCGGCCGGTCTTCATCTGGCCGTC
>DHIQ01000196.1:14456-15371 GCA_002403895.1 Candidatus Neomicrothrix sp. UBA4742
GCGGCCGGTCTTCATCTGGCCGTCCACCTGGACGACGATGCGGTCGCGCAGGCCGTTGAGCAACAGCGTCTGCTGGGTCTCGGCCAGGCCGAGCTCCCAGGGAGCGCCGGCGTGCTTGAGCGAGGTCAAGGGCGCGGCCCCGGTACCACCGTCATGACCGGAGATCAGCACTACGTCGGCGTGGGCCTTGGACACGCCGGCGGCCACCGTGCCCACACCCACCTCAGCCACCAGCTTCACGTGGACCCGTGCGGCCGGGTTGGCGTTCTTGAGGTCGTGGATGAGCTGGGCCAGGTCCTCGATGGAATAGATGTCGTGGTGGGGTGGGGGGGAGATGAGGCCCACGCCCGGCGTCGAGTGCCGGGTCTTGGCGATCCAGGGGTACACCTTTTCGCCGGGCAGCTGGCCGCCCTCACCGGGCTTGGCCCCCTGCGCCATCTTGATCTGCAGGTCATCGGCGTTGACCAGGTACTCGCTGGTCACGCCGAACCGGCCCGAGGCCACCTGCTTGATGGCACTGCGGCGCGAATCTCCGTTGGCGTCGGGGACGAAGCGCTCCGGATCCTCCCCACCCTCACCGGTGTTGGATCTGGCGCCCAGGCGGTTCATGGCGATGGCCAGGGTCTCGTGGGCCTCGGCGGAGATGGAGCCATACGACATGGCCCCCGTCGAGAACCGCTTCACGATCTCGGCGACCGACTCCACCTCCTCGATGGGCACGGGCGGGCGGAGTCCCTCGCGGAAGCGGAACAGGCCCCGCAGGGTGGCCAGCTCGCGGCTCTGCTCGTCAACGGCGCGGGTGTAGTCCTTGAAGACCTCGTAGCGCTTGGTGCGGGTGGCGTGCTGGAGCTTGAACACCGTGTCCGGGTTGAACAGGTGGTACTCGCCCTCGCGGCGCCACTGGTACTCGCCGCC
>DHIQ01000196.1:15580-15704 GCA_002403895.1 Candidatus Neomicrothrix sp. UBA4742
GCGCCACTGGTACTCGCCGCCCACTTCGAGCTGGCGGTGAGCCCGCTCCTCGGGGCGGTCGGGGTAAGCCAGCCGGTGACGCAGGATGACCTCGGTGGCCACCTCGTCCACGTCGACGCCGCCG
>DHIQ01000156.1 GCA_002403895.1 Candidatus Neomicrothrix sp. UBA4742
GTTCGGTGTATCCGATCGCGAAGTGCAGCTGCCCTTTGAGAATTCGGGGGAGGAGCTCCCGCTTCTGCTCGGTCGTGCCGAGCGCCATCAGTGTCGGGCCGACACTGTTGAGGGTCAGGAGCGGCAGCGGCACCCCTGCCCAGTGCGATTCCTCGACGAAGAGCATCTGCTCGATCGGGCCGCGGCCCTGACCGCCGTATTCCGGTGGCCAGCCGAGCCCGAGCCAGCCGTCCGCACCCACCCGGCGGATATACCGGAGGTACGTCGACTCATCCGTGTCGTGGCCTTCGACTTCTTGGGCGAGGCAGGTGAAGTACGAGCGCAACTCGGCCTGGAGGGCCTCTTGTTCGGATGTGAACGCCAGCCTCATGACCGGGGTGCTCGATTTGGTGGGCTACGTCGGCGCTTCGACCAACAGCCGGTCGGGGCGAGCCGTGGGGAGGTTGTCGTAGAGGTCGGCAGTGAGGTCGGCGCGCACCGACTGGTAGCCGGCGTCGTCCCAGAGGTTGTGGAACTGGTGGGGGTCGTCGTCCACGTTGTACAGCTCACCCTCGGTGCCGTCGTAGTGGATGCCGCACGGCTTCAGGACGCGATCGCCGACGATCTTCTCGAGACCGGTCGGCTGGCCGTCGGTGCTCGGTTCGTACGCCGTGCAGACCCAACTGTCCCGGTAGATCGTTCGCAGGTGCATGCCGTGGCTCGGGAACTGGCTGTCCCATTCGCAGAGCACCCGCTCTCGGGTTGACGCGGGCGTGGTCGGGAGCGCCGTGCCTTCCATCCACGCGGGGGTTGGAGCCCCGGCGATGGTGCAGAAGGTGGGTGCGAGGTCCACTTGACCGACGGGGGCCGTGATCTCGGCAGGGGTGACTCCGGCCGACGGGGCGGGCCGCCAGACCATCGGGAGGCGCATCAGGGCATCGGTCGGGAAGGGGCCCTTGTAGATGAGGCCGTAGTCACCTTGGAGCTCGCCGTGATCGGTGGTGAAGATGACGTCGGTCTCGGCTCCCCAGCCACGCTGGTCGATGTGGTGCAGGACCCGGCCGAGCGCTTCGTCGATGAGCTCGTTCATGACGTGGACCTTGGCGTTGATCTCGCGGATCTGGTCGTGGGTGAGCACGTTCGGGTAGAACCCGCCGGGTCCCCCCTCCCGGTTCTGCCAGCGTCCCTCCCACCAGGCGAGCCAGTGCGCGGGCTTGCGAGCGAGCACCGTTCGGATGGCCTCGTCGGACCCGGGGTGTCCCGGCGGGAGGTCGAGGTCGCGCCAGTCCACCCGTTTCATCTCGGACGCGGGCGGGTCCCACGGGTGGTGCGGGTCCGGGAAGCTCATCCAGCAGAACCAGTCCTCCTCGGATTGGATGGTGTCCAGCCAGTCGATGACGAGGCCCGCGATCCAGTCGGTGTGGTACCACTCCCGCGGGATCGGATTGTTCTTGGTCTCGGGTGCGTTGGTGTCGCCGCCGCCGAGTGCCGAGAGCAAGGGGGCGAAGCTCGTGAGGTGCTCAGGATGGTTCTGTTCCACCCAACGGCCGTAGTGAGAAATCGGCCCGATCACGTGAGGGCCGTCCGGCGTCATCCGCACGGCAGCGGCGGCGTGCATGGCCTGCACGGAGCGCTCGAAACCGCGCCAGGGACCGGTGTCGCCGCGTACCGCTCGCGCGTTTTCTTCGAATCGCCCGGCGAGGTCGAAGCCGGGCTCGAAGTGGGCCTTGCCGAGCAGCGCGGTGCGGTAGCCGGCTCGTTCCGAGAGGTGGCCAGCGACGCTGGGCGCGTCCGACGGGAGGGGGATGCCATTGGCGACGACGCCGTGGGTCCGTACGTACTGGCCGGTGAGCATGGTCGAGCGGGCCGGCATGCAGACCGAGTTCTGGTTGTAGGCGCGTCGATAGACGATGCCTTCCGCCGCCAGCTGGTCGATCACCGGCGTGCGGGCGATGGTGTTCCCGTTGCAGCCCAGGGCGTCGTAGCGCTGCTGGTCGGTGGTGACGAACAGGATCTTGCGGCCCATCAGGTCGGCGGCACCCCTGTCGGCCGTGGGGTGCAGGCGAGGAGGACGGTGTCGGCGAGGCCGCCCTCGCGGTGCTCGTGGGTCTTCAGGTAGGTGTCGTCGCTGACCATGTCGAGGAACGCCTGCCGCGAGGGGTACTGCACGAGTGCGATCGCGTCCCAGCCGTTCGCAGCCTCGTCGCCGATCAGGACCTGGTCGACGCGGCCGCTCCACAGGATTTGCCCACCCCGCTCCTCGACCATCCGGCTGACCGAGTCGCCGTAGCGGTTGTACGAGGCTGCGCCGCTCCTGCCACCGGTCGCGACGTCCTTGAACTTCAACAGGTTCAGCATCACGACCGGGGCGTCGTCCGACGCAGCTGTCGCCGCCAGCGCGGCGAACTGATCGCGATTCGGAGTGATGGGCACGGTGTTCTCCTCACCCTCAGGGGCGCTGCATCTTGCCACTCGGCGGTGCCTCCCGGCCGGGGCAGCGTGCGAAAGCGACCGCATCGTGGCACGCGGTCGGGCCG
>DHIQ01000154.1 GCA_002403895.1 Candidatus Neomicrothrix sp. UBA4742
CGAGTGGCCATGCGCCATCTTCGCCCACGCCAAACGGTCCCGTGGGGAGGGCTAGCGTCACCGACCGTGCGCCACCTCATGCCCCGCCGTCGTGCTCGGGCGTCGCTCGACGGCGACCGGGCGCGCTGGTGGTTCGCCTTCGCCGTCTTCGCCGCCCTCGGGGCGTTGTGGGCGCTGTCCAGCCCCCTCATGAGCATTCCCGACGAGCCGGCTCATGCGGTCAAGGCCGCCGCCGTCGCCAACGGCCAGCTGAGGGGCCGCGACGAGCTGGTCACCCAGGGCGACGCCAACGGCCCGCCCCGACTCGACACCCACGTCGAGGTGCCGGAGTTCCTGGCCAACGCCAACGACTATCGCCGCTGCTTCTCCTTCCGCGCGTCGGTGCCCGCGGGGTGCGCGCCCGCCGTACGCCAGGACGCCACACCCACCGATGCCACCACCACCGCCGGCACCTATCCGCCGCTGTACTACCTGCTGGTGGGCTGGCCCAGCCGTCTGTGGTCGGGCGCGGGAGCGCTCTATGGCATGCGCCTGGCCAGCGTGGCGGTAGGCGCCGCACTGCTCGCCTCGGGTCTGACGTCCGCTCGACGAGCCGGCCTGAGCCATTTCACGGTGGCAGGGGCGGCGCTGGCGGCCACGCCAATGGCGTACTTCCTCATCGGTTCCATCAACCCCAACGGCTTCGAGATCGCGGCCGCCTTCGCCACGTGGCTCGCCTGGCTCGAACTGCTCAACCAGCGCGAGGTCCCCACCGCCCGCCTACTGGTGCGGGTCGTGGTCGTCTCGTCCGCCTTTCTCCTCGCTCGGCCCCTGAGTCCCGCCTTCTTCGCCCTCACGGTGGGGGCGGTGGCGGCCATGGCGCTGACCCGCCCACGGCTGCGCACGCTCGTGGCCCAGCGCTCCGTTCGCCTGGCCGCGGTCGCGGTAACCGCGGTGGGCCTGGCCAGCCTGGCGTGGATCCTGTGGTCGGTGACGAACAGCGCCTCGGCCGCGGAGTCCATTCCGGGCCTGACGTTCGTCGAGGGGTTCCGGGGATCGTATGACCAACTGTGGTTCCGGACGCGGGGCATGGTCGCCGTGTTCGGCTGGCTCGACACCTCGGCCCCGGTGTGGGTGACCTTGGGGTGGCTGGCCGGCACCGGCGTGCTCGTGGTGCTGGCCCTGGTGGTGGGCACGTGGAGGCGGCGGCTTGTGCTCTTGGTCACGGTCGTCGCCACCATCGTCGCGCCGCTGGCCGCCGAAGCGGCTGGTGCGCCCCGGATCGGCTACGTCTGGCAGGGTCGCTACTCGTTGCCGCTGGCCATGGGAGTGCCCATCCTCGCCGCCTGGATCGCGGCTGATCGTTACGAGCCCCCCGACTGGCTGAGGCCGACGCGGGGGGCGGCTTTGGTCGCCGCCGCCGTCGGGACCGCGGTCGCCCAGTTCGTGGCGCAGAGCTTCGCTCTCACCCGCTACATCGTCGGTCTGCCCGCGCCCTACCTCGCCTACGTCAGGGGTGACGGCTGGGCGCCCCCCCTGGCCCGCTGGGGCTTGTTCGCCCTGGCCGCGGCGGCGTGTCTCGCCTCTGCCTGCCTGTTCGTGGCGGTAGGCCAAGACCCGGCCGCCTCCGAGCGGTTCGAGCAGCCCACCGATGAGGCGATCACCCGCATGATCGTCCCCGGGCGCTAGACACGCCCGATCCAGCGGCTGACCTCGGCCTCGGACACGGTCCGGCGATGGGCGAGGCGTCGGCGAGCGGCCAGCGCCGCGGGCAACAGGCGGAGAAACCCGCCATAGGCCCGGAGCCGCACAGCTACCAGCCCCAGGTCAGGCCGCCGTCGTTGGCGCACCGCGTCGCGGATCGCCTGTCGCAGGTACGACAGGGTCGAGAGCGGGTGGCGCAGGGCGGCGCGCTGGGCCAACGCCGCGGGAGCGTTCTTGACCAGCACCACCAAGCGGTTGCGCTCGTTGTAATAGCGAAACACCGGGCTGGCCTCGCCGGAGCTGGCGGCATGCAAATGGCGCACCACCGAGCGCGGCTCGAGTCGGTAGCGCCATCCCAGGGCCCGACCGCGCCACGACAGGTCCGTGTCTTCGTAGTAGAGGAACAGGCGCTCGTCGAACAGGCCCACGTCGGCCAGATACGACGGTCGCAGCAGGACGCCGCCCCCGCACCAGGCGAAGACCTCGTCGGGCTGGTCGTACTGCCCCCGATCGGGCTCGTCGAAGCCCCGGTCGGCGCCGCTGCCGTCGGCCAGCACCACTCCGCCGACGTTGTTGATGACATCGAGCCCGTCGGCCGTCCGACGCCCGTCGAACAGGATCTTGGACTGCACCGCGCCGAGGCGGGTATCGGTCTCCAAGGCCTCGACCAACGGATCCAACCAGTCGGACTCGACGAAGGCGTCGTTGTTGACCAGGGCGACGTAGTCCACGGCGCGCAAATCGGCCAACGCCAGGTTGTTGGCCACGAACCCCAAGTTTTCCCCGGTCGGCCACACCGCCACCCCGGGTCGGGCCCGCAAGGCCTCGGTGCTCCCATCGCCCGACGCGTTGTCGACCACCACGATCTCGACCTCGTGCACGGTGTCCAGCGCCCCCAGGGCGTCGACGCAGCGGAGCACGGCATCACCGCCGTTGAAGTTGACCACTACCACCCGCACTCGGCGTGGCCGAGGGGAGTCCGTCCCCCGGTCCACGGTCAGCCGGCCTGCAGCCGAGTGACGAGCCGGGCCAGGGGCTCGTGGAAGTCGTCAGCCAAGGGCACTCCCGACAGGCGCAGGGCGGCATTGTCCAGCACGGAGTTCGCCGGGCGGGGCGCCGGGCGGGGCGGGTGCAGGTCGGCGGTGGCCACCGGGTGGACCCGGGCGGGGTCGAGTCCGGCGGCGCTCACGACCGCCCGGGCGAACTCGAACCAGCTCACCGCCCCCTGATTGGTGACGTGGAACAGACCGGGACGACGCTCGACGACGAGCCGGCGGATCTGGGCGGCCAGGTCCTCGGCGAAAGTCGGGTGGCCGAGCTGGTCATCAACGAAGCTCAGCGTGTCGTGCTCACCGGCCAGACGCAGGATCGTCTTCACCATGTTGGCGCCGTGGAAGCCACACATCCACGACGTGCGCACGATGGTGTCGTCGGGGCTCAGCTCGGCTTCTCCACCCAGCTTCGAGCGCCCGTATGTGGACGCCGGCGAGGGCGGGTCCCACTCGACATAGGGTTCGGACTTGGTGCCGTCGAAGACGTAGTCGGTGGAGAGGTGGCACACCCGGGCCCCGACTCGGCGAGCGCCGTCGGCGATGTGACGGACGGCCAGCGCGTTGACGGCCCACGCCTTGTCCGGGTCGCCCTCGCACGCATCAACCGCGGTCCAGGCCGCGCTGTTGACCACGACGTCGGGACGCAACGTGGTGATGGCCCCCAGCACCGCGTCGCGGTCGGCGATGTCGAGACGGTGATGGTCGACCGCGACCACGTCGTGGTCGGCGAACACGTCGACCAGCTCGCGGCCGACCTGCCCGCCGGCACCGGTGATGAGGATGCGCACTGACTTCCTTCCGGGGTCAGGAACCTTTGAGGGGTTCCCACCACCAACGATTGTCGCGGTACCAGTTCACGGTCTCTTCGAGGGCCTCGTCCAGCGAGCGCTGCTTGGTCCAGCCCAGGGCGGTGATCTTGGCGATGTCGACCGAGTAGCGCCGGTCATGGCCGAGGCGGTCGGTGACGTAGGCGATCATGGTGTCGTCGGCTCCCACCAACGCCAGCACCTTGTCGACCAGGTCGCGATTGGCGGTCTCGTTGCCAGCGCCGATGTTGTAGATCTCGCCTGGGGTCCCATCCGTCAGCACGAGGTGGACCGCCCGGCAGTGGTCATCGACGTAGAGCCAGTCCCGCTCGTTGAGCCCGTCGCCGTAGAGCGGGATCTTCTTGCCGTCGAGCAGGTTGGTGGTGAACAGCGGGATGGCCTTCTCGGGGTATTGATAGGGCCCGAAGTTGTTGGTGCAGCGGGTCACGCTGACGGGCACGTCGTAAGTCGAGAAGTACGACAAGGCGATGAGATCAGAGCCGGCCTTCGAGGCCGAGTACGGCGAGCGAGGCTCGAGCGGGTCGGTCTCGGTCGACGAGCCCACCTCCACCGAGCCGTAGACCTCGTCGGTGCCGATGTGAATCACCCGGCCGATCTCGAGGTTGCGCGCCGTGTCGAGCACCACGTTGGTACCGAAGCAGTTGGTGTGGACGAAGTCGTCGGGACCGATGATGGATCGGTCCACGTGACTCTCGGCGGCGAAGTGGACGACGGCGTCGTGACCGGCCATCGCCTCCTCGAGGGTGGACCGGTCGCCGATATTGCCCTTGATGAACTGATATCGCGGGCTGTCGTCGACATCGCGCAAGGTGGAAAGGTTGCCGGCATAGGTCAGGGCGTCATAGGCCGTGACCTCGTCATCGGTCTCGGCCAACACATGCCGCACGTAGTTGGATCCGATGAACCCGGCGGCGCCGGTCACGAACAATTTCATGGGCGCCATCCTCGCAGACCCCGCCAGGCCGCGGCGAACGGCCATCCGTGACTCAGGGGCGCAGTCCGTAGTGGGGCTGGAACATCGGGTCGAGGTCGGCCCGGCGAGGATTCTGCTGGTCACGGGCCGACAGGGTTGGGTCGGTGAGGCCCCAGTCGGCCTTCACGGCCCGGTCGTCCCAGGCCACCCCGCACTCGTCGGCCGGGTTGTAGTAGCCGTCGACCAGGTAAGTGATGGTCAGGTCGGTCAGCGCCGCGAACCCGTGGGCCACGCCCGGTGGGATGAACACACCACGATGGCTGTGGGTCCCGTCGGCCTGGCGGCCTAGATCGATGGTGAGCGTGGCCGCGTCGGTGGGTGAGCCCTGGCGCAGGTCGTGCAGCACCACCCGGGCGGTGCCGAACGGGACGTACCAGTAGTCCGCTTGGTGCAGGTGGTAGTGCAAGCCGACGATGGCTCCGGCCTGACGGTCACCGCGGTTGCCCTGGATCATCTCCCGACCCTGAGGGAACCACTCCCGGCGGTACGTCTCGACGAAGTACCCCCGTTCGTCTCCATGGATCGTGGGGTCCACGAGGTACACCCCGGCAATGACGTCGGACTCGGTCACGGTGGCCATGGTCGCAGGGAGGCTAGTCGACCAGCGCCGGGGGCTTCCCCGTCTCGCTGGAACCCGGAGCTGCGACACCTACTCCAGGTCGACGCTGCAGTGGTCGCCCAGCATGAGACGGGTCGCTCGCGGCCGGGAATCGGACCGGTGAACCTCGACGTACTTGCCGAGCAACGAGTCCGACAGGCGGGGGACGCCCACGATCCGGGTGTGCTCCAGCACCACCGACTGCTCGACCTCGGAATCCACGATCTCGCAGTCGTTGGCCACCGCGGTGAACGGTCCGATGTAGCTGTTCACCACCCGGGTACCGGACCCGATGATGGCGGGGCCCCGCACCGTCGAGTTGACCAGTTCGGCCCCCGCCTCGATCACCACCCGGCCGTCGACGGACGAGTCCTCGTCGAGCGTGCCATCCACCCGGGGCTCGATCGTCTCGAGTACCCGACGGTTCGACTCCAGCAGCGGGTCCTTCTTGCCGGTGTCGAGCCACCAGCCGTCCACGACCTCGTGGCGGACCCGGTAGCCGTGGTCGATGAGCCACTGGATGGCGTCAGTGATCTCCAACTCACCCCGAGGCGAGGGCTCGATGGCGGTCACGGCCTGGTGGATGACCGGCGTGAACAGGTACACGCCGACCAGGGCGAGGTTGGACGGCGGCTCGTCGGGCTTCTCCAGCAGCCGGATCACGTGGCCGGCATCGTCGACTTCGGCCACCCCGAAGCGCTGCGGGTCGGGCACCGGGCACAGCAGGATCTGCGCAACCGGCTCCCGGTGCTCGCCGTCCAGGGTCGGTTCCAGGCCAGCCCGTCGGTCCTTTTCGAACCGCCCGATGAACTCGGCCAGCCCCTGCTGGAGCATGTTGTCGCCCAGGTACATCACGAAATCGTCGTCACCGAGGAAGTCCCTGGCGATGCGGACGCAATGCGCCAGGCCCAGGGGTGCGTCCTGGCCGATGTAGGTGACGTTCACCCCCCAGTCGGACCCGTCACCCACGGCCGTCATGATCTCGGCCCGGGTGTCACCCACAATGATGCCGATCTCGGTGATGCCCGCCTCGGCCATGTCCTCGATCCCGTAGAACAGGATGGGCTTGTTGGCAACGGGGACGAGTTGCTTGGCACTGGTGTGGGTGATGGGGCGAAGCCTCGTTCCGGCGCCGCCTGACAGAATGAGACCTTTCATTGAGGGGTGTCTAGCACCGCACCGGCCACCCTCACCCGTCCCGACGAGGAGCCTCGCCCATGAGCCACCCCATCCGAAGCACCGCGGTGGCGGTGTTGTTGGCCATAGTGGTCGGGCTCAGCCTGGCTGCAATCCCCGCGTCAGCCGTCCCAGCCGCGCCGACGATCGCGGCCGCCGTTACTCCCAACGCAGTCGGAACCGGGTTCTTCATGGGGCCGGATGTGTCCAGCTGGCAACACACCGGGGGCGCCATCAACTGGTCGGCCGTCGCCGGCTCGGGCAAGACGTTCGCCTTCGTCAAAGCCACCGAGGGCATCAACGGGACGAATCCTCCCTACACCAATCCCTATTTCGCCGGTGATTTCGCCGGGGCCGGAGGAGCAGGGCTCTATCGGGGTGCCTACCACTTCGGCCGGCCGGCACTTCCCGTCAGCACCGCCGGCGACCAGGCCCGCCAGTTCGTCGGGGTGACCGGGGCGCTTCACGGAGCGCTCGACCTCCCACCGGTCCTCGATCTGGAGGCCACCGGTGGCCTCAATGCCGCCGACCTCACCGCCTGGACCGCGACGTGGCTGTCGACGGTGCAACAACTCACCGGCCGGGTGCCCATGATCTACGTCAGCCCCGGGTTTTGGACGAGCGCGCTGGCCAACACCACGAGCCTCAGCACCTACCCGTTGTGGATCGCCCGTTGGACCAGTGCCGCCGATCCCCTACCCCTTCCTGGCGGCTGGACCTCGTGGATGTTCTGGCAATACACCAGCACCGGCTCCGTCCCCGGCATCACGGGCAACGTGGACATCAGCCGCTTCTGCTGCAGCCTTGCCAAATTGGCTGAGATCAGCGGCAGCGCGTCGGGCCGACCCCAGCTGTTCCTGCGCAACTCCCCCACCTCGGGCATCGCCGATCACACCTATGTGTACGCCGCCCCCGCCGGCGGCACGACGCTCATGTGCGACTGGAACGGCGACGGCATCGACACTCCCGGCGTGTTCGTGAACGGCACCTGGTACACCACGGACGCCACCACCGGCGGGCTCTCCCAGCTCGACTTCGGCTACGGCGGACCGGGGGACCTCCCCGTGTGCGGCGACTGGAACGGCGACGGCAGGGACACCCCGGGCGTGGTGCGCCGAGGGGGCTGGTATCTGGTCAACACCATGGGCAAGCCGACCGCGGATGTGACGTTCAGCTACGGCGACTCCACCGACGTCCCGTTGGTCGGCGATTGGAACGGGGACGGGAAGGACACCCCTGGGGTCAAGCGAGGGACGCTGTGGTACCTCGTCAACCAGGCGGGACCACCCATCGCCGATACCTCGTTCGGCTACGGAAACCCCGGTGACGTCGGGGTGGTGGGCGACTGGAACGGTTCCGGGCACGACGGGGTCGGCATCAAGCGGGGCGCATGGTGGTACCTGGTCAACACCGTCGGCCAGCCCACCGCGGACCTCGTGGCCAGCTACGGCGAGCCCAGCGACGTCCCCGTGACCGGGCGGTGGCTGGCCGGTGGCCCCACCAGCATCGGGGTTGTACGACCGACGTTCTGAGCGGGGATTCTCCTTCGGTCACCGGCCCGGGATGCCGATGACCAAGACGGCCGACCCCGACCCCGACCATAGGACCGGTCGCCGAGCCCCCTCTGATCCCAGGACGACCCCATGTTCTGCTTCCCCCGTGCCTCGAGACTCCTCACCCTGAGCGCGGTAGCCCTCGTGCTCACGACCGGAGGCGTCGTGTTCGGCCCGGCCCCGGCCTACGCCGCCCGCGTGTCCACCCACATCGACTCGGAGACCCCGGCGCTGAGTGCCCCTCCGACCGGCGCCGGGGCGGACACCACGTCGGCTCCCGCACGTCCCCTCGCACCCCTCCAGGCCCAGCTCCAGGCCCAGGCCAGCCAGCCCGGGCGCCTCCGAGCGACCTCGGTCGGCATCGCCGCGTTCACCCTTCTCGGCATCTCGGCCGAGACCCCCCGCGGCACCGGAGCGCTCGTCCGGGTCCGCCACGGGGACACCTGGAGTGACTGGGCCGAGCTCGACTTCGACGGTGGCGATGCCCCCGACCCCGACTCGGCCGAGGCACGCCGAGCGGCGAAAGCCACCCACGGGAGACCCACCACCGAGGGGGTCTGGTTCGGACCCTCCGACGGCTACGAGATCAGCCTGCCGGCCGGCTCCTCGGCCCTCACCGTGCACCTCGCCCGGGAGAAGACCACGCGGGCACCGGTCACGGTCGATCCACCGGTGGCGACCGCGAGCACGCCGGACGCCAATCGGCCGGTCATCAACCCCCGCTCGTCGTGGGGCGCCCGGCCTCCCAAGGAGGCCTACGACTACGCCCGCAGCGTGGAACACGCCGTCGTCCATCATTCGGTGACGCAGAACGTGTACTCCCCGGCTGACGTCCCCGCCATCCTGCGCTCGATCCAGGCCTTCCATCAGGACACGCGGGGATGGAACGACATCGCCTACAACTTCGCCGTCGACAAGTTCGGTGGCGTGTGGGAGGCCCGGGGCGGGGGGATCACCTCGACCGTCATCGGCGGCCACGCCCTGGGGGCCAACACCGGCACCACCGGGATCGTGACCCTCGGCGACTTCAGCACCGCCTCGCCGCCCCAGGCCATGGTGGACAGCGTCGGCGACCTGATCGGGTGGAAGCTCTACATCCACGGCGTGAACCCCTCCGGAGCGGCCGACTACCGGATCCGGGCCACCGATCGCTACGTCGAGGGCACCCACGTCGTGTTGGCCTCGGTCATCGGCCATCGGGACGTCGGCCTCACCGGCTGCCCCGGCGACTTCCTCTACCCCCGCCTCGACGAGATTCGGGCTCGGGCCACGGCCAAATGGGTGCAGATGAAATTCGACCTGCTCGTCTCCAACCAACTGGCCACGGGCATCGCCGAAGCCACAACCCGCTATCACCTACCCGGCGGCACGCGCCTGCTCTGCGACTGGAACGGCGATGGTCGCGATACCCCCGGCGCCTACCGCGACGGCATCTGGTACCTGACCGACGATCCCACCGGCGGTGATCCGACTCGGACGGTGGGCTACGGCGACCCCGGCGACGTACCCATCTGCGGCGACTGGAATGGCGACGGCGTCGACACCCCCGGCATCGTGCGCAACGGGGCGTGGTACCTGGTCAACACCATCGGCAAGCCCACCGCCGATGTGTCGTT
>DHIQ01000108.1:0-265 GCA_002403895.1 Candidatus Neomicrothrix sp. UBA4742
AGCCGGAACCGCCGCAGGCGGTGCAAAGCTGGTAGAGCTCGCTTCGGTGCCCGGCGGCGGGACCCTGCCCGGTGTGAAGATCCCGTCGGTGGGGCTCGGCGTCGACGGCGACTGCACGGCCGCTCTCCGCCAGGCCGACCCCCCGATCATCGCCCGCGTCCACGACGGCCGCACCCTCCTCGACCTGCGCACCGTCGACCCATCTGACGACGACCACCTGATCAAGGCACTCCAGGCTGCGCAGGCGCCAGCCGGAGCAGCACCA
>DHIQ01000108.1:579-7549 GCA_002403895.1 Candidatus Neomicrothrix sp. UBA4742
AGGCGGTGCCAGAGAGTCGTGATTGTGGCGACCGCGGGGCATGTCGACCATGGCAAGTCGACGCTGGTTCGGGTCCTCACCGGGGTCGACCCCGACCGATTCACCGAGGAGAAGGAGCGGGGCCTGACGATCGATCTCGGCTTCGCGGCGATGACGCTCCCCAGCGGGCGCTCCATCTCCTTCGTGGATGTGCCCGGCCATGTGCGCTTCCTCAAGAACATGCTCGCCGGGGTGGGGGCGGTGCAGGCCTGCCTGTTCGCGGTGGCCGCCACCGAAGGTTGGAAGCCTCAGAGCGAGGAGCACCTGCGAATCCTCGATCTGCTTGGCGTGAAGCGCGGCGTCGTGGCCCTGACCAAGGTGGGGCTGGTCGATGACGACCAAGGCGAACTGGCCCGGCTCGAGGTCATCGAGCGACTCAAGGGCAGCCCTCTGGCCGCCGCCGAGCTGGTGGCCGTTGACGGGATCGATGGCACCGGGCTGGGCGAGCTTCGCCTCGCCCTCGACCGGCTGGTGGCCACCGCGCCCCCGGCCGCCGATGACGGCCGTCCCCGGCTGTGGGTCGATCGGTCTTTCGCCATCCGGGGCGCGGGCACCGTGGTGACCGGCACCCTGGCCGGCGGACCGCTGGCCGTCGATGACGACGTCGTGATCCTGCCCAGGGGACCGGGGGCCCGCGTCCGTTCGCTGCAGATCCACGGCGCGTCGCTGGCCCGGGTGCCACCCGGCGAGCGGGTTGCGGTGAACCTGTCAGGGATCGCCCACGAACAGGTCGTCCGGGGCGATGCCCTGGTGCGACCGGGGGCCTGGCACGAGGGACACACGGTGGACGCGTCGCTCGAGGTCCTCGCCGATCTGGACCATCGTGTCTCGCGTCGGGGGGCGTATGTGGCCTACCTCGGCTCGGGAGAACACGCCGTCCGGCTGCGGGTGCTGGGGGATGAATCGATGGGACCGGGGGATCGTGGCCTGGTGCGTCTGCACCTCCCGGTCGCCCTCCCGCTCCAACCCGGCGATCGCTACGTGCTGCGCGACAGCGGCCGGCAGGAGACCATCGGCGGAGGCGAGATCCTCGATGTCGACCCGGTGATGCGGGCGTCGAGGGCCCGGCCGGATCGGTCCGTCGATCGGGTCGTGGCCGAACGGGGGTGGATCGACGTCGATGAGCTGGCCCGACTCACGGGTACCCGGCGCGCCCCGACGGTGGACCACTGGGTCGTCGACCCGACCGTCCTGGCCGATGAGCAGACCCGGCTTCGGGCGCTGGTAGAGGGAGCCGGACCTCTGGGGCTGGACATTGCCGCGTTCGAAGAGCACGAGCGTGCTGTTCTCACCCACCTGGACGAGGTCCGGGTGGTGCGGGGCCGGGCCACCCTCGGGCCACCCGAGGATCCCCTCGCCGCCCACCCGTTCGTTACCGCCCTGGAGGCGACACCATTCGCCACCCCGCCACCGACCGGCGTCGACCGGACCGAGTTGCGAGAGCTCGTCCGGCGAGGCCTCGTGGTCGAGGAAGCCGGCATCCACTTCGCGCCGGCGGCCATCGACCAAGCGGCGGACGTGATCGCCGCGCTGCTCGACGAGCACCCCGACGGGGTCACCGTCGGCCAGATCCGCGAGGCCCTGGGCACGTCGCGCAAGTACGCCATCCCGCTGTTGAGCGTTCTCGACGCCACCGGTCGGACCCGCCGCCGCGGAGACCTTCGTATCGCCGGCCCCCGCCTGCTCGAGCACCGCTCCACCTGAGCGTCGGCCCCGCGGTCCCACCCCACCCTGGCCTCGTCCTGAAATCTGAAGCCGAATGCACGGCATATGTGCTTTCCGCTTCAGATTTCGCTTCAGTTTGAAGATCAGGCCGCCGCACGCGCCGACGCGCGCCCCGTAGAGCGCGCGTCGTGGCACTCGCGCCATGCCCACCCCCCCGGTATGGGCACGGCCACGCGATGGTTAGCCTGCCCGCTGGGCCATGAGGTGCTTGCGTTCCACCTCGTTCAGGCCGCCCCAGATGCCATGCGGCTCCCGGATGCTGAGGGCATAGTCGAGGCAGTCCTTGCGGACCGCGCAGGACTGGCAGATCTCTTTGGCCCGTGACTCACGGTCGATCTTCTCGTCCTTCCGTTCAAAAACGGGAGGCGGGAAGAACACCGCAGCCTGAGGACCACGGCACGCCGCTTTCACCTGCCAGGAATCGTCACCCCGCTGAGCACTCAAACGTCGGCCCCCTTTCCGAGGCGACCCTACAACCGCCCATTTCCCCGCCACAAGGGGTGAACTTTTGTTAGCGCCATGCGGGATTTCGCGAGCAATCCCAGGTCAGCGGGGGTGGACGCCCTCGCTGGTGCCGTTCGTTTCCTCTGTGGGGGCCGCCTTGGGGCCCCGTTCCCGGTAGTCCCGGGCCGCGCCTTCCTCGGGCTCGACCTCGAGCACCAGCCCCTCGATCCCGATGACGCGCACCCGATCCAGCTCGTCGATGGGTGTGGCCCGGTTGGTATAGGCCCGCCACAACCCTTCGCGCATCTGCACGGTGCCGTCGGGATTGATGGCGGTGACGGCGCGGCCCATCTCGCCGATCATCCATTCGCGTCCGATGGTGGGGGTGGAAAAGCGGGTGCGCACCATCGCCGGCATGGCGGTGAAGAAGGTCACCGCCACCCCGCCGATGCCGACGGCCAGTGTGATCCACGAGACCATCAGGCCGTCGTAGAGCGTCAGCGACCCCACCACATAGAGCACCATGCCCGCCCCCGTCCAGAACCTCGGCACGCCCGTCTGGACGTCGATGGCGAAGGCGATCATGGCCAACGCGATGGCGGCGATCCCCCACCAGTTGGTGGGCAGCACGGCCAGGCCGTAGCACGACAGGATGAAGGCGCCGGCCCCCACAACGCCAGCCACCCCGACGCCGGCGGTGAACAGCTCGAAGATGAGCAGGGCCAGCCCGATGGTCAACAGCAGGTAGGCCACCGCGGGGCTGGCGACGGTGTGGAACAACTGCGACACGAGCGAGAGCTGGTTGAACTGCACCTGGGTGACCGGTAGGCGCCGAGTCTGGCCGTCTCTGGTCTCCTCCCGACTCTCGAAGCCGGACAGGTTGATGAGGAAGTCACCGATGGTGGGGGCGTCAGCGGTGGTGATGCCGCCGTCCTTCGCCTCACCGGAACCAACCGTGCGGTCCCGCAACAGGGCGGTGCGCTGGGGGTTGAGGTAGTTCACGCCGGCGGGCTGTGGCCCCGAATTGCCGAGGCGGGTGCCAGGGGCCATCCCCACCTCGCGGGCCACCCCTACCAGCTGCGCGCCCGGGCCGGTCAGGGCCGACCCGCTGGGCCCGACCCACACATCGACCGGGACGGACGAGGAGGAGATCTGGTTCAACAGGTCGACATAGGCCGCGTCGGACACGACCACGCCGGTGGTGTTGGTTTGCAGCACGAGGGCGCGCGCCCCTTGGGTCTGGGCGTCGGTGACGGTGTGAGAGATGGTGTCGACCATCACCGGGTCGAGCAGGCCGCTCACCTTCAGCACCGCCACGAAGCCGGCTGAACCCGGGTCCGTGGAGGTGAGATCGGACGTTGTGGCCGGGCCGGTTTGTGCCCCCGCCGGCGCGGCGGTGGCCGACAGCAGGGTCAGCAGGCCGAGCACGATCAGGGCGGCAGCGATGACCGGCCGTTGGCGCCACCTGGGTAGTGTGCGGCTCACGTTCCTCCGAAGGGAAAAGGGTGGATCCTGCGCAGTTCTTCGCAGCATCGCGCGTGGTCATCGTGGCCGGGAAGGGCGGCGTGGGCAAAACCACGGTCAGCGGCGCCGTGGCCCGAGCGGCGGCCCTGCGGGGACGATCCACCCTCATCGTGCAGGTCGAGGGCAAGAGCGGCTTGGCCAACCTGTTCGGCCAACCGCCGTTCGACTACGACGAGGTGACCCTGGCCCCCGGTGGAGGCGCCGACGGTTCCGCCGACGTGACGGCCCGCACGCTCACCCCCGACGACGCCCTGATCGAATACCTCCAAGCCCACGGCATGAGCCGGGTGTCGCGCCGCCTGGCCAGCAGCGGGGCGGTCGACATGGTGGCCACCGCCGCGCCGGGCATCAAGGACATCCTGATCCTGGGCAAGGTCAAGCAACTCGAACAGCTGGGTGCTGCTGATCTCATCGTGCTCGATGCCCCCGCCGCCGGCCACGCCATCAGCTTCCTGCGGTCGGCCCGCGGGCTACTCGACGCCGTTCGGGTGGGGCCCATCAACGCCCAGGCCCGCGACGTGCTGGAGCTGCTCACCGATCCGTCCCGTTGCCAGGTGGTGCTGGTCACCTTGCCGGAGGAGACCCCGGTCAATGAGCTGGTCCAGACCGCCTACAGCCTGGAGGACGAGGTCGGTGTGAGCCTCGGCCCGGTGGTGGTCAACGGGATGTACCCCCAGATCGACGGCCTGGACGAGGACCCGGTGGCGGCGGCGGCCGCTGCCGGTGCCGCCCTGCGCACCGGTGAGGCCGAGGCCCTGGCCCACGCCGCCGCGTTCCGCAGCCACCGCATGGCGCTACAGGCCGAGCAGGTCGGACGCCTGGCCGAGATGTTGCCCCTACCCCAGCTGACGCTGCCCTACCTGTTCGACGCCGACCTGGGGCCGGCCGAGCTCGAGGTCTTGGCCCAGGAGTTGCTGGTCGGCATCGGGGGACTGGCCCCGACACCAGGGGACGGCGATCGATGAGCCCCAAGCAGACGCCCGTGGGTGCCCGCACCAAACCGGGCAAGCCGCTCGGCGCGGGGGCATCGCGCACCGAGTTGCAACGGCTAGTACGCGACCAGGAGGTCATCGTCTGCACCGGCTCAGGCGGCGTGGGCAAGACCACCACCGCGGCGGTCATCGCCCTGGAGGGAGCCCGACTCGGGCGCAAGGCGTGCGTGGTGACCATCGACCCGGCCAAGCGCCTGGCCGACGCCCTCGGCCTCGAAACGCTGTCGAACGCACCCACCCGCATCGACGGGCCGTGGAAGGGTGAGCTGTGGGCGCTCATGCTCGACACCAAGACGACGTTCGACGAGCTGGTGATCGGCAACGCTGAATCCGAGGAGCAGGCCCAGGGGATCCTCGACAACCGCTTCTATCGCAACATCTCGGGCGCCCTGTCTGGCACCCAGGAGTACATGGCCATGGAGAAGCTCTACGAACTGCACCAGCGCACCGACTTCGACCTCGTGGTGGTGGACACCCCGCCTACCCGCAGCGCTCTCGACTTCCTGGAGGCACCCCGCCGCCTCACCCGCTTCCTGGACCACCGGCTGTACCGGGTGCTCATGACCCCGACTCGAGGAATCGTCCGCGCCGTCAACGTTGCCGCTCAGGCCTTCCTCCGCACCATCTCGAAGGTGGTGGGTGGTGACGTGGTGTCCGATGCCATCGGCTTCTTCTCGGCCTTCGACGGCATGGAACAGGGCTTCCGTGACCGGGCTGCGGCCACGCTCGAGTTGTTGTCCGACGACGTCACCGCCTTCGTGTTGGTGGCCGCGCCCCGCCGAGACGTGGTGGATGAGGCCACCTACTTCGCCGCTCGGCTCACCGAGGCCGGCATTCCGGTCAGGGCCCTCATCGTCAATCGCATGCATCCCCGCTTCGCCAAAGGCGATGCCGGCGCCACCCGCGAGCGGGCCAACACGTTCGCCGGGACGGCTCTGGGCGGCCTGTACCGGAACCTGGCCGATTTCCAGCAGGTGGCGTCCAACGAGGAACAACACCTGGCCGGGCTGGCCGAGCGGGTCGCGCCGGCGCCGGTGGTGCGGGTCCCGTTCCTCCAGAGCGACGTGCACGACCTCGAAGGCCTCGGCCTCATCGCCGCCCACCTCTTCCCCCGCTAGCTCGTCCTGGTTTCGGACCCTCAGTCGAGGTCGAGCTCGGGTGGGTTGAGCAGGGCCTCGGCGGCGGCGTCGAGGGTCTCGGTCACCGGCACGATGCGATCGAAGCCGGTGGTGTGCAGCAGGCGGGTGAGGGTCGGGCGGCTGCAGGCCACCGACACGTCCCCCTCGGCCTCGCGCGCCCGGCGGATCCCGCCGATGAGCGCGCCCAGCCCGGCCGAATCCATGAACGGGACCTCGGACAGGTCGATGAGGAGCCGGGGCTTCGTCGCCAGTTCCACCAGGGTCTCGCGGAACTGCCCGACCGTGTACGCGTCGAGCTCGCCCACGGGGCGGCACAGGGTGTACTTCTCGGTTTCCTCGACATGGATCTCGAGCACGAAACCTCCAGGTTCGGGTGCTGCTGCGCGCATGGTAGCGAAGGGGCGGCGTGCGGTTCCCGCCGATCGCGCCATCCTTACCGCGTTCCAGGCCTCCGGCGACCGATTCGGGTCCCGGGCCTGTCCCCGTTGGGATCTTGGGTCGGGAGCGGACACCGCGGTAGCGTTCGGGGCGATGCCCACCATCCTTCTCGCCACCGACGCCGACTGGATCTACGACGAGGTCGAAGCCGCCTTGGGCGGTGCGGACCTGAGGGTGTGCCGGGTTCGGGCCGGGGTGGATGTCCTGCCGGCCTTGCGCGAGGTCGACCCGGAGTTGGTCATCCTCGACCTGCAGATCGGCAACATGGGTGGCATGGCGGCGTGCATGACCATCCGCAATGAGGAAGGGATGGGTCGCATCCCGATCACCGCGGTGCTGATCCTGCTCGACCGGTCGGCGGACACGTTCCTGGCCCGGCGGGCCGACGCCGACGGCTGGCTGATCAAGCCGCTGGACTCGTTCCGCCTACGCAAGGCCGCCACCACGCTGCTCGACGGTGCCTCGTACTTCGAAGGTGTCGCCGCCGACACCGATCTGGCCGAGGGCGCGGTCATCGAAGCCTAAGCCCCTGTCGCTCGGCGGGCGCCCCGGCGGCCTCGCCCCCGTGATGTTGCGTGCGGCTGGGTGATCGCTTTGGAGCCGGTCGACTTGCGTCGGGTACGCTCGACCCTCTTACGGGCTGTAGCGCAGCTTGGTAGCGCGCTTCGT
>DHIQ01000049.1:0-463 GCA_002403895.1 Candidatus Neomicrothrix sp. UBA4742
GTTGATGGTCTCCGGCTTCTTGACTTCACCGTTGGACCACATACGGATCGAGTCGGCCGTGGCCAGACCGATACGAAGCTGATCGAAGTTGTTGACGTCGAGCATGCTGCTAGCCCCTCTCCGCCTGGCGGCGGGCGTCTTCTTCGTCACTGCCCCGTTCGGGCCGTGACAGGTCGATGCCGAGTTCCTCGGCGGTACGGAAGATGTCCTCGTCGAGCTCGCGCATCTCGATCTCCTCACCGGTGGTGGAGAGGACCTCGACATTCAGGCACAGGGCCTGCATCTCCTTGATGAGCACCTTGAAGCTCTCGGGGATGCCGGGCTCGGGAATGTTCTCGCCCTTGACGATGGCCTCGTAGACCTTCACCCGGCCGAGCACATCGTCGGACTTGATGGTGAGCAGTTCCTGCAGGCAGTAGGCGGCGCCATAGGCCTCGAGGGCCCACACCTCCATCTCGCCGAA
>DHIQ01000049.1:533-2102 GCA_002403895.1 Candidatus Neomicrothrix sp. UBA4742
GACGATGGCCTCGTAGACCTTCACCCGGCCGAGCACGTCGTCCGACTTGATGGTGAGCAGCTCCTGCAGCGCGTACGCCGCGCCGTAGGCCTCCAGTGCCCACACCTCCATCTCGCCGAACCGCTGCCCGCCGAACTGGGCCTTCCCGCCCAGCGGCTGCTGGGTGATCATGGAGTACGGACCGGTGGACCGGGCGTGGATCTTGTCGTCCACGAGGTGGGCCAGCTTCAGGATGTAGACGACGCCGACCGTGATCGGGTTGTCATAGGCCTCGCCGGTGCGGCCGTTGAACAGCGTGGTCTTGCCGTTGCGCTGGATGAGCCGGCCGTTGTCCCCGTAGCGGACGTCGCTGGACTCGGGCGTCAGGTTCTCGAAAATGGACTGGATGGTCGGGTGCTTGCCGGCCTGGTCCACTTCGTCCCAATGGGCACCGTCGAACACCGGGGTGGCGATGAGCGTGGCCGGCGGGGTGTTGGTGCGGGTCTTGTTCTCCACCCCTCGGACTGGCTCGTCACCCACCTTGCTGCCCTTGACGTCCCAGCCCCACCGGGCGGCGTAGCCGAGGTGGGCCTCGAGAATCTGGCCCACGTTCATGCGCGACGGCACACCAAGGGGGTTCAAGATGATGTCGACGGGGGTGCCATCGGCCAGGAACGGCATGTCCTCGATGGGCAGGATCTTGGAGATCACGCCCTTGTTGCCGTGGCGGCCAGCGAGCTTGTCGCCCACGCTGATCTTGCGCTTCTGGCCGACGTAGACCCGGACCAGTTGGTTGACGCCGGGAGGCAACTCGTGGCTCTCGTCGCGGCTGAACACCTTGACGTCGATGACCTTGCCGGTCTCGCCGTGGGGCACCTTCAGCGAGGTGTCACGCACCTCGCGGGCCTTCTCCCCGAAGATGGCCCGCAGGAGGCGCTCTTCCGGCGTGAGCTCGGTCTCGCCCTTGGGGGTGACCTTGCCGACCAGGACATCGCCCGGGTCGACCTCGGCGCCGACGCGGATGATGCCGCGCTCGTCGAGGTCAGCCAGGATCTCCTCGGACAGGTTGGGGATATCCCGGGTGATCTCCTCGGGACCAAGCTTGGTGTCACGGGCGTCGACTTCGTGCTCGTGGATGTGGATCGACGTGAGCACGTCGTCCTTCACGAGACGCTCGGACAAGATGATGGCGTCCTCGAAGTTGTAGCCCTCCCAGGTCATGTAGGCCACGACGAGGTTCTTGCCCAGGGCCAACTCGCCGTTCTCCGTCGAGGGGCCGTCAGCCAGGATGTCGCCCTTCTTCAACCCATCGCCCTCACGCACAAGCGGGGTCTGGTTGATGCAGGTGTCCTGGTTCGAGCGCTCGAACTTCAACAGCCGGTAGACCTTGCGGCCCTGCGACTTGTACTCGACAGTGATGGAGGTGCCGTCGACCTCGATGACCTTGCCGTCATCGGTGGCCAGGACCATGTCGGCGGCATCGCGCGCCGCCCGGGCCTCGATGCCGGTGCCGATGTAGGGGGCCTCGGCCTTGACCAGCGGCACCGCCTGGCGCTGCATGTTGGCGCCCATGAGGGCGCGGTTGGCGTC
>DHIQ01000049.1:2357-5474 GCA_002403895.1 Candidatus Neomicrothrix sp. UBA4742
TGCTCGAGGAACGGGATCAGCGCGGTGGCCACCGACACGATCTGCTTGGGGGAAACGTCCATCATTTGGACCTCGGCCCCGGGCACCGCCGAGATCTCGGTGGTAGAGCCGAAGAAGACGTCCCGCTCCAGCTGGAGCTTGAGCTCGCCCAGGGTGGCGGACTGGGGCGAGCGGCGCACCAGCACCCGTTCGTCCCGGAAGGAGCCGTCGGGCTTGAGCGGCGCGTTGGCCTGGGCGACGACGTATTCCTCTTCCTCGTCGGCGGCTAGATAGACGATCTCGTCGGTGACCTTGCCCTTGACCACCTTGCGGTAGGGCGACTCGATGAAGCCGAACTCGTTCACTCGGGCGAACGTGGACAGCGCGCCGATGAGGCCGATGTTCGGGCCCTCCGGCGTCTCGATGGGGCACATGCGGCCGTAATGACTGAAATGCACGTCGCGGACCTCGAAGCCGGCCCGCTCACGCGACAGGCCACCCGGGCCCAGCGCGGAAAGCCGACGGCGATGGGTCAGCCCCGACAGCGGGTTGACCTGATCCATGAACTGGGAGAGCTGGCTGGTACCGAAGAACTCCTTGATGGCGGCGACCACCGGACGGATGTTGATCAGCGTCTGGGGGGTGATGGCCTCCACGTCCTGGGTGGTCATGCGCTCGCGGACGACCCGCTCCATGCGGGACAGCCCGATGCGGACCTGGTTCTGGATCAGCTCAC
The DNA here is from genome assembly GCA_002403895.1 of Candidatus Neomicrothrix sp. UBA4742. Taxonomy (GTDB): domain Bacteria; phylum Actinomycetota; class Acidimicrobiia; order Acidimicrobiales; family Acidimicrobilacustridaceae; genus UBA4742. Next base: position 3,073 of record DHIQ01000049.1, read on the forward strand.
CGACCGAGCGGATGCGACGGTTGGCGAAGTGGTCCTGGTCATCGAGGCGGTAGCCCGGCTCGGCGTTGACCAGGTGCAGGAGGTAGGTCGTGGCCGCCAGCACCTCGGCCGGGGTCAGGACGGGCTGATCGATCTCGGGGCGCTCGAGCTTGATGTTGAAGATCTGCTCGATCTTGTCCAGCTCGGGGCCGAGCTTGCGGTTCAGCTTGTAGCGTCCGACGCGGCTGAGGTCATAGCGGCGGCTCTCGAAGAAGGCGTTGCGGAAGTAGGCCTTGGCCGACTCGACTGACGGCGGCTCGCCGGGGCGAGCGCGCTTGTAGATCTCGACCAGCGCCTCGTCCTGGGTGGGAGCGAGATCGCGGTCCTTTTCCCACTGGCCCTCGAGGAAGTCGAAATGGTTCACGAACTTCTGGAGGAAGCCGGGGTGGTTCTCCTCGTCGTAGCCGAGCGCCCGCAGCAGGACGAACAGGCTGAGGCGGCGCTTGCGGGCCACCCGGCAACCGGCCGTGACGTCCTTGCCCGGCTTCTGCTCGACGTCGAACTCGATCCACTCGCCCCGGTAGGGATGGATCGTTCCCGTGACCAGCTGATGCTTGGTCAGGTTACGTAGACGGAAGCGCTCGCCCGGCTGGAAGATGACCCCCGGAGACCGCACGAGCTGGGACACCACGACCCGCTCGGTGCCGTTGATGACGAACGTGCCTTTGCTGGTCATCATGGGAAAGTCGCCCATGAAGACCGTCTGTTCCTTGATCTCGCCGGTGGTCGCGTTCATGAAGCGGGCCCGCACGAAGATCGGCGCGGAGAAGGTCATGTCCTTTTCCTTGCACTCCTCCACCGAGAACTTCGGCGGCGGGCGCAAGTCCTCGTCGTCGGGGTCGAACTCGAGCTCGAGCTGGAGCGTCTCGGTGAAATCCTTGATCGGGCTGATGTCCCGGAAGGTCTCGGCCAGACCCTCCTTCAGGAACCACTCAAATGATTCACGCTGGATGGCGATCAGGTCGGGGAGTTCGAGAACGTCGTCGAGGTTGGCGAACGAGTAACGATCCCGGGTAACAGGGCGAGCAGACAAGGATTACCCCTCAGAGAAGAGCGGACGGCGGTGGTGACGCGGCATCCGTGCCCGGGCGCGCAGGGTCGCCAAAGAAAATTCAGCGACAGCGGGACGGGCGTGCACGGCAGAACAATGCTAGGCGGGCACGCGTTGAAGAGCAACCCGAGGATATTCATCAATCGGGCGCTGCCCCGGGGGATCAACCATTTCTGCCCCGTGCAGGTTGCGGGCAGGGTAAGACGAACCGCTCCATAGGTCAAGGCTTCCTGCTTCGCGGCCTGGGGAACGTCAGGGCGCGAGCAGCGCTTCTTCCAGCGCGGCCAGCTCGCCCCCGACCAACCTCCCGGCTCCGGCGAGATAGCCCTCCACTGAGCCGTACCGGTCCCGCAGGTCGGCCAGCACCTCGGGTCGGGTCGGGAAGAAGGGCAAATCGGCGTCGGCCACCCCCACGGCACTGAGCAGGAGAGCGGCCACGACCACCGCTCGATCCTGGCCAATGCCGGCGTGGAACAACAGGGCGTGGTTGTCGGGGTCGGCGGCGAGCGCCACGACCTCCGCGATCTGGCCGGCCCCGCCCTCTCCCAGACCGGGCAGCTCCCAACCCACGCCCGGATCGAGCCAGGCCGGCCGACCGGCCGACTCATCACCATCACGCAGATCGCACACGGTTCGGATCCCGAGGCCGCGCATCGCGTCCCGGCCCGCTGGGTCCAGGTCGTCGATGGGGTCGCCGGCGAACAACCGGCCCCAACGGACCACGCGGCCGTCGCCGCGGCGGTGGCCTCCGAGGTCCACCACCTTTCCCGTCCGACTCAGGCGGATCAGGCGCTCGCCGGCCACCACCCAGCTCCCGTCGAGGTCGAGCACGTGCACGTAGGCCCGAAATCCGATGGGGAGACCGGCGATGCGGAGCCGACCGGGGGTCTCCACCGCCACGATGACCGTCCCGGCGTCATCCGGTGAGCCGCTCACGAACACCGTCGGATCCTCGCCGTCCCGCCAGCGCACCCGCAGCTCGTCGCCCACCCATTCGACGTTGAGGTCGGTGATCACCCCGGCACGGTAGCGACTGTGAGGCGGCGTGCGGTACGTCCTCCACGCGAACGTCGGACGCGACGAGACCGTGCCCTCGACGGGCACGGTCTCGTTGATCGGTGGTCGCCAGCGCGACCAGCGGAACTACTTGAGCTCGACGGTGGCGCCAGCCTCTTCCAGCTTGGCCTTGGCCTTCTCGGCGTCTTCCTTCGACACCTTCTCGAGCACCGACTTGGGGGCGCCGTCGACCAGGTCCTTGGCGTCCTTGAGGCCCAGGTTGGTGAGGGCACGAACCTCCTTGATGACCTGGATC
>DHIQ01000049.1:5706-9715 GCA_002403895.1 Candidatus Neomicrothrix sp. UBA4742
ACGACGTCGAACTCGTCCTGCTCCTCGGCGGCAGCCTCGCCACCGGCACCACCGGCGGGGGCAGCAGCTACCGCGACGGGCGCCGCCGCGGTGACACCGAACTTCTCTTCGAAGTCCTTGAGCAGTTCACTCAGCTCGAGCACGCTCATGCCGGCGATGCTGTCGAGAATCTCTTCCTTGGTGGCCATGATCAGTTTTCCTCCGTGGGGGTGGCCGCGGCGTCAGCCACGGGTTCGTCAGCAGCCTCAGCTGCGGGTTGGGGTTCTGCTTCGGCGGCGGGTGCTTCCGTCACATCAGCAGCGGGATCAGCGGCCTCGGCGATGGGCGCCGGGGCTTCGTCGGTCGCCGAGGATTCGGCGGATGGGGTGTCATCAGCTGGCTCGTCGGAGGCCGACGGCTCAGCGGGTGCTTCTTCGGGAGCGGCCGCCGGCTCAGCATCGGCCTCGGCGGGCGCCGATGCCGGTGCACCGGGAGCTCCACCTTGTTCGATGAGCGCTTGCAGGCCGTAGGCGAAGTTGCGAGGCAGCGCCTGGAGCAGGCCGGCGAATTGCTGCATCGGCGCGGCGATGGCACCAGCCAGGCGAGCCAGCAGTTCTTCGCGCGGAGCCACATCGGCCAGGGCCCTGGCCTCTTCGGCGGACAGCAGTGCGTCGCCGAGAATGCCGCCCTTCACCACCAGTTGCTCATTGGCCTTGGCAAAGTCACGCAAGGCCTTGGCCACGGTGACCGGGTCACCTTCGACGAAGGCGATGGCGGTCGGCCCGGTCAACAGGTCGTCGATCTCCAGGCCGAGGTCCCGTGCGGCGAGGCGGACGAGGGTGTTCTTGTAGATCTTGTAACTCCCCCCGGCCTCACCTAGCGAGCGCCGCAGCGCGGCCATCTGGGCCACGTTGAGCCCCCGGTACTCGGTGAGCAGCGCGGCATCAGCAGCCGAGAAGCGCTCTCGCACCTCGTCGACCACCGCGACCTTTTCTGCTCTCGGGTTCTCCATCGCACCTCCTTTCCAGTCATGTTCGGGTGCCGCTCGTGCGGCACGGTTCTTCTTTGGACCGGAGCCGACGAATCGGCGTCCGGGTATCACCCGAGGGTGACGAAACCTGGCCGGGAAACGACACAGGGCGCTCGCGTGCGCGAACGCCCCTGACGTACATCGGAGGTGTCCGCCTCGTCTGGCAGGCTTGCGCCCATTAGGCCCGGTCAGGGGCACCAGAGGTCTCCGGCGAGCAGAGCTAGGTTGTCGGTCCGGGCCTGGTACTGCATCCGAACCAGAAAGCAAGGCTACTCGTGCGCCTGGCCGAGAAAGAAATCGTCAGGCTCCGCCGGTCTCGTCGTCGAACGCGAACATGCGGCTGGGATCGACCTTGATGCCCGGGCCCATGGTCGAGGCCAGGGTGATCCGTTTGAAGTAGCGACCTTTGGCCGACGACGGCTTGGCCCGCTCGAGTTCGTCCAGAACGGCCCGAAGGTTGCTGGACAAGGACTCGATCGAGAAGCTCACCTTGCCCACGGGCACCGCGACGTTGCCGTAGCGGTCAGTTCGGTACTCGACCTTGCCACCCTTGAAATCGGCGACGGCCTTGCCCACGTCCATGGTGACCGTCCCCGTCTTGGGGTTCGGCATCAGGCCCCGCGGGCCGAGGACCCGACCCAGCTTGCCCACCTGAGGCATCAGGTCGGGCGTGGCGATGGCCACGTCGAAATCAAGCATGCCGCCCTCGACCTCGGCGGCCAGGTCGTCGGCCCCGACGAAATCGGCGCCCGCCGCTCGAGCCTCCGCCGCCGCGTCGCCCTGGGCGAACACCGCGATCCGCACGTCCTTGCCAGTACCGGCCGGGAGAGCGACGGTGCCCCGTACCATCTGGTCGGCCTTGCGGGGGTCGATGCCGAGGCGAACCGCGACCTCGACGGTCTCGTCGAACTTGGCCGGGGCCAGGGTCTTGGCCAGCGTCAGGCCCTCCAGGGAGGAGTGCAGCTGCTCACGATCGAACCGCCGGATGGCGTCCGTGTACTTCTTGCCGTGCTTCGCCATTGAGGCTCCCTCGGGTCAGGCACCTGGATGGGTGCGATGTGACGGTGCCCGGACGAGGTCGTTCCGGTGCACCCAGGAACATCAGCGGAACGTCCCGCCGATGGGGTCGAACGGGGGGTCAGACGACGCTGATCCCCATGGAACGGGCGGTGCCCGCCACCTGCAGCTTGGCCGCTTCGAGGTCATTGGCATTGAGGTCGGGCATCTTGACCTGGGCAATCTCAGCCACCTGGGTCGACGTGATCGAGCCGACGGTCTCGCGCCCGGCGGTGACCGCACCCTTTTCCAGCCCGGCAGCCTGCTTGATGAGCACCGACGTCGGCGGGGTCTTCAGGACGAACGTGAACGAGCGGTCCTCGTAGACGGTGATCTCGACCGGGACGATCGTCCCCCGCTGTGACTCGGTTTGGGTGTTGTACTCCTTGCAGAAGTCCATGATCGCCACACCGTGTGGGCCCAGCGCGGTGCCCACCGGAGGAGCCGGCGTCGCCGCCCCAGCCGGAATCTGAATCTTGACTACGGCCGCAACCTTCTTCTTGGCCATTTTCCTTACTCTCCTCGCGAGTGAGCGCGTTTGGGCGCAGCGGACAATTGTGCCGGGTTTCCGTGGGCCGACACAACTCCGACGAAATCGGTGTGGTCTCCGCCCCGGTGACAGGACCCGCCGACCTCCGGGCCGAAAAGAACGCGAACTAAAGCTTGGCCACTTGGCTGAACTCGAGCTCGACGGGGGTCTCGCGCCCGAAGATGTTCACGAGAACCTTCACTTTGAGCTGATCCTCGTTGATCTCCACGATCTGGCCCGAGAAGTCGGCGAACGGGCCTTCCTTGACGCGCACCGTTTCGCCCATCTCGTACTCGAGGCGAGGCTTGCCCCGCTTGGGCGCCTCCTCGCCCTCGGGCTTGACCTGGAGGAACGCCTCGACGTCCTTGCGGGGCAGAGGCGAGGGCTTGGCCCCCTGGCCCACGAAACCGGTGACCCCGGGGGTGTTGCGGATCACGTACCACGAGTCGTCGTCAAGGTTGCAGCGCACGAGCAGGTAGCCGGGGAAGACCTTCTTCTGGACGACCACCTTCTTGCCGTTCTTGAACTCGACGACGTCTTCCATGGGGATGACGACCTCGTGGATGCGCTCTTCCATGTTCATGGACGAGATGCGGGCTTCGAGGTTCTGCTTGACCTTCTTCTCGTAGCCCGACTGGGTGTGAACCACGAACCAGCGTCCCGGACGGTCATAGGGGCTCTCGAGCGCGACGGCGGCGGCCTCGTCGAGCAGCGCGTCCTCGTCCAGGATCTCTAGGGCGACCTCGGCCAGTTGCTCGAGGACCTCCTCGGCGATGGCGCCCTCGACCGCCACCTCGATCAGTTCGGCCTCGAGGGCATCGACCTCCGGGCCTTGGAGCTCGGCCTCTTCGATCTCCTCCAGCAGTTCCTCGGCGATGGCGCCCTCTACGGCGACCTCGGCGAGTTCCTCAACGAGTTCCTCGGCTTCCTCGGCCAGTTCTTGTTCCACGTCTTCGAGCACAGCTTCCTCGGCCTGTTCGGCGGTGTTGTCGGGGGAGGCGGGACCGTCGGTCACCGACGGGCTCACGCGTTGAACAACTTCAGGACGAACTGGCTGAACACCCAGTCGACGCCGAAGATGAAGGTGGTCATGATCACCAGCGCCACCAGCACGATGACCGAGTAGTTCCTCGTCTCGGTGCGGGTCGGCCACGCCACCTTGCGCAGCTCACTGCGGACCTCGTGCATACCTTGGCGACTGAACAGGCGCGTCTCTTTGACCTGGGCCTGGGCCTGGCGAGTGGGCGTGCCGCGCTTCTGACGAATCGGCTCGCCGTCCGCGTCAACTTCGCCCTGACGCTGGAGCATGCGCTTCTGTTCTCGGTTCATGGCCATGACGGCACCTTCGGTTTGCACGATCTGGAGCAGGGCAGGAGGGACTCGAACCCCCAACCGCCGGTTTTGGAGACCGGAGC
>DHIQ01000039.1:0-18428 GCA_002403895.1 Candidatus Neomicrothrix sp. UBA4742
CTGACTCTCTGGCACCGCCTGCGGTGGTTCCGGCTTCGCCGATTTGGGTGTCATCGGTTGGTGCTGCTCCGGCTGGCGCCTGCGCAGCGTTGAGAGCTGTCAGGATGCGCTCGGCGCGGAAGCGGAGCTCGTCGAGGGGAACGGTGGCCATGCGCCAGAAGGCGATGTCGTCGCCGTCGCGACGGAGGTAGGCCAGGGCCGTGTCCTGGATAGCGGCCAGCACCAGGCTGCCGGGTCGGAGGGTTCGAGCGAGCGGGTGGCGGCCGCAGGCGTCGACCAGTTCCCTGCGCCCGGCGATGATGCCGGCCTGCGGACCGCCGAGCAGCTTGTCCCCCGAGAAGATGACGAGGTCGGCGCCGGCCTCGAGAGTCTGGCGGGCGGCCGGCTCATCGCCCAGCCAGGTCGGGCGCGATGGCAGCCAGGGACAGGCGGCATCGAGCAGGCCCGATCCGATGTCGGCCACCACGGGCACGCCCATCCCGGACAACGCGCCGATGTCGACTTGTTCGGTAAAGCCGGTGATCCGGTAGTTCGATTGGTGCACCTTCATGACCAGGGCCACATCGGCGTTGGTGTCAGCGACGGCCCGGGCGAAGTCGGCCGGCCTGGTCCGGTTGGTGGTTCCCACCTCCACCAGCCGGGCTCCCGACTCGGCCATGACTTCCGGAACCCGGAAGCCTCCTCCGATCTCGACCAGCTCGCCCCGTGACACCGCGACGCCCCGCCCGCGGGCCAGGGCGGCCAGGACCAGGAGTACGGCGGCGGCGCCGTTGTTGACCACCATGGCTCCCTCGGCGCCACAGGCGCGCGCTACCAGGTTGCCGGCATGAGCCTGGCGTGACCCTCGCTCCCCCGTGGTCAGATCCAGTTCCAGGTTGCGGTAGACGGCGGCGTGGTCTGCCGCCACCGGCGCCCTTCCGAGGTTGGTGTGCAACAGCACGCCGGTGGCATTGATCACCGGCTGGAGCAAGGCCCGCGCCAGCCGTTCGGCCTCGTCGCGCGCTCCGTCGGGGTCGCCCGCGGCGATGGCGGAGCGGGCCGCGTCGACCAACAGCGGGTGGGGGAGACCGGTGTCGGCCAGTGATCGGGCGAGGCGATCCACCGAGGGAGGGCGCACGCCGTCACACTACGGCGACGCCAGCCGGCACTCCCGGCGGACGGCTCGAAGGCATCGCCGGTAGGCTGGTCCCCGTGCTTGTGGCGCTGGTGATGTTCGTCGTGTGGTCGATCATCGAGTTGTTCGTGATGGTGCAGATCGCGAGCGAGATCGGGGTGCTGCCCACCATCCTGGCAGTGGTGGCCATGAGCGTGGCGGGCCTGTGGTTGATGAAGGTCGAAGGCCTGGGCGTCCTGCGCCGACTGACCGGCCAACTCGACCGTGGAGAACTCCCGACCGACGAGGTCGTGAACGGCGCCCTGATCGTGATCGGCGGGCTCCTCATGTTCATCCCCGGGTTCGTGACCGGCGCGGTGGGCCTGCTGTTGTTGTTGCCCCCCGTGCGGGCCCTCGTGCGCCCCATGGTGGTGGCTCGAGCCAAGCGGCGCCTCGACACCGGGCGCACCCGCTTCACCGTGTTCTCCGGTGGGTTCGGCGGCGGTTTCCCCTCGGCTGGGCGCGGTGGTCGGGTGTACGACGCCGACTCGCACCTGGATCAATCCAGGTCCGACCCCGGGCCGGGCTCGACCGGCCGGCCGGAGCTGGGTTCATGACCGATGTCCCCGTGCGCGACGCCGCCACGGTGATGTTGGTGCGTGACACCCCTGATCTGGGGGTCATCCCTGACGGGGAGAGCCGGCTCGAAGTCTTCATGCTGCGGCGCAACCTGAACTCTGACTTCGTGGGCGGGGCCTACGTTTTCCCCGGCGGCGGCGTCGATGACCACGACCGCCACGCCAACCTCGAGCCGCTCTGTCGAGGACGCAGCGACGCCCACGCCTCGGCCCAACTGGGCATCGACGGGGGTGGGCTCGCGTTCTGGGTGGCCGCCATTCGCGAGTCCTTCGAGGAAGCCGGTGTGCTGCTGGCCTACGGACCGGACGGTGAGATCATGCGCCTCGACGAGCGGGACACCGTCGCCCGGTTTGTGGGCCATCGTCAGGCGGTCGACGGTGGCGAGCGACGCTTGGTCGAGGTCTGCATCGAAGAAGGGCTGCAGCTCGCCGTCGACTCGATGTATTACTTCTCCCACTGGATCACGCCGGAGGGCGCGCCGCGCCGCTACGACACGAGGTTCTTCGTGGCCCGGGCCCCGACCGCCCAGGTGCCGATTCACGACGACCACGAGGTCATCGCCAATCTGTGGGTGCGACCGGCCGATGCGCTGGCCCGACACCGGGCAGGGGAGTTCGAGATGATCTTCCCTACCATCCGCTCCCTGATGGCACTCGAGCGCTTCGCCTCCGCCGGTGACCTGCTCGACGCGGCGGTGGCCATCGCCGAGGTGCCGACCATCGTGCCCCGCATCGTCGAGGACGAGGGCGGTCTGCGCATCGTCCTACCCGGCGACGACGGCTACGACGATCTGGTGTCGGCCAACCTGACCAGCGACATCCCGCTGACGGCGGTGGCCTCGGCGGTGGCCTCGTCTAGCGCTGAGTCTTCGCCTTCCGATCTGGCCGGTACGGCCCCGACACCGGGAGGTGGACCGCATGCCCCGTCGCAAGCCTCCTGAGGCCGTCGATCCGGGCGAAGAGCCGCCGGCGCCGCCGCCGCTGGTGCCGGGTGTGGCGCGAGCCCTCAGCCCGCTCGTGCGTCGCATCGTGGCCCCGAACCCCGGGCTGATGACGGGGCCGGGAACCAACACCTACCTGGTCGGCATTGATGAAATCGCGGTCATCGATCCCGGCCCCGACGCCGCCGAGCATCTCGACGCCATCGCCGGGTGTGGTGGCGACCGCATCCGCTGGATCGTGTGCACCCACACCCACCCCGACCACTCGCCGGGCGCCGCCGGGCTCAAGGCCCGCACCGGCGCCGAGGTCATGGCCTGGGATTCGCGCGATGGGCTCGAGGTGGACCAGAAGATCAAGGGCGGGTTCCGGATCGAGGCCACCGAGTTCCGCCTCCTGGCCGTCCACACGCCGGGGCACGCCTCGAACCATCTGTGCTTCCTGCTGGAAGAGGAGCACATGCTCTTCTCCGGTGACCACATCATGCAGGGCTCGACGGTGGTCATCAGCCCGCCGGACGGCAACATGACCCAATACCTCGAGTCGTTGGCTGCGGTGCGGGCGATCCGACTGCGCTCGATCGCCCCCGGTCATGGCCATCTCATCGAAGACCCCAAGGCGGCCATCGATGACTACGTCGCCCACCGCCTGGCCCGTGAGCAGCAGATCCTCGCCCTGCTGGTGGAGGCGGGGACTTCCAAGATCGACGACTTGGTCGAGGTCATTTACGTCGACGTCAACCGCGAGCTGCACCCGGTGGCCAAGCGCACCGTCCACGCCCACCTGGTCAAATTGGCCAAGGAGGGCAAGGTCAAGGGCCGTTCGGTCGACGGCAAGTGGTCGGCCATCTGAGGCTCGCGATAGCGTCGCACCCACACGTCGGGCCGATCGGTCCGGACGCTGACCGATCCAGGGGGATGCGGCACATGGCCGAGTTCAAGCTGTTCATCAACGGTAAGTTCTGCGACGCAGAGTCGGGCGAGATGTTCGAGACGTACAACCCGGGCACCGGTGAGAAGATCACCGATGTGCCCAAGGCGGGCAAACAAGACGCCATCAAGGCCATCACCGCCGCCCGCAAGGCGTTCGACGAGGGCCCGTGGCCGAAGATGAGCGGTGCCGAGCGCGGTGCCAAGCTGCGTGAGATCGCCGGTGCCATCGAGGCCAACGCCGCCGAGCTGGCCGAACTCGAAGCCCGCGACGGCGGTGGCACGATCCGCAAGGCCATGCTGGCTGACATCCCCGGGGCGCAGGGCGCCTTCGAGTGGTTCGCCCACTGCGCCGAGACCGAGCCCGACCGGGTCGATCTCGAGGGCTCGCCGTTCCCCGAGTCCACCAACTACGTCCGCTATGAGCCCCTGGGCGTGACCACCGGCATCGTGCCGTGGAACTTCCCGTTGCTCATGGCCGCCTGGAAGATCGCGCCGTCGATCGCCGCCGGCAACTGCTCAGTGCTCAAGCCGGCGTCGTTCACGTCGCTCACCGCCCTCAAGTTGGCCGAGCTGATCGCCGAGCTGGATCTGCCGCCGGGTGTGGTCAACGTCCTCAGCGGCCCCGGGGGGACCCTGGGCGAGGAGCTGGCCTCCAACATGATGGTCGACAAGACCGCATTCACCGGCTCGACCGAGGTCGGCCGTCGGATCATGCAGCTGGCGTCGGGCAACGTGAAGTCGGTGACGCTGGAGCTGGGCGGCAAGTCGGCCAACATCGTCCTCGACGACGCCGACCTGGACCAGGCTGCCGCCGCGGTGTTGTGGGGCACCTTCCTGCACGGTGGTCAGGTGTGCGAGTCCGGCACCCGGGCGCTGGTGCAGCGGGGGATCTACGACGAGTTCGTGAGCCTGTTGGCCGACCGCGCCGGCAAGATCGTGTTGGGCGACCAGCTCGACATGGGCACGGATCTCGGCCCGCTCGTGAGTCGCAGCCAGGTCGAGACGGTGGAGCGCTACGTGGCCATCGGCAACGAGGAGGTCGGCGCGCCGATCACCGGTGGAGCCAAGCCCGAGGGACTGCCCGCCGGTCTCGACCGCGATGCCTTCTTCCAGCCGACGATCTTCACCGATGTGCCCAACTCAGCCAAGATCGCTCAAGAGGAGATCTTCGGTCCGGTGCTGTGCGTGATCCCCTTCGATTCCGACGAGGAGGCTGTGGCCATCGCCAACGACTCCATCTACGGGCTCGGTGGTGGGGTGCAGTCGGGCAACCTGGAGCGAGCCGAGAAGGTCGCCGCCGGGATGCGTACGGGCACGGTGTGGATCAACGACTACCACATGATCGATCCCAAGCGTCCCTTCGGTGGCTACAAGCAGTCGGGCATCGGGCGCGAGCTCGGCACGCAGGGGTATGCGATCTACCGCCAGGCCAAGCACGTGCACATCAACCCCGAGGCGTCCGGGCGCGACAACCACTTCCACTACGCGGTGCTCAGCGGCAACATCTGAGCGGTCAGGGGACGAGGTAGAGGAGGTAGCCGGCCTCTTCGCGGCGCTCGGCGTCGCCCAGGTAGCGCAGGTGCTCGAGGTGGGCGTAGGTTTCGCTCTCGGCCATGTGGCTCCATGAGCGCTCCCGGAACAGGTCCTGCATGAGCTGGTTGACGGTGGCCCAGCCGCGGCGCTCCGAGGCCTGGCGCAACAGCTCCAACCGCTCGGCGTGGTGTTGCTTGATGGCGTCGACCCGGCCCGCCAGGTCGTGGAAGGGATGGCCGTGGGCGGGGAGCACGGTGGTCACGCCCTCAAAGGTGGCGACGCGGTCGAGTGAGTTCAGGTAGGCCTTGAGCGGGTCACCCTCGATCAGCCCCGAGATGTGGGGGGTGATGGTGGGCAGCACATGGTCGCCCGACAGCAGCACTCCTTCTTCGGGGTCGAACAGGCACAGGTGGTCGTTGGTGTGGCCCGGGGTGTAGACGCCCACCCACTCGCGCCCGGCCAGCGTGATGCGGTCGGCATCGTCGAGGTGCACGCTCGGGTGGGGCGGCCGGAACCAGCTGAACATCTGCCGGCGGTGGGCCATGATGGTCTCTCGCTCATCGCCCTTCAGCCGTCCACTCTCACCACCCCACGGCGACGGCAGGGCGAAGCGGTCCATGAGCCGCTCCTCGTCCTCCTCGGCGGGGTCGAGCGGTTCGAGCGCCGATGAGCGTTTGTGCTCCAGTTCGCGTTCGTCGCCGTCGTCTTTCGGATCCCACCAGGTGCGGAAGAAGCTGGAGGCCACGATTTCGGCCCCCGACTCCTCGGCCAGCATGCCGGCACCGCCGAAGTGGTCGGGGTGGGAGTGGGTCACGATGACGTGGTGGACCCGCTTCATGGGGATGCCGGCCGCGTCCATGCGGCTCAACAGGGCCTTCCACGCGTCCTCGCCGGGCAGTCCCGGATCGACCAGGGCGAAGCCGTCGCCGTCCTCGAGCGCGTAGGTGTTCACGTGACCCAGGCCGGGTAGCGAGATCGGGAGTTGCAGGCGCAGGATGCCAGGTGCCACCTCGGTGATCTCGCTCGAGGCGTCCTCTTGTTCTTGTTTGGGCAGGCGGACGACGTCGGACATGCCGGCCACCCTAACTTGACCATCCGGTCAAGCAAACCCGGAACTGCTCACTCCCGGCTGGCCGGGGGCATCTCGAGGTCCCACAGGCGTTCCACGAACAGCGGCCGGAAGCCGAGCCGGGCGTAGAGCCGTTTGGGCCAATCGCCGGGGTCCGAGCCGATGCCGACCTCACGCGCCCCGCGGGCTCGGGCGTTGGCCACGCAGTGGCGGATGAGGGCGATGGCGATGCCGCGGCCGCGCGCCTCGGGGGCCACGAACAGGTCCTCGACCAGGCCCATGCCGTCGATCCCGGGCATGGCCGAGAACATGCCCACATCCTCGTCGTCGAGCGACGCCAGGAACGGCTGGGTCTCGGGCGTCTTGCGCCGGCGGTGCCCGACGATGGCCGCAGTCAGCGATTCGTCCCACGGGTCACGGCTTTCCTTGACCGCCTCTTCGAGGTGGTCAAGGCGGGTGAGGCGGACCATGGCCGCCCAGTCATCGTCTCCGTCGACGGCCCGGATGGTGACGCCGGTTGGCACCGGTCGGTCGTCGCTCAGCGCCCCCGACAGCACATGCTGGAGCACCGGCGTCACCTCCCACCCGTCGAGGGCCAGGCGGGCCTCGAACGAGTGCGGCGTGTCGCCATCGACGGCCACCCGCCGGTGGGGGAGGTCGGCGTACACCTCCTCGGCCCAGGCCAGCACGCTGTCGATCTCGTCGGGATCGGCGGCCCGCACCGCCCGGATCTGGTTGGCGTCCCACACCGTCGCCCGCTCCGGATCGACCGAGCCGATGGCGAGCGGGCTCAGCCGCGGCTCCTGGCCCAGCAGGTGATAGTGGGTCAGGGTCGCATCGACCCGTCGGCGGAGCACGTCAGCGGCCACGGCCCTAGCTCAGGGCGTGGGCGTGGGCGGAGCGGGGATGAGGAAGCTCTCGCGGTAGTAGCGCAGCTCCTCGACGCTCTCCCGGATGTCGTCGAGCGCCCGGTGGCCCTCGGCCTTCTCCGGGGCACCGGCGAGGATGGTCGGGTTCCAGCGTTTGGCCAGTTCCTTGAGGGTGGACACGTCGACGGAGCGGTAGTGCAGGTACTCCTCGATCTCAGGCAGGTACGTAGCCAGGAACCGACGATCAGTCCCGATGGAGTTGCCGCAGAGGGGCACCGAGCGGGCCGCCGGGATGTGCTCACGCAGGAACGCCAGGGTCTGGGCGCCGGCATCGTCCAGCGTGATCGTCGAGGAACTGATCTGGTCGAGCAGGCCACTCTTGGTGTGCATGGTCACCACCACGTCGCCCATCTCGGCCAACTCCGCATCGGTGGCGTGGATCACGAGGTCCGGGCCCTCGGCCACCAGGTTGAGCTCGTCGTCGGTGATGAGGGTGGCGATCTCCACGATCACGTGGCGGGTCGGGTCCAGCCCCGTCATCTCCAGATCCATCCAGGCGAGCATCCCGGCGATGCTAGACCGCACCCTCTACAGCAGCGGGGAGCTGGTAGGACCCGTCGCCGCCCCAACCCCCACCGGGCCGGTCGGTTCGGGGGTAGGTTCTCGCCGATGTTGGCCGTGAAGATCGTCCGTCTCGACCCCGACCTGCCCGTGCCGGGCTACGCCAAGCCCGGCGATGCCGGGATCGACCTGCTGGCACGCGACCACGTCGTGCTCACCCGCGGCGGCGGCCGGTTCCTCGTGCCCACCGGCGTCGCCATCGCGCTGCCCGAAGGGTATGCCGGGTTCGTCCAACCCCGCAGCGGGCTCGCCCTCAACCACGGCATCACCTGCCTGAACTCGCCCGGTCTGGTGGACTCGGGCTACCGGGGGGAGCTGAAGGTGCTGCTCATCAACACCGACCCCGACCAGGATCATCAGGTCCACCGCGGCGAGCGAATCGCTCAGCTCGTGGTCCAGCGGGTCGAGCATGTCGCGTTCGAGGTGGTCGACGAACTGCCGGTCGACAGCGAGCGGGGCGAGGGCGGCTTCGGCCACACCGGCCGCTAGGGCAACGGTGGGCAGGTGATGGAAGGACCGGTCAGGCGCGGTGCTTGACCAGGTGCACCTGGTGGCCTGATTCGTCCACCGCGAACGAATCGACCGTGTCGGCCACGATGGCCTCGAAGCGGGACAGGGCACCCTGGTCGACCCAGTGCTGGTGGGACCCTGCGGTCGAGTCGGCGTCGATGGTCAGCGTGTCGCCGTCGACGGTGAACCTGATCGTGATCTCGCCCGGGTCGCCCTCAGGTCGTAACAACAAGATGATCGCCTCGTCGACGGCCAAGCGCAGATCCTCTACCGCGGGGTAGGGGAAGCGGAGGCGGATGGCCAGGCTCGAGGTCGTAACGCGGGCGAGTCGGCCGTACTCCGGCTCGGCCGGCAGCACCAGTTTGATCTCGTCGTGACGTGCCGCATTCTCGGGCATCGAGCCCAGCTTCGCACGCGGTCAGTGACCCGGAGTGGTTCACGGCGACGGCTCGCGCACAACCCGGGCCGGGTCCTTGTCGCCACGGCGTCCCCGGTAGGACGGGTGGCGTAGCACACCATCAGCCGTCCACTCGGCGAAGGCCACCTCCACCACAATCTGTGGCTCGACCCAGCGGGCATGAAGCTCGACGCGTCGCGGTGGGGGTGGGTCGAACGGATCGGTCTCGCGGGCCACGCTGGCCAGCAGCTCGGCCAGGACGCGCAGCTCGGGTTCGGAGAACCCGGTCCCCACTCGGCCGGCGTAGCGCAGCGCGCCGGTGGCGTCGTGGTAGCCCACCAGCAGCGCCCCCAGGGTCGCGGCCCGGCTGCCCTCGCCCGCCAGCCAGCCGCCGACCACGAACTCCTGACGGCGGCGGACCTTGAGCTTGCGCCATGCCCGCGACCGCCGGCCCGGCTCGTAGCGGCTGGTCCGCCCCTTGGCGATCAGCCCTTCCATGCCCTGCGCCTCCATGGCGGCGAGCAGGTCTGCGCCTCCGCCGAGGTGGGACTCAGTCACTCGCCAGGCGGGTCCCGGCTCGACCAGTTCACCGAGGAGCCGGATGCGGTCCTCATAGGGGACGCTCGTCACGTCGAGGCCGTCGAGCCACAGCAGGTCGAACAGCACGTAGGCCACCGGTTGGGTGGCGGCTCGCTCGGCGGCGACCGCCGCCGACGCTACGTGGATTCGCGGCTGCAACAGCCCGAAGTCGGGGCGACCATCGGCGTCGAGGGTGACGACCTCACCATCGAGCACCACCCGATGTCCGCTCAACGACTGGGCCAGCCCCGCCAGCTCGGGGAACCGTACGGTGGCATCGAGGCCGTTGGCCGACTGGAGCCGGAGCTGGCCTTCGGTGCAGAAGGCGATGGCCCGCATGCCATCCCATTTGATCTCGTACGCCCAGTTCTCGTCGTCGGTGGGGAGCTCACCGGTCACCGCCCGCATGGGCTCGATGGCGGCGGGCATGGGGGACTCGGCGGGCGCAGCCACACCGGCGAGCGTAGGACGGCCCCGCTCCGGGGGCGGGCTATGGATTGGGGCGGACCAGGGTGGCCGCGGTGGCGTGGGCAGGGGTCCCCGCTTGTCATGTCCGTCGTGTCCACCAGCATGCCCCTCCAAACCCTGCCGGGGCCCGGAAGTGTCACCCGCTGTCGGGGAGGTTCGCCGAGGGGCTGGGCGAGGGACCGATCGACCGCCTAGGTTCACCGCTCATGACGATTGCTGACACCTCATCAGACCTCGCGCTCGCCGGTCAGTCCGCCTTCATCACCGGCGGTGGGTCAGGCATCGGCCTCGAATGCGCCCGCCGGCTGGTGGTCGATGGCGCGTCGGTGACCGTCGCCGGGCGCAGCCCCGAGCGACTGGCTGGCGCCGTAGCCGAACTCGAGGGGTTGGCTCACGACGGTGTCTCGATCGCTGCCGTCTCGTGCGACGTGGCCGACGAAGCCCAAGTGGCGGCGGCGGTGGCCGCGGCCGTCGCCAACGGTCCCGCCGGTTTGGATCTGGTGGTGGCCGCCGCCGGTCGTGGTGGCCTCGGGCCCATCATCACCACGTCACTGGAGGAATGGGAAGGCATTGTCGGCACCAACCTCACCGGGACGTTCCTCACCTTCAAACACGCGGGCGCCGCTCTCGCCCGCAGCGGTGGTGGCGCGATGGTGGCGATCTCTTCCATCGCCGGGATCAGCACCCATCGCTTCATGGGCCCGTACTGCGTGAGCAAGGCCGCCATCGACATGCTGGTGCAGAACCTGGCCGACGAGCTGGGAGTGGCCGGAGTCCGGGTCAACTCGGTGCGTCCCGGCCTGGTGGAGACGGAGTTGGTTGACGCGGTGATGGCCGACGAGTCGATCGTGGGGGACTACCTCGACCAGATGCCGGTGCGCCGGGTCGGCCGGGTCGACGACATCGGCGCGGCAGTCCGGTTCCTGCTGGGGTCGGAGTCGGCGTGGATCACCGGCGAGACCATCAGCGTCGACGGCGGCCACCACCTGCGTCGCGGACCCAACTTCGCGCCCGTGGCCGAGGCCTTCTTCGGCGACGCCGCTCGCGGCATCACCCCCGAGCCCTAACGCCGCACCCCCGCGACGCTTGCGTGCCACGCAGGCGGAAGCGGCCGTGTCAGCGGCGGCTGTGGAGCGCAAGGTCCATGGGGGGACGCTCAGTGCTTCGCCCTAGTCGGTGGGGCGGGCCCAGCCGAAGAGACGCCAGCCCAGTTCGATGAGGGCGGCGGCCATGGCCCCGATGGCGACCGCGGCCAAGGTCATGGCGTCGGTGGGGACGGGCAGAGCGAAGTAGTGGCGCAAGGGCGGGATGACCAGCACGGCCACGAACGCCCCGCTGAGCCCGGCGATGAGCCCGAGCCGCCACGAGTTGAGGGGCCGGGCCAGGATGCTGAGCACCCAGATGGCCACGATGAACAGGGTGATGACGGCCACGGAGCGCTGCTGGGCCAGTGTGAGCTCGCCGTGGCGCCGGGCCACCAGATAGGCGACGATCGTGGCCAGGCCGGCGACGAACCCCGCAGGGATGGCGAAGCGCAGGACCCGCCCCAGGAATCCGGTGTGGGCTCGCCGGTCGTTGGGGGCCAGGGCCAGGAAGAAGCCAGGGATCCCGATCGTCAGGCTGCTGATGAGGGTGAAGTGCCGGGGGATGAACGGGTACGGCAGGCTGGCCACGCCCACCACCAGCGCCATGAACAAGGCATAGAACGTCTTGGTCAGGAAAAGATTGGCCACCCGCTCCACGTTGGCGATGACCCGACGCCCCTCGGAGACCACCGAGGGGAACACGGCGAAGTCGTTGTCGAGCAGCACGAAGCGAGCCACGGCGCGCGCCGCGGGGCTGCCCGACCCCATGGCCACGCCGATGTCGGCGTCTTTGAGGGCGAGGGTGTCGTTCACGCCGTCGCCGGTCATGGCCACCTCGTGACCCCGCGCCTGCAGGGCGTGGACCATGGCCCGCTTCTGGTGGGGGGTCACCCGGCCGAACACCGCCTGGCGCTCCACGATGTCGGCCAAGGCGTCGGGGTCCTCGGGGAGGGTGCGGGCATCGATGGCGTGGTCGGCGCCGGGCACCCCGCATCGGGCGGCCACCGCCCCCACGGTCGTGGGGTTGTCGCCGGAGATGATCTTCACCGTTATGTGCTGCTGGGCGAAGTAGGCCATCGTCGCCGCGGCCGAGTCCCTCAGCTTCTCGTCGAGCACAATCAGCGCGGCGGGGGACAGCGTGGCCGGTAGCTCCTCGCCGCTCAGCCCCTCCGGGGCTTTGGCCAGCAGCAGGACGCGCCGGCCCCGCTCGGCCCAGTGCTGGAGTCGCTCGGCGGTCCCTGCCGCCACGGGCGAGTCGGTGGCCTGAGTGAGCAGGATGTCGGGCGCGCCGAGCAGCCAGGCGCCGTGGCCGTCGAAGGCGGTCGCGCCCCACTTCCGGGCCGAGGAGAACGCCACGGTGTCGGTCACTGTCCACCCCGGCGGTTGGTCGTAGGCGTTGCGGATGGCCAGCAGGCTCGGGTTGGGGTGGTCGTCAGCCGCGGCCATGGCGGCCAGCGCGGCCACGGTGTCCGCGGCGTGGGCGTCATCGACGTGTTCGACGTTGCCCAACACCAGCACGCCCTCGGTGAGCGTGCCGGTCTTGTCGAGGCAGATGACGTCCACCCGGGCCAGGCCCTCGATGGCGGCCAGTTCCTGGGTCAGGACCTTCTTGCCGGCCAGGCGGGTGGCGCTGACCGCGAAGGCCACGCTGGTCAGGAGCACCAGCCCCTCCGGCACCATCGCCACCAGACCGGCCACCGACGCCTGCACCGCATCGACAAACCCCAGGTCGGAGCGGATCTGCGCGGTGATGAGCAGCGCGGCGGTGGGGATCATCAACCAGCCGACGTACTTGATGATCGCGTTGACCCCGTCGCGCAGCTCCGACTTCACCCGGGTGAAGCGCCGGGCGTCGGCACTCAGCTTGAAGGCGTACGACTCGGTCCCCACCGCGGTGGCCTGCATGCGTCCACTGCCGGCGGCAACGAAGCTGCCGGACAGCACGGGGTCGCCCGGGGCTTTGTCCAGCGGGTCGGCCTCCCCGGTCAGGAGCGACTCGTCGACCTCGAGTCCGGTAGCGGAGATGACCTTCCCGTCCACGCTGATCTGGTCGCCGGGGCGTAGCACCACGGCGTCGTCGAGCACGAGCTCGCTGACGGCGACCTCACGTTCGGTGCCGTCGCGCACCACGCAGGCCCGGGGCGCGTTGAGCACAGCTAGCCGGTCGAGGGCCTGTTTGGAGCGGACCTCCTGCACGATGCCGATCAAGGTGTTCAGCACCAAGACGATGCCGAACAGGGCGTCGCGGAACTCTCCCACCGAGATGATGACCACCAACAAGATGCCGAGCAGCAGGTTGAACGGCGTGAAGACGTTGGCCCGCACGATCTGGGTGATGGTGCGGCTCGTCGGGTTGGGGACGTCGTTGCTGCGCCCGTCGGCGATCCGGGCGGCGACCTCGGTGGCGGTGAGTCCTTGGGTGGTGTCCGTCCCCGTCATGTCGTCGTCGCGGGCGAGGCCGGGACGACCACGACCGGGACCGATTCGGCAGCGGCAACGTGGACCAGACGGACGGGCCGTTCGGTACCGGCGACCAGTTGGACCGCGACGGCGACAACCCGATCGGTGGCGTCGGAGAAGTCGACCCCGACGAGCACCTCACCCATGGGCGGCGATCCTACGCGGCCAGACGCGGAGAGGCCCGCCTCCGGGGAGACGGGCCTCTCGTTCACTGAGGGGATCTGGGGGGTTCAGTTGCCTTTGGCGGCCCTCTGGTCACCCTTGTGCCGGTTGACGAGCTTGGTGGCGATCGTCGGCACCTTGGCCTTGGCCTTGTCGGCTTGCTCTTGGGTGAGCTTGCCATCGGTCACGGCCTGATCGATCCTGGCATCGGCGCCCTTGACCCAGGTGTCGACGACCGTCTGGGGATCGACACCCTTGGCCGTGGCCACCTCGGCCACCGACTGGCCGGCCTTGAAGTCCGCTCGCAGCTCATCGGCGGGGATGCCGATGGTCTTGGCCGCCGACTCGACCGCTTCCTTGCGGATCTCTTTGCGGTGCTGGTGGAGCCAGCCCCGTAGGCCGCTGGCGGGGGCGTCCTGGGTGAGAGCGGACTGCGCCGTGCTGGTGGCGCTGGCCGGGCTCGACCCGCTGAGGGCGAAGGCGATGGTCCCGCCGAACAGGGCGAGGCCGGCCAGGCCGGAGGCGATGATCTTGTTCTTCATGGGAACTCCTTGAGGGGTTGTGGACGACTGCTTCGTCATGGGTTCCACCATGGCGGGAGAGTGTGAGGAAGATGTGAGCCACCGATTCGGGGGCGGTCAGGGGCCGCGCCGAGGCCGGAGGCGCCCACCACTACGCTCCCAGCCGTTCCCATGAGTACCGCCACCGTCTCTCTGTTCGCCGCGTTGTTGGCCTTGCTGTGTCTGGCCGGCTCGATCGTGGTGGCCGTGTTGGCCCTGATGCGCCGTTCCCGGCCCGAATCGGCGGCCGCCGCCCTGTTCGAGGATCTGGGCCCGCTGGCGTTGTGGTTCGCCTGGGTCGTGTCCCTTGCCACCACGCTGGGCAGCCTCTATTTCTCCGACGTTGCCGGCTTCCTACCGTGCAAGTTGTGCTGGTACCAGCGCATCGCCATGTACCCGTTATCGGTGCTGTTGTTGATCGCCGCCGTGCGCCGGGATCGGTCGGTGTGGGTCTACGTCGTGCCCCAGGCCACCATCGGCGCCCTCATCGCCGCCTATCACACGCAGCTCCAAGCCTTTCCGGACCAGTCATCGTCGTTCTGCACGCTGGCCGCCCCCTGCACCGAGCGCTACGTGTGGGAGTTCGGGTTCGTCTCACTCCCGTTCATGGCACTCGTAGCGTTCGTGTTCATCATCGCCATGGTGCTGGTGGCTCGCTCCAGCGGCGCCCTCTCTCCCCAACCGGTCCATTCCGGCCAACAGGTAGGTGTCTCGTGACCGGTGCCAAGCGTGTCGTGTCGCCCCCCGCCAAGGGGCCGACCCGGTCGATGTGGATCGTGGGGGCCGTTGTCCTCGTGGTCGGGATCGCCCTGGTGGCCGCCATCGCGGTGAGCTCGTCGAACAAGGCTGGCAGCGGTGGAACACCCAAGGGATCGGCGGGAACGGTGGTGGCCAATGGGTCCCACGAGTCGGCGCCGGTGACCGTCAGCGGAGCGGCGCTGCCCGAGTTCAACCTGTCGGCTTCGACCACCGACGCCGCCGTGGGCCAGACGGCACCCACTCTGACCGGGGTGAACTTCGCCGGCGAGCCCATCACCATCGGCAACGACGGCAAGCCCAAGGTGATCATGTTCCTGGCCCACTGGTGCCCGCACTGCCAGGCCGAGGTGCCCCGCATCCAGAACTGGTTGGACGAGCACGGCCTGCCGAGCGATGTGTCGCTCTACGCCATGCCGACGAGCACCAACGCGTCGCGCCCGAACTACCCGCCGTCGGCCTGGCTGGTCGGCAAGAACTGGACCGTCCCCGTGCTGGTCGACAGTGAGCAGTCCGACGCGGCCACCGCCTACGGGCTGACCAGCTTCCCGTACTTCGTCGTGATCGGCGCCGACGGCAAGGTGGTGGAGCGAACCAGCGGCGAGCTCTCCATGACGGACTTCGCCAAACTCATCGACTCCGCCCGCACCGGCCACCCCCAGTAACCCCCGCGCGGACTTCTTCGTTGTGGGGGCGCACCCAGGGCTCGCCGCCCTCTCCGCCGCCTCCGCCGTCGACGATGCCCGTCCCGCCGACGCCAGCCGGGGCCCCGGCCACGTAGCGTCTCTCGTCGTTCCTGCATCCAGCCCCACCACGGGGCGCGATGTGCAGGACGATGGCGGCCGGGCGTCAGATGGTGGGGACCGGTGCCGGTGCGGGTGGGCCGACGTAGCGGGCGCTGGGCCGGATGATCTTGTTGGCCGCCGCCTGTTCGAGGATGTTGGCGCACCAGCCGATGACCCGGCTTGAGGCGAACGTCGGGGTGAACATCTCGCGAGGGACCCCGCACCGGTCCATCACGACACCGGCGTAGAACTCCACGTTGGTCCGCAGCCGACGATCGGGCTTGCGCTCGTCGAGGAGCTGAGCCACTCGGGCCTCGACGTGTTCGGCCAGCGCGACCTGCTCGCCACCGAGGCGGCGGGCGACGTCGCGCAGCATGACCGAGCGGGGATCCTCACCCTGGTAGACGGGATGACCGAAGCCCATGATCACCTCGCCCTCGGCCAGATGATGGGTGACCACCTCGTCGATGCGGTCCGGGGTCCCGATCTCGTCGAGCAGGTCGAGGGCTCTACTGGGGGCACCGCCGTGCAGTGGCCCCGACAGCGCGCCGATGGCGCCCACCACCGCCGCGCCCGCATCAGCGCCGGTGGAGGCGATGACCCGGGCAGTGAACGTCGAGGCGTTGAATCCGTGGTCCACCGTCGACACCAGGTACTGCTCGATGGCCCGGGCGTGGGCCGGGTAGGGGCGAATGCCGTGCAGCATCCACAGGTAGTTGCCGGCGGCGGCCAGATCAGGGTCGGGGTCGACCGGTTCGAGGCCGAGTCCCAGCCGGTGGAGGGCGGTGAGCAGCGTGGGGGTGATGGCGCAGAGAGCCAGCGCGTCGCGACGTCGCTCGGCGGGATTCAGGTCGATGAGCGGCCGCATGCCGCGACTGGCGGCGAACAGCGAGATCGCGGTGCGGAACGGGTCGAGTGGTCCACCGCCGGCTCGGGCGATGGCGGGCAGGACGGCGGCCACATCGTCGGGCACCATTCGTAGTGGGGTGATCTCGGCGGCGAAGGCGCGGCGCTCGGCCTCATCAGGCAGGTGACCCTCGAACAGCAGGAACCACACATCCTCCAGCGGGCGCTTCTCGGCCAGCTCGACGGCTGAATATTGGCGGTAGTGGTAGAAGCCCTCGCTACCGCGTACATCGCCGATCGCGGTGTCGGTGACGATGACGCCCTTCAGTCCACGAGGTGCCACCAGCGGCGTACCGGGCGCGCCCGGAATCCCCGGCGTGGTCAACGTCGCCAACGGATCGGACGGGAGCGGGCTGATCGTCGGCTTCGTCCGGGGGGTGACGCGTCGCTGGGTCTTCATGGCTCCCACGATGCCGTCGCTTGAGGAGATCGTCAACGTTGATTATACTCAACATTGATGTCACGCAACCCGCTCACCGCAGCCCAGGTGGCGGCCCGCCTCGGCGTCAAGCAGTCCACCGTGTACGCCTACGTCAGCCGGGGGGCGTTGCACCGCACGGTGGCCGAGGACGGGCGGACCAGCCGCTTCGACGCCGCCGAGGTGGAGGAGCTGGCCCGGCGGGGCCGCCCGCGCACCGACTCCCGCCGGTTGGGAACGGTGGATGTGGTGCTTTCGAGCTCGCTGACGTCGATGGTGGACGATGAGCTCGCCTATCGGGGCCGTCGGGCGGTGGAGTTGGCCCGCTCATCCTCGTTCGAGGCGGTGGCCGAATTCCTGTGGTCAGGGCTCGCCCCCGAACTTGCTGGCGAGCCGCCCACCTGGACGGCCCGAGCCGAGGGGCTGGACACGGCTCGCGCCGTCACCCGGGCGTTGCCAACCGCCAGCCCGGTGACCGAGCAACTGGCGGTGGTGACCGCGGCGCTGGCCTGCGCCAACCCGCTGCGCATCGATCTGCAACCCGAAGCGGTCCGCCGCCATGCCGCCACGCTGATCGCCACGCTGGTTGAAGTGCTGCCGCCGATGGCGGGCGCCCCCGGCCTGACCGGTCGTAGCACTCGTCGGTCTCGACCTGACGCCCCTTCGGGCACGTCGGTGGCCGAACGCTTGTGGTCCCGCCTGACGAGTGAGTCGGCCACACCCAAACGGATACGAGTGCTCGACGCCGCGCTCATCTTGTTGGCCGACCACGAGTTGGCCACCTCTACGCTTGCCGCTCGCCTGGCGGCGTCGACCCGAGCCGACCCCTACGCGGTGGTGCTGTCGGGTCTCGGGGCGGTGAGCGGCCTGCTCCACGGTGCGGCGGGCCACGCTCCGTTCCAGATGCTGACCGATGCTCGTTCCCTGGGATCACCCGAGCGGGCCGTCGCCTTGGCGCTGGCCACCCACGGCGCAGTGCCGGGCATGGGTCACCCGTTGTATGCCGAGGCCGATCCGCGGGCGACGTGCCTGCTCGAGTTGCTCATGCCGCTGGTCAGCCGGCGGGATCGAGTGGTACTTGAGGGGGTGCTCGACGCCGCCGAGGCCACCTCCCGGTCGCGCCCCAACATCGATCTGGCCACCGCCGCGCTTGCTTTCACCATGCAAATGCCGTCGGCCGCCACCGAGGCCATCTTCGCCCTGGCCCGCATGGCAGGGTGGGTGGCCCACGCCATCGAGGAATACGGCGAGGCGCCGCTTCGATTCCGTACCCGGGCGCTGTACGACGGCCCCCCGGTCGCCTGACCGGGGTCAGCGGCGGTCAGCTCTTGGCGGTGGCCGCGTTGACTGCGTCTTCGCCGAAGGCGGCGGCCGCAGCCTCGGCGCCGGTGGTGTTGCCGAAGCCGATGGACCCCGCGCCCGGGCGCACCGCCTCGAGCGGATCACGCAGGTCGTCGATGTAGCCCAGGGCGTAGGCGCCGCGGTCATAGCCCATCACCCGTAGCAGGTCGACGGGCAGCGTCTCGGCGATCTCGCGGGACACCGAGAGGTACTGGTTCTCCTCCTGGCGCAACCAGGCCAGGTTGTAGGTGATGTTGATGCCGATACGGGTGGTGTCGGTCGTGTTGGCGCCGCCGCCGTGCCACAG
>DHIQ01000039.1:18709-18871 GCA_002403895.1 Candidatus Neomicrothrix sp. UBA4742
CTCTCGGCCTCGGTGTAGGCCTTGCCGTCTTCGGCCTTGTTGCTGCCGGGCACGACCCGGGTGGCGCCGTTGGCCTCGGTGAAGTCGGTCAGGGCCCAGATGGTGTTGCACTGGACCTCGTAGCCGTTGGGGAACGGAAAGAAGTCGAACGCCCACTGGTCG
>DHIQ01000039.1:19130-19324 GCA_002403895.1 Candidatus Neomicrothrix sp. UBA4742
GAAGTCGAACGCCCACTGGTCGCGATGGATGGGCTGGGCCGGTTGGTGGGCGCCGATCGCGACGGCCTGCGTGAGGTGGAGTTGGAAGTTGGTGGCGTGACCGAGGAAGACCCGGGTGGTGGCCAGCGCCAGCGGATGCATGACCAGCTCTCGACAGGCCCGGGAGCGGGCAATGAGGGCGCCGGTGCGGCGGG
>DHIQ01000039.1:19634-19817 GCA_002403895.1 Candidatus Neomicrothrix sp. UBA4742
CTCGGAGCCAGCTCCTCGGCGACACGGTCGAGCAGGTCGGCCGAGGCCAGGTGGTCGATGATGACCGCTCCGTCGTGGCTGAGGGCGTCGCTGACGGCTTCAGCCACGGTGTCGGCGGGCAGGTGGGCGAGGGGCACGGAAAACCTCCGGATGGGTCGTCGCTACGCCAACAGGCGGTTGGCG
>DHIQ01000272.1:0-1594 GCA_002403895.1 Candidatus Neomicrothrix sp. UBA4742
GCGCTGGAGACGGGAGTCCCCATTGTGTTCGGCGTGCTCACCACCGAAAACCTCGACCAGGCCCTACAGCGCAGCGACCTCGACGGCGATAACAAGGGAGAAGAGGCGGCCAAGACCGCAATCGAGATGGTGGATCTGCTACGGAGGCTCCCCCGATGAATCGCCCGGGCGGCCGACACGTGTGGAAGGTCCTGGCGGTGCTGGCCGTGGTCGGCGTCCTGGCCGTGGTGGGGGTGACGCCCGCCAGCGCGGCTTTGCCGACTACGCAACTGGACCGAAAGGCCGACGCATGTGACCCCACGACCGGCACCTGGACGCTGCATTGGTTCGTGACCAACTCCGACTCGACCAACGTTCGCGCCCAGATCTCCTTCCCTGGCTTGGGGGACTACACCGCATCGCCGTCCGTCATCTATCCGAACACGACCAGCCACCTTTTGGTGCCCGGGGTACGCAGCGGTTGGTCGGGTACCGGCACCGTCACGATCACCTGGCAGGACTACTCGGAGCCTCACACGGGCACGGTGAATATCATTCTTGGCCCTTGCGCACAGGCCACGACCACCACCGCACCCTCCCCGCCGGCCACGACGGTCCCGGGCAAGCCGGGGGCGACCGTGCCTGGTGGAGGCGCGACGCCCACGACCCTGCTGGGTGCCCGTGACCCGTCCAACAGTGCCCCCTCGTCCACCGACGTCCCGGGCCAGACCAATGGCTCGGATGTTGCGGTCGACCCCGCCTCCGGTGCGGTCACCTCGACCACGGCGGCCGGCGACTCGACCGGCACCTCGGAGGCCAGCGTGCTGTTGGCCGCCGGACCCGCCTCGTCCTCGTCGTCGGGCTCGTCGGGCACCATCTGGATCGTGCTGGCCATCTTCGTGGTGGCGGCCGCCGGGGGAGCGGTCATGTTGGTGATGAGCCGCCGATCGGCCACAGCGAGCGACGACGCCACCGATTCGTGAGCGCCACCGTCCTCGCCCTGGTGGCGTCCGCGGTGTTCCTCGTTCGGCTGCTGCCCCAACCGATCCGCTTGGCCCGCACCGGGTCCGCGGCCGGCGTTTCGGCCCTGGCCGCGCTGACCTCGGTCCTGACCACCACCGCGTGGCTGGCCTACGGCCTGTGGGCGGGATTGCCGGTGGTGTGGGGCGTGTCGGTGGTGGCCCTCGTCCCCGGCATCTGGACGGTCGTGCTGCTGCGGCGCGACACGACTCGCAACGACGTGCTGGCCGCCGGCTCCTGGCTCGGGGTGCAGGTGGTGGCGGCGGCGGTGGGCCTGTTCGCCGCCGTGCTAGCCGCCGGCGTCGTCGTCACCCAAGGTCCCCAGGTGGTGAAATCCGTACGCCAGTCCGACTTGTCGGGCATCGCCCCGGCGACGTGGTGGATCTCGGTGCTCGACGCCGCGGCCTGGGGCGCCTACGGAGTAGCCATCGGCGACGCCGCCCTCATGGGCTACGGCGTGGTGCTGATCACCGCGGCCGCAATCGTGTTGGGCCGGATCCACTGGACCCGCTGGCAGGCCACCCGCCTGGCCATGGCCGAGTCTTTGATCTGACGAATCGGCGATCTAAGGCATCGGTGATCTGACGAATCCGTG
>DHIQ01000272.1:1812-5758 GCA_002403895.1 Candidatus Neomicrothrix sp. UBA4742
GATGCGGCCCCTGTCAGCCGACGGCGGTGCCCAGCAGCTTGCCGACGCCGGCGGTGACCGCCATGGCCAGACCGCCCAGCAGCAGCATGCGCAGGGTGGCCCGGCCGAAGGGAGCACCCCCGACTCGGGCACCGGTAGCTCCGAGGGCGGCCAGCCCCACCAGCGAGACCAGGAACGTCACGATCACCCGTGACGCCGGGGAGGACCCGGCCAGCATCACGGCAATGAGCGGGATGAGGGCACCGGTGGCGAAGGACAGGGCGGAGTACACCGACGCCTGGAGCGGCCGAGCGATGGAATCGTGCGTGATGCCCAGCTCCTCGGCCATATGCACGGCGAGGACGTCGCCCTTGGACAGCTCCACCGCCACATCGTGGGCCAGCTCAGGATTGAGGCCCTTCTCGATGTAGATGTGGGTCAGCTCCCGCAGCTCGCGCTCGGGCGTGGTCTCGAGCTCGATTCGTTCCTTGGCGATGTCGGCCAGCTCGGAGTCTCGTTGGGAGCTGACCGAGGAGTACTCACCGGCCGCCATCGAACCGGCCCCGGCCACCAGGGCGGCGACACCGGCGGTGAACACCGCGCTGCGGATGGCCGAGGCAGCGGCGACCCCGACGATCAGCGAGGCGGTGGACGTGATCCCGTCGTTGGCACCCAGGACGGCGGCGCGTAGCCATCCCACCCGGTGGCTGAGGTGACGCTCGACGTGGGCAGCGGCGGATGGCATGGGGCCATCAAACCCCGACTGGCGGCCCCTGACAACGCAGGGTGCCAACACCAGTGGTGTCAGGCACCCTGAACGCAACCCGTTTCGGAGCCGCCAGGTGGGTTGGCTACGGTGTCCGCCATGTTGAAGTTGGTGCTGCCCAAGGGCTCGCTGGAGAAGGCCACCCTCGAGTTGTTCGAGGCGGCCGACCTGCGGGTCAACCGGGACTCGGTGGTGACCTACCGGGCCAGCATCGACGATCCCCGCATCGACGAGGTGCGGATCCTGCGCCCTCAGGAGATCGGCGCCTACGTCGCCGAGGGGCTGTTCGACATCGGTATCACCGGGCGGGACTGGGTCGAGGAGACCCAGGCCGAAGTGGTGAGCTTGGGTGAGCTGCGCTACTCCAAGGCCAGCCAGAACCCCGTCCGCATCATCGTGGCCGTGCCCGACGAGTCGCCCTGGCAGCGCATCGAGGACCTGCCCCAGGGCGTTCGGGTGTCAAGCGAGTACCCCGGTCTGACCGAGCGCTTCTTCGCCGAGCGGGGCATCGACGCCGAGATCGCCCTCTCCTACGGCGCCACCGAGGCCAAGGTGCCCGACATCGTCGACTGCATCGTCGACATCACCGAGACCGGGCGGGCCATCCGCGCCGCCGGCCTGCGCATCATCGATACCGTCCTGACGTCCTACACCGAGTTGGTGGCCAACCCGGTGGCCTACGCCGATCCCGACAAGGCCCACGCCATGGGTCAGATCCTGACCCTGCTGGAGGGTGTGCTCGAAGCTCGAGGCAAGGTCCTGGTGAAGCTGAACGTGCAGGCCGACCAGCTCGATGCCGTGATCGCGCTGTTGCCCTCGATGAAATCACCCACCGTGAATGAGCTCTACGCCGGCCAGGGCTACGCCGTCGAGACGGTGGTGCCCAAGGCGACCATCAACGTGCTCATCCCCGCCCTGCGTGACCACGGCGCCACCGACATCATCGAGCTCCCCATCGCCAAGATCGTCCACTGATGAGCGAAGCTCCGGCTCCAGACGGTCTGGTTCCGGAGCACGTCCTGGGACCGGCGGCGATGGCCGCGGGGCCATCGGTCGCCGGCATCGTGCGCGGCGTGGTGGCTGCATTCGACGACCCTGGGGGTTACGGCACGGTGACCGCGGAGGACCCGGCCGGCACGTGGTTCTTCCACTGCACGGCCATCGCCGACGGAACCCGAAGCATCGAGGTCGGCACGTCGGTCAGCTTCGATGTCGTGCCCGGCCGCCTCGGCCGATTCGAAGCCACCGACCTGCGCCCGGTCTGACGAGAGGAGCCATCCTCATGGCCACCCATCGCTACGCCGCCGTGACCCACTGGGAAGGCTCCACCGGGTTGGGGTACGAGGACTACGGCCGCGGGCACGGCGTCACCGTGCCGCCCGCCGAAGCCAGCCTGACCATGAGTGCGGACCCGGCGTTTCGCGGCGATCCAACCCGTGTCAACCCTGAGCAGCTCCTGCTGGCCGCCGCATCGTCGTGTCAGCTGCTGGCCTTCCTGGCCGTCGCCGCCCGGGCTCGTGTCGAGGTGGTGGCCTATGTCGATGAGGCCAGCGCCGAGATGCCCGAGGATGATCTACCCGTTCGCCTCACCCGCATCGACCTGCGCCCGCACATCACCGTGCGAGGTGATGTCGCCCCCGACCGCATCGGGCACCTGGTGGAGGTGGCGCACCGCGAGTGCTTCATCGCCAACAGCCTCCGCACCGAGATCGTGGTGATCCCGACGATCGTGGTGCGGGAGCTGTGAGTCAGTCCGCCTCGGCGTCGGGCTCGGGTGCGTCGCCGACGAGCTCCTGGCGCATCTGAATGAAGGCCATCTGCAACTGGTTGAGGCCCTCACGGAGCGAGATACCGTCCTGGCCCATCCGGTCCTCCACGGCATCGAGCACGCCCGCCATGGCGTCGATGGCCAGGCTGGCCTCGTCGAAGCGGGGCGGGTCCTGGCTCAGATGGATGCGGGCCAGCTCGTAGAAGCCCCCGAGATGGTTGGCCACCACCTGCGCGGCCGGTGTCGTGGCCAGCTGGGCCTGGACCTGGGCCATCTCCAACATCATGGTCTCGAGCTGGGTCCGCTCCTCGGGGGAGAGCCCCTCGAGATCGATGCCGGCCGCCGCGGCCGCCTCGGCCAGCGCCGCCTCGCTGATGGCGGGAGCGCCTGGTTGGGGCCCGCCCGAACTCGCTCGACCCTCTCGATTGCGCTCGACGGGTACTTCGCCGCCAGGGGTCCACAAGCTCATGGGTTTCTTACTCCGGTCTGGGAGGGAGGGTGGGAAAGGGATGGAACGGGGGCGGCCGGATCGTGCTCGGGGCCGCGCCCTGGTACTCTAGGCGGGCTTCAACCCAGGGAAGTGGGGTTCGCCCCCACCCGGCCACCGAGTACTGCCCTTCGGGGCACCGAGTGCGCCGGGTCGATCACTCGTCACACCGGTCTGGTTTCGCGACCTTACCGTTGCGGGCGGATGTCGGCTTTCCGGCGTCCGCCCTCTCTTTGTTTTGGGTGGCCGCCCGCACATTGGCCAGCGCAACAGAGAGGACATGCGCATTGATGAGGAGTGAGCGGCAATAAGCACGCCCGCGAACAACGAGCCGCGGATCAACGATCGGATCCGTGCCCGCGAGGTGCGCCTGGTGGCGCCCGATGGCGAACAGATTGGCATCAGGCCCCTGCCTGAGGCACTGGCCATGGCCCGTGAGCTGGAACTGGACCTCGTGGAAGTGGCTGACAAGGCCAACCCGCCGGTCTGCCGGATCATGGACTACGGCAAGTACAAGTACGAAGCGGCACAGCGGGCCAAGGAGTCCCGCCGCAAGAGCACCAACGTCGTGGTGAAGGAGATGAAGTACCGGCCCAAGATCGGGCACGGGGACTTCGACACCAAGACCCGCAAGGTCGAGAAGTTCCTGAACGAGGGACACAAGGTCAAGGTGACCATCATGTTCCGAGGCCGGGAGATGCAGCATCCCGAACTGGGCAAGCGCATCCTCGATGAAGTGGCGGCCGATGTGGTCGACTCCGGGCGGGTGGAGGTCTTCCCTAAGCTGGACGGTCGCAACATGACCATGGTGATGGCGCCCGACAAGAAGGCCCAGGCCGTCAAGGCGGCCAAAGCCACGGAACGCAAGCGTGAAGAGGAGGCGGCTGTCGCAGCCGTCGAGCCAGCCCCAGCCCCAGCCGCTGAACCAGCTGAGGTCAGCGAACCA
>DHIQ01000272.1:5964-10824 GCA_002403895.1 Candidatus Neomicrothrix sp. UBA4742
GAGGTCAGCGAACCAACCGAGGTCGAATCCGTCTCCACGGAAGCGGCCGAAACCACCGAAGCCTGATCGGGCGGGCACCCACCGGGTGCGCCGCCGGCAGGCCCGGGCCGGGAAGCACCTTCCCGGTCCATGCAGACACGAAAGAGCAAATCCATGCCGAAGATGAAGACGCACAGGGGCGCGGCCAAGCGCTTCAAGGTCACCGGGTCGGGCAAGATCACCCGACGCAAGGCCGGAATGAACCACATTCTCGAGAAGAAGAGCCCTGCGCGTAAGCGCCGTCTCGGACGCACCACCGAACTGACCGGTGGCGATCGCGACCACGTCCGCCGCCAACTCGGCATCTGACGGTGCGGGCGCCTGGCGCGCCTGCCCTCTCCTCGATCCGCCCCTCCTGAAAGGAGCTCCCGATGGCCAGAGTCAAACGTGCCGTGGCGAGCAAGAAACACCGTCGACAGATCCTCGAGCGCGCCAAGGGGTACTACGGCAACAAGAGCCGTTCGTACCGGGCCGCCAACGAGCAGCTCATGCATTCCGGCAAGTACGCGTTCCGCGACCGGCGCGCCCGCAAGGGTGAGTTCCGCAAGCTGTGGATCCAGCGCATCAACGCCGCTTGCCGCCTCAACGGCACCAGCTACAGCCGGTTCATCAACGGCCTGAGGCTGGCCGAGGTGGATATCGACCGCAAGGTCCTCGCCGACCTCGCCGTCAGCGAACCGGTTGCATTCGCGGCACTGGTCGGGGTAGCTGAGGCCGCCGCCGCCGATGCCCCCGAAGCAGCGGTGGCTGAGGCATCGGCCTCCTGATCGGGGCGCCGGTGTTCGAGCCGGTCGGGGCCAAGAACCCTCTTGTCTCGCAACTGCGGCGCCTCTCGGGGCGCCGCAGTGCGCGTGCGGCCGAGGGTCGCTTCCTGGTTGAAGGGCCCACACTGCTCGGCGTGGCGCTCGATGCCGGCGCCGACGTGTCGCTGGTGCTCCGTGATGGCGAGGCGTCGCTGACCGACGAGGTCGCAACCCTGGCCCAGCGGGCTGAGGCGTCAGGCGCCCGATTGGTGGAACTGGCGCCGGGAGCGCTGGCCAAGATCACCGACACCGTCACTCCTCAGTCGGTCGCTTCGGTGGTGGCCCGGCACCCGATCACGCTCGACGGATTGTTGCAGGAGGGCCCCCCGAACCTCCCCGTCATCGTGCTGGTGGGGGTGTCGGATCCCGGCAATGCCGGCACCCTGCTGCGCTCGGCCGAAGCAGCCGGTGCGGCGGCCGTCGTCTTTTGCGCCGGATCGGTCGATCCGTTCCACCCCAAGACCGTCCGGGCCTCGGCCGGGTCGATCTTCCTGGTCCCGGTCGTCGAGGGCGTGGAGGCCCGGCACGTGCTGGCCGCGCTCGGTGATCACGCCGTGCAGCGGATCGGCGCCGTGGCCCGCGGTGGGGTCGAGCTCGGCGAGGCAGAGCTGACCGGGCCGGTGGCCATCGTGCTCGGCAGTGAGGCCCATGGACTCCCCGAGGGCCTGGAGGGGTTGCTCGACGAGGTCGTCACCATCCCCATGAGCGGTCGGGCCGAGTCGCTCAACGTGGCCATGGCCGGCACGCTCATGGTCTTCGAGGCTGCCCGCCGGCGTCAGCGGTGACTCGTCCGGAACGATCAGCGGCGAGCCATCTGGTGCAGGGGCTCCCCGGGGCGCCACCACTCGATGTCGAGATGGTCACCGTCCGGTCGCAGCATCGACACCTCGGTGAGCTCGACCCGGAACAGGTCGAACGGGGTCGGCACGTCTTGATCCGTAACTCCCTTGAACGCCTGGATGAACGCGGCCCGGTCCGTCTCGTCGGTGACCTCGATCGCCCGACCGTAGATCTTGGCGTCCCCGGCCTTGGCATCCTTGTCGGCCGTGGCGTTGTGGAGGCACAGGCGAGGGTCGCGCCGCACGTCATGGGACTTGCGCGAGCCGGGCATGCTGCCCAGCCAGAGCTCGCCAAGCGCGAACAGCGGCTCCCACCCGCTGACCCGAGGGAACCCGTCGGCTCGCAGGGTGGCCACCAAGGCCAGACCGGTCGCCTCGAAGCGAGCCTTCACCCGTTCCGCGAGATCTGGCTGCTGCTGCGCGAGGTCGTTCCACGTCGTCATGGTCCCAGTTTGGCTCGTCATCCCCAACGCGAGGGCGGAGCGCAACGCTGGGTCGCGAACTGATTGGACGACCCCCCGATCCGGCGACAAGGCTCCCCCCCGATGATCGACGAGATCCAGCGCATCGCCGGCGAGGTCGAGGCTCGCGCCCGGGCCGCGTCCACCACCGGCGAGCTGAGCGCGGTCGAGACCGAGATCTTGGGCAGGCGGAGCCCGCTGACGGAGTTCAAGAAGCAGCTCGGCGGGCTGGAGCCCGAACAGCGCAAGGCGGTGGGCCTGGCCATCAACGACGCGAGGGCGACCATCGAGGCGGCCCTCGCCGCTCGCCGCACCGAACTGGTGGCAGCTGAGCGCCACATCCGGCTGCAGTCCGAGCGCGTGGACCTCACCGAGCACGAGCCCGGGGTCGGGGCCGGGGCCAAGCGAGGCCACCTGCATCTGGTGACCCAGACCCATGACCGGCTGGAGGACGTGTTCGTGGGCATGGGCTTCACCGTGGCCGAGGGACCCGAAGCCGAGAGCGACTGGTACAACTTCGAGGCCCTCAACGTCCCGGCTGCCCACCCGGCCCGCAGCATGTACGACACGCTGTATCTCGACCTGGGCGATCCCGAGACGACGCTGCTGCGCACGCACACGTCACCGGTCCAGATCCGAGTCATGCAGGCCCAGGAGCCACCGATCTACTCGATCATGCCGGGCCGGGTGTATCGACGCGACACCGCCGACGCCAGCCACATGCCCGTGTTCCATCAGATCGAGGGGCTGGTGGTCGACGAGGGCATCACCTTTGCCGATCTGGCCGGCACGCTGCAGGCCTTCACCACCGCCTACTTCGGCGGGGCCATCAAGTCGCGGCTGCGTCCTTCGTACTTCCCGTTCACCGAACCGTCCGCCGAATACGACATCAACTGCCTGTTCTGCCAGGGGGCGGGGTGTCGCACGTGCGGTCAGACGGGCTGGCTCGAGCTGGGCGGCTGCGGCATGGTCCACCCCAACGTGTTCCGGGCCGTGGGCTACGACTCTGAGCAGTGGTCGGGCTTCGCCTTCGGGTTCGGCACCGACCGCCTGTCGCTCATGCGCTACGGCATCGACGACATCCGTGACATGTTCACCAACGACGTCCGCTTCCTGGAGCAGTTCTGATGCGGGTGCTCCTTTCTTGGTTGCGGGAGTTCGCGCCCATCGAGGGCGACCCCGTCGAGCTCGGCGAGCAGATGAGCGACCTGGGCATGGCTGTCGAGTCCATCGAGTACCCCGGCCGGGATCTCGAAGGGATCGTGGTGGCCCGGGTGGTCGATCTGCGCCCGCACCCCAAGGCCGACCGGATCCAGCTGGTGGATGTCGATGCCGGCGACGGCGAGGCGCTGCAGATCTGCTGCGGTGCGTTCAACATGACGGTGGGGGACCTGGTGCCCCTGGCCACGGTGGGCACCGTCATGCCCGACGCCATGAAGATCGAGCGGCGCAAGCTGCGGGGCGAGTGGTCCAACGGCATGTTGTGTTCGGGTCGCGAGCTCGGGCTGGGCGACGATCACGCCGGCATCCTGGTCCTCGACCCGACCCTCCGGCCGGGGGTCGACCTGCGGGCGGCGCTGGGGATCGTGGAGGACGTGCTCTACGACCTGGAGATCAACCCCAACCGGCCCGACGCCCTGTCGGTGGCGGGGGTGGCCCGCGACCTCGCCGCCCGTCTGGGGGTGCCGTTCACCCAACTCAGCCCGCCGGAGCCGAGCGGCGCCGGGCCCGCCGGTGTGGCCGCGTCGGTCGAGATCCTGGATCCGACGCTGTGCGGTCGGCTTCACGCCCGTCTCATCGATGGTGTCTCGGTGGGGACGTCCCCGGAGTGGATGGTCAACCGGCTCCGGTCGCTGGGCATGCGGCCCATCAACCGCGTGGTGGACGTGTCCAACTACGTGATGCTCGAGCTGGGGCTGCCCACCCACTCCTACGACCTGGCCAAGCTGTCGGGCACTGCCCTGCGGGTGCGCTTCGCGCGCGACGGTGAGCGCATCGTGACCCTCGATGAGGTCGAGCGCACGCTCACCGCGGCAGATGGCGTGCTGACCGATGGCGACGACGTGGCCGTCGCCATCGCCGGCGTCATGGGCGGTGCGTCCACCGAGATCTCCGACACCACGAACGCGGTCCTGCTGGAGCTGGCGTGGTGGGATCCGATGACCATTGCCCGCACCTCCAAGCGGCTCAACCTGCGCAGCGAGGCCTCGGCCCGGTTCGAGCGGGGGACCGATCCCGAGATCCTCGAGCTGGCCGCCGCCCGCTTCGCCGAGTTGCTCGCCCCGACGGGTGCGTCGATGGCCGGCCAGGCCCTCGACGCCCGCGGGAACCTCCCCGATCGCTCGCCGGTGCGGGTGCGTACCTCGCGGGTGAACGCCATCCTGGGTACCGAGCTGGGCAGCGACGAGATCGAGCGCTTGCTCGCGCCCATCGCCTTCGTGGTGGCCCCGGGCGACGCCCCTGAGGTGCAGGACGTGACGGTGCCGACGTTCCGGCCCGACACGACCACCGAGATCGACGTCATCGAGGAGATCGCCCGCCACTATGGCTACGCCCGCATCCCCCAGACGGTGCCGCCGTCGGTGCGGGCGGGCTCACTGACCGAGCACCAGCGCGAGCGACGTACCGTGCGTCAAGCCATGGTCGGTCTCGGCCTGGACGAGGCGATGCCGCTGGCCTTCCTCGCTCCCGACGATCTGCGCTCGGTCGGACTGGACG
>DHIQ01000272.1:10966-17334 GCA_002403895.1 Candidatus Neomicrothrix sp. UBA4742
CACCGGAACTCCGGGGTGGGCCTGTTCGAGATCGGCAAGGTCTTCGGCCGGCCCCCGGTGGGCCAGCAGCTCCCCGACGAGCGCGAAGTGCTCGGAGTCGTCCTGGCCGGTCGCGA
Source organism: Candidatus Neomicrothrix sp. UBA4742 (assembly GCA_002403895.1). Lineage (GTDB taxonomy): Bacteria > Actinomycetota > Acidimicrobiia > Acidimicrobiales > Acidimicrobilacustridaceae > UBA4742. The sequence continues at coordinate 11,083 of DHIQ01000272.1, forward strand.
CGCCACCGCGGCCGTCGACGCCTGGCGAGTGTTGGCCGACGCCCTGGGCTTCAGCGGCGATGCGTTGCACCAGGGTCCATCGGCCGGGCTCCACCCGGGGCGGGCCGGGTCGATCCAGGTGGGCGAGACGGTCGTCGGGTTGCTGGGTGAGGTCGATCCCGGGGTACTCGACGGGCTGGGCATCACCGAGCGGGTCGCCGTGCTCGAAGTGGATCTCGGCCTGCTCCTCGACCTCCGCCACGGCCGCCAGGCGTATGAGCCGGTGAGCCGCTACCCCTCGAGCGACATCGACCTGGCCTTCGTGGTGCCCGATGCGGTGCCGGCTGGGGAAGTCCGTGGCGCCATCCGTGAGGCAGCGGGGGAGCTGCTGGTCAGCCTGCGCCTGTTCGACGTGTTCCGCAACGAGTCCCTGCCGGCGGGCACCCGCAGCCTGGCGTTCACGTTGCGGCTACAGGCCAGCGACCACACGCTCACCGACGAGGAGACCGCCGACGTCCGCTCGACGGTCATCGCTGCGGTCGAGTCGCCGTTTGACGCCAAGTTGCGCGCCTGACCCGGCCGTCGGCGGGGTTCGTCGCCGTCAGCGCGGTCCTGGGGAATGCCTGCGCCCCGGTGCGAACCGCCGAGCGGCTCGTACCATGGCGTCCATGTGTCGAAACATCACCGAACTTCGCGGGCTCGAACCCGCGGCCACCCGCGACGAGATCGAGGCGGCCGCCGGCCAGTACGTGCGGAAGGTCACCGGAATCGCCAAGCCCAACGCCGCTCTGGTTGACGTCATGCAGGCCGCCGCGCTCGAGGTGGCGGACATCACCGAGGCGCTGCTGGCCCAGCTCCCCGCCCGTCGTCAGCCCCCGATGACGGTGCCGCCGCTGCGCCGGCCAGAAGTCCGCCAACGCCTCGGCCTCTCGCCCATGTGAGCAGCGTCAGCAGGATCGCTCGAGCCGCCCCCGGGCGTCGCACTCAGCGGGTCTTGAGGAGGTACTCACTCATGGCGGCCAGGCGGATGCGGTCGAAGTCGAGGAAGGCGCCGACGCTGGTCATCATGATGCCGAGGCGCTCGTTGAGCAGGTCTTTGTCGCCGTCGGCCAGGTAGAACTTCATGGGGTCATGGCCAGCCCGGCCGGCTCCAGCGCCGGACCCTAACTTGCTCCGGAAATGTGAAGCCGAATCGACGGCATGTGTGCTTTTCCCTTCGCAGAAGCCTCGAACTGTGTTGCATTACTATGCGTGCTCCCGTATGCTCTTGCGATGTACTCCGTGGGCATCATCGGGGCGTCAGGCTTCGCCGGCGTCGAGCTCCTCCGCCTCTGCGCCGGACACCCCGAGCTGCGCGTGGTCCGTGCCACCGGTGAGTCGCAGGCCGGAGTCCCGGTCACCGAGCTGTATCCGAGCCTCGCCGCGGTGTACCCCGGCCTCGTCTTCGAGCCCTACCAGCCTGACGCGTTCGACGGTCTCGACGTGGCCTTCTTGTGTCTGCCTCACGGGGCGTCGCAGGCCCTGGTGCCCGAGCTGCGACCCAGGGTCACCTGGCTGGTCGATGTGGCCGCCGACTTCCGGCTCCACGACGCTGCCCTGTACCCCCAGTGGTACGGCGAGGCCCACACCGCGCCCGAGCTGCTGGGCGAGTTCGCCTACGGGTTGCCTGAGCTGTTCCGGGCCGAGATTGCCAAAGCCACCGCCATCGCCGTGCCCGGGTGCTACCCGACCGCCTCGATCCTGGCCCTGGCGCCCCTGGTGGCGGCCGGTCTCATCGAGCCGACCGGCATCATCGTCGACGCCGCCTGCGGCGCTTCGGGCGCGGGCCGGCCGCCCAAGCCGACGACCACGTTCTGCACCGTCGACGAGGACTTCACCGCCTATGGCCTGTTGGACCACCGCCATACGCCGGAGATCGAACAGGCCGTGGCCGAGCACGCCAGCCTCGCCCCCAGCGGAGTCCAGCTGCTGTTCACCCCCCACCTGGCACCGATGAACCGGGGGATCCTGGCCACCTGCTACGCCCGGCCGGCCGCGTCGACCACGAAGGCACCGACCTCGACCGCCGACGTGCTCGACTGTCTGCACGCCGCCTACGACGACGAGCCCTGCGTGGTCGTCACCGCCGGCTCACCGTCGACCAAGGCCACCCTGGGCAGCAATGTGGCCCACGTGACCGGCCGCTACGACGAGCGCACGGGCACGGTCCTGGCCATCGCCGCCATCGACAATCTGGTCAAGGGCACGTCGGGCCAGGCATTGCAGTGCGTGAACATCCTCGCCGGACTGCCCGAGACGACCGGCCTGCCCATCGCGGGGGTGTACCCGTGAACGACCGGCCCACCAGCGATCGGCTCGACTCGGCCACCACCCGGGCCGAGGTCCTCATCGAGGCGCTGCCCTACATCCGCCGCTTCTTCGGTGCCACCGTGGTGGTCAAATTCGGCGGCAACGCCATGGGCGACGGGGCCCTCGCGGCCCGCTTTGCCGAGGACATCGTGTTGTTGCAGGCCGTCGGCATCCGGCCGGTGGTGGTGCACGGCGGTGGCCCCCAGATCGGTGAGCTCATGGCCCGGCTGGGCAAGGAATCGGAGTTCCGCGACGGCCTTCGCGTCACCGACGCCGAGACCCTCGACATCGCCCGTATGGTGCTGGTGGGCAAGGTCAACCGCGACATCGTGTCGTCCATCAACGTCCACGGACCTCTGGCCGTCGGGTTGTCAGGGGAGGACGCCGGGCTGATCACGGCCAACGAACGCAACCCCGACCTCGGCTACGTGGGTGACGTCGCCGCCGTGAATCCGGCCCTCGTCGAACGGCTCCTGGCCGAGAACCTCATTCCGGTCGTTTCCACCATCGGGGCTGATCTGGCCGGCCAGTCCTACAACATCAACGCCGACACCGTTGCCGGGGCGCTGGCCGCGGCGCTCGGTGCCGAGAAGGTCATCTACCTGACCGATGTGGCCGGGCTCCTGCGCGACGTCGACGATGCCGACAGCCTCATCAGCCGGATCTCGGCCCCCGAGCTCCAGGCCCTCATCGACCAGGGTGCGCTCATCGGCGGCATGATCCCCAAGATCACCGGCTGCATCGACGCCCTCGCCGGCGGCGTGGGCTCGGCCCACCTGCTCGACGGCCGGGTGCCTCATGTCGTGTTGCTGGAGCTGTTCACCGACGCCGGCATCGGCACCATGGTCACTCGATCGATCGGAGGTGGAGCGTGAGCGTCACCTCCACGACCCACCCACCCGAGCCGGCGGTGCCCGCCGGTCTGGCCGCCTGCCCGTTCTGGCCGACGTATGCCCCGCCGCGGGTGCAGTTCGTGCGGGGCCAGGGCACAGAGTTGTGGGACAGCGCCGGGCGTCGCTACCTGGACTTCCTGTGCGGCTTGGCGGTGACCAGCCTCGGTCACGCCCACCCTGACGTGGCTGCTGCCATCGGCGAACAGGCCACCACGCTCTTGCACACGTCGAACCTGTTCGCCACCGTTCCTGGCACCGAGGTGGCCGTCACCCTCGACCGGTTGCTCGGCGGGGGAGGCCAGGTCTTCCTGTGCAACTCGGGGGCTGAGGCCAACGAGGCGGCCATCAAGGTCGCTCGTCGCTGGGGCGGGCGGGGTCGTCACGTCGTGGTCAGCGCGTACGGCTCGTTCCACGGCCGGACGTTGGCCACCCTGCACGCCACGGGGCAACCAGCCAAGCATGAGGTGTTCCAACCCCTACCCGAAGGCTTCCGCCACGCCGCCTGGAATGACATCGACGCCTTGGCCGGCGCCATCGATCCGACGGTGGCCGCGGTGCTGCTCGAGCCGGTGCAGGGGGAAGGTGGCGTCAACCTGGCCGCCCCCGGCTACCTGCGCGAGGTGCGGGCGCTGTGTGACGAGCGCGGTGTGCTGTTGATGCTTGACGAGGTGCAGACCGGCCTCGGTCGAACCGGTCGCTGGTTCGGCTTCGAGCATGCCGGGATCCAGCCCGACGTGGTCACCCTGGCCAAGGCGCTGGGCAACGGCGTGCCCATCGGGGCGTGCTGGGCGCGGCGCGACGTGGCGGGCACCATGCGACCGGGCGATCACGGTACGACCTTCGGTGGTCAGCCGCTGGCCGCGGCCGCCGCTCGGGCCGTGCTGGCGGTGATGGAGCGCGAGGACGCGCCCGGCCTGGCCCGTCGCAGCGGCGCCCGCCTGACTAGCGCTCTGGCCGAGCTCGACGGCGTGGCCGAGGTGCGGGGCCTGGGGCTGTTGCTGGCCGCCGAGCTGACACCCGGCATCGACGCCAAGGTCGTGGCCGACCGAGCCCTCGACGCCGGGCTGGTGGTGAACGCCGTCACCCCCACAGCCATCCGGTTGGCGCCACCACTGCTGGTGTCCGACGACGAGATCGACGAGGCCGTGGCCATCTTGGGCTCGGTCCTGGGCGACGTGATGGCCGACACGACCACCGGAGAGGGCGAATCATGAGGCACCTGCTGGAGATCGACGACCTCTCGGTGGACGAGCTGCTCGCGGTGCTGGACCTCGCCGAAAACCCCGAGCCGCCCCAGGTGCTGGCCGGTAAGGGGATGGCGCTGGTGTTCGAGAAGCCCTCGGCCCGCACCCGGAACTCGATGGAGATGGCGGTGGTCCAGCTGGGAGGCCATCCCGTCACCATCAGGGGTGAAGAGGTGTCGCTCGACGTTCGCGAGAGCGTGGAGGATGTGACCCGCACCCTGGCCTGCTACCACGCCGCCATCGGCGCCCGAGTCTTCGAGCACGCCAAGGTGGAGCGGATGGCCGCCGTCGATCGGGTGCCGGTGGTGAACCTGCTGTCCGACGACGGACATCCCATGCAGGCCCTCGCTGACGTGTTGACCATGCGCCAGCACCTCGGCCCTCTCGAGGGGCGCAGCGTCGCCTATGTGGGCGATGGCAACAACGTGTGCCGCTCCCTGGCGCTCGCCGCCGGGATGGTGGGAATGGAGGTGCGGGTGGCCAGCCCGCCGGGCTACGTCCTGCGCCCCGAGGACGTGGACCGCATCAAGGCGGCCGGCATCGAGCCGATGCTCACCCACCGAGCCGACGAGGCGGTGGCGGGCGCAGATGTGATCTACACCGACGTGTGGACGTCGATGGGCCAGGAGGCGGAGGCCGAGAAGCGTCGCACCGAGTTCGAAGGCTTCACCGTCGACGACACATTGCTGGACCGCGCCGGAGCTGACGCCGTGTTCCTGCACTGCCTGCCGGCCCATCGGGGGCAAGAGGTCACCGGTGCGGTGGCCGACGGCCCGCGCAGCCTCATCTGGGCCCAGGCCGAGAACCGCATGCATGCCGCCCGCGGCCTGCTGGCCTGGATCATGGAGGCCTGATGGCGAGCCACTCCGTGCGTTTTGGCAAGCCCCAGCGTCAACACCTCATCGCCAAGTTGATGGAGCACCACGAGGTCGGTAACCAGGCCCAACTGGTCGACCTGCTGGCGGCCGAGGGCTGCCTGGCCACCCAGGCCACGGTCTCACGCGATCTCGAGGACCTTGGCGCCATCAAAGTCCGGGTCGCCGGGGGCGAGAGCGCCTATGCCATTCCCGCCCTGCCCGCCCAGCAGGTGGCCCCTGAGGATCACCTCCGTCGGGTGTTCGGCGACTGGGTGGTCGAGGTGGCCCACTCGGGCAACCTCGTCGTTTTGCGCACGCCCCCTGGGTCGGCTCACGTAGTGGCCTCGGCCCTGGACCGGGCTGGCCTCGCCGACATTGTCGGCACGGTGGCCGGGGATGACACGCTTATCGTGGTCGTTGCCGAAGAGACGGGTGGTGAGGCCGTGGCTGACCAGTTGACCGGGCTCGCCGGCCTGTAGGGCTCGGTCTGCCCCACGCCCCCAACATTCAGCGCACGTTCCACCTTTCCAACCGTTCCTCCAACTCTTCGATCCAGGAGTCATCCATGCCGAACCGAGTAGTCCTCGCCTACAGCGGGGGCCTGGACACCTCCGTTGCCGTCCGGTGGATGATCGAGGAACTGGGCGTCGAGGTCATCACCGTGGCCGCCGACCTGGGCCAGGGCGGCGACTGGGAAGCGCTCCAGGCCCGTGCCCTGGGGGCGGGCGCCATTGACGCCGTCGTCGTCGATTGTCGTGAGGAGTTCGCCCGTGACTTCGTCGGCCCCGCACTGAAGGCCAACGCGCTCTACGAGAACCGCTACCCGCTGGTATCGGCCCTGTCGCGCCCGGTCATCGTGAAGCACCTGGTCGAGGTGGCCCGGGCCCACGGTGCCGACGCCGTCGCCCACGGCTGCACCGGCAAGGGCAA
>DHIQ01000272.1:17413-19248 GCA_002403895.1 Candidatus Neomicrothrix sp. UBA4742
CACGGCTGCACGGGCAAGGGCAATGACCAGGTGCGGATCGAGGCGACGGTCGTGACGCTGGCGCCGGAGCTCAAGTTGATCGCCCCCGTGCGCAGCTGGCGGATGGGCCGCGAGGAGGAGGCCGCGTACGCGCGCGAGCACGGGATCCCGGTCAAGGGCGGAGCCGAAGTCGCTCCGTACTCGATCGACGACAACCTCTGGGGCCGAGCGATCGAATGCGGCGAGATGGAGGACCCCTGGGCCCGCCCGCCCGAGGGAGTGTGGTCGCTCACCACCGTCCGCGCCGGCGAAGCCCGCGAGATCACCGTCGGGTTCGACAAAGGCGTGCCCACGAGTCTCGACGGTCAACCGATGCCGCTGTGGCAGTTGATCACCGACCTCAACGGAATCGTCGGCTCTTACGGCTGGGGCCGCCTGGACATGGTCGAAAATCGCCGGGTGGGCATCAAGAGCCGCGAGACCTATGAGGCGCCCGCCGCCCTGGCGTTGATCATGGCTCACATCGATCTGGAGAGCATCTGCCTCGAGCGGGATCTCTTCCATGAGAAGCAGAGGCTCGAGGGGCGCTACGCCGATCTGGTCTACGACGGGTTCTGGTACTCCCCACTCAAGCAGGCTCTCGACGCCTTCGTCGACGAAAGCCAGCGCTATGTGACCGGTGAGGTGCGCCTGCGTCTCGAGCCGGGCCGCTGCTACGTGGTCGGTCGCCGCAGTGACTACAGCCTGTACGACTACGGGCTCGCCACCTACGAGGCCGAGGACACGTTCAACCACATGGACTCCGAGGGGTTCGTGAAGTTGTGGGGCCTGGGGGTCCAGACCTGGGCCGCCCGCCAGTCGACCCGCGACCAGGGCGGCGCCGGGTGAGCACGCTGTGGCACGGACGCTTCGAGGGCGATCCTGCCCAGGAGCTGCTGGCGTTCACGGTCAGCTTGGGCTTCGATCGGCGCCTCGCCGTCGATGATCTGATCGGGTCGCGGGCCCACGTCCGGGGGCTGGTCCGCGCTGGCGTCTTGTCGATCGCCGAAGCTGACTCGGTGCTGGTTGCGCTCGACCAGGTGGAAACGGAACTCGCCGACGAGGCATTCACCTTCCTGCGTTCGGACGAGGACATCCACACCGCAGTGGAACGGCGGGTGACGGAGCTGGCCGGGTCGGCTGGGGCCAAGCTGCATACGGGGCGCAGCCGCAACGATCAGGTCGCCACCGACCTGCGGCTGTTCACCAAGCGCCAGACCCTGGCCATCGCCGGGCGGATCCTGCTGCTGCAGGAGGTCCTGTTGGAGCGGGCCGAGCTAGCCGGCGACGCCTACCTCCCGGGCTACACCCACCTCCAGCGGGCCCAGCCGGTCCTGTTGTCCCATCACCTCCTGGCCCACGGATGGGCCCTCGCCCGTGACGTCGACCGGCTGCTCGACACCCGGCGGCGCATGGACGTGTCGCCCCTCGGGGCCGGCGCATTAGCGGGCTCGTCGTTGGCCCTTGACCCCGAAGGGGTGGCTGCCGACCTCGGCTTCGCTCGGGCCTTCGACAACTCCCTCGACGCCGTCAGCGACCGCGACTTCGTGGCCGAGACTTTGTTCGACCTGGCCCTGATCGGCGTGCACCTGTCACGGCTGGGGGAGGAGATCGTGTTGTGGTCGACCGAGGAGTTTGGGTTCCTCACCCTCGATGACGGCTACTCGACCGGCAGCTCGATGCTCCCCCAGAAGAAAAACCCGGACATCGCCGAGTTGGCCCGGGGTAAGGCCGGCCGCCTCATCGGCCATCTCACCGGGCTGCTCGCCACCCTCAAGGGGCTGCCGTTGGCTTACAACCGCGACCTGCAGGAGGAC
>DHIQ01000087.1:0-15794 GCA_002403895.1 Candidatus Neomicrothrix sp. UBA4742
TCCAGACCCACAGGTCGCGCTGGGTGGCAGGCGCGCTGGCGCCGTCCAAGCCCTCGACCGAAACGAACGCCGGCAACTCCTCCGGGGCGTCAGCCTGGGCCAGGCGCCGCCCAGGGGAAGGCCAGGGCAAGGCCGGGCCGAGGCCACGGCATGGCCAGCAGCTCGCCGCGGCCCGACGAGGTGACGAATGCGGTGCGCAGGTCCTCGCCGCCGAAGCAGATGTTGGTGATGAGTGGATCAGGCAGCGAGAAGTATTCCGACGATGATCCGTCGGGGGCCACACAGGTGATCCCGCCCTGGCCAAGCGTGGCGACGCACACCCAGCCGTCGCCGTCGACCGCCAGCGAGTCGAACAAGTGGCCCTCCGGCGCGTCGAACAGCAGCGTTCCCCCATGGGCGGCGTCGGACGCGGGATCGGCCCCCACCTGGCCGGGGCCCGTCACGTCCCACGCCCACACCCGTCCCGTGTGGGTCTCGGCCACGTAAAGCCGATCACCGGCGGGCGACAGGCCGATGCCGTTGGTGGCTTCGGTGTGGAAGGCGACTGGGGTGATCTCACCGCTGGGCGACCGGTAGGCGACCCCGGCTTGAGTGGCCCCGCGCTCGCCGGTCACGCCGTGATCGGTGAACCACAGCCCCCCGTCAGTGTCGAACACCAAGTCGTTGGGCGCTTGCAGCGTCTGGCCGCCGCACTCGGTGGCCACGGTCTCCACCAGCCCGGTGGTGGGATCGACGCGCTGGATGCTGCCCCCCGACCATGTCGCGGGCGTCTCGCCGGGGACAGTCAGCTCGCTGATTTCCACCCAGGTGAAGAAGCCCCCGTTGTTGGCCAGGTAGATGGCTCCGTCAGGGCCGACGGCGGCGCCGTTCGGTCCCCCGCCACACTCGGCGATCACCGTGGTGGCGCCATCCGGGCGGACGCCGGTCAGGGTCTTCCGGGCGATCTCCACCAGCACGACCGAGCCGTCGGCCATGGCGACCGGACCCTCGGGGAACCGCAGCCCGGTGGCGATGACGGTGAACTCCGGCGTCGCGATCATGGGCGAATCATGGCACGGGCGCGCGGCGGAGCGCCTGGCTCTACCAACCATCCGGCATCGTGATGCAACATCATGATGTTTCCTATATTTTCGTGGCTTTCTGATCCGCTCGGGGTGACTTCGCCCAGATCGGGCACTCGTTCCGGTACAAGATCGGCCCGCTGACGAATGCCAACCGCTTCATCTAGGCGGAATCATCTCAGGGCGTCCCGCCCGGTGATGGGGCGGGCGTTTCGCCGCCGGGCCCTTTCGCGTTCGTGCCCGAGCTACAGGATTCGACTCAGAAGGCGTCGAAGTCGCTACCGGTGTCGGCGCCACCGACCTCGGCGCCGCCGTCGAGCTCCTCGGGGGTCATCAGCACGGCCCGTGCCTTCGATCCCTCACCGGGACCGACCACTCCCCGCTGCTCGAGCAGGTCCATGAGTCGCCCGGCGCGGGCGAAGCCGACGCGCAACTTGCGCTGCAGCATCGACGTGGACCCCAGCTGGGAACGAACCACGAGCTCCATGGCCTGCCGCAGCAGATCGTCGTCATCGTCGCTACCGCCGACCATGCCGGGGATGGGTGAGCCCGCCGGCCCGTGATCGCTGTCCTCGACCCCTTCGACATACTGGGTGTCGGGCGACTGGCGGATCCACGAACCGACGATGGCCCGCACCTCGGACTCGTCTACCCAGCAGCCCTGGATGCGCTGAGGCACGCTCGACGCCGGCCCCAGCAACAACATGTCGCCCTTGCCCACCAGACGCTCGGCGCCGGGCTGGTCGAGGATGACGCGGCTGTCAGCCAGGCTCGACACGGAGAAGGCCCACCGAGCCGGAACGTTCGCCTTGATCACGCCGGTGATGACATTGACCGACGGGCGCTGGGTGGCGATCACCAGGTGGATGCCCACCGCTCGGGCCATCTGGGCGATTCGGCAGATCGAGTCCTCGACATCGCGGGCGGCGACCATCATCAAGTCGTTGAGCTCGTCCACCACGATGAGGATGAACGGCAAGCGCTGGTAGTCGACCTCCTCACCGGGGGCGGCCTGAAACTCGCCGCGGTCGAACGCCGCGTTGTAGCCGGTGATGTCACGCACCCCAACCTCGCTGAGCAGGTCGTAGCGGCGCTCCATCTCCCGCACCGCCCAGGTGAGGGCGTTGGCCGCCTTCTTGGGGTTGGTCACCACCTGGGTCAGCAGGTGGGGCAGCTTGTTGTACTGGCCCAACTCCACCCGCTTGGGGTCGACCAGGATCATGCGCACCTGGTCGGGCGTCGAACGCATCAGGACGGAGGTGATGAGCGAGTTGAGGCACGAGGACTTGCCGGCGCCGGTGGCCCCAGCGATAAGCACGTGGGGCATGGTGGCCAGGTTGGCCAGGATGGCCCGACCGTTAATGTCGCGGCCGACCGCCACCTCCAGCGGGTGCTTGGCCCGGCGGGCTTCCTCCGAGCAGAGGATGTCGCCCAGGGCCACCACCTGCCGGCTGGCGTTGGGCACCTCTACCCCGATGGCCTGGCGTCCGGGGATCGGCGCCAGGATGCGCACGTCCGGCGATGCCATGGCGTAGGCGATGTCCTTGTGGAGGCTGGTGACCCGGGCGACCTTGACCCCGGGGGCCAGCTCCAACTCGTACCGGGTCACGGTGGGCCCCACCACCATGCCCACCAGGCGGGTCTCGACCCCATGCTCGGCCAGGGCACCTTCCAGTGCCCGGCCGCGCTCCTCGACCGCCATCCGGTCGACTTCCTGGGTCTCGGAACGGGCCAGCAACTTGGCGGGCGGCAGCTTCCATGGGGACCGCTCGGCCGCGGGCCCGAGGTCGATCGCCAGCTGCTCCACCTCGCCGGGCTCGGCCTCGACCGAGGCGCCGGGCACGGGGGCAGCGTCGTCGCCTTCACCGGCCACCACGACGGCCGGCGCGTCGGGGTCGGTCGCCACCTTGGGCATCCGCCTGCGCGTGGGCGCCGCCGCCTCGTCCCGCAGGTCGATCTCGGGTGGTCCCTCGGCGGCGTCGATCTGGAACAGCGGGGCGAAGACCTTGCCTAGGGCGCCGCGCACGGGCTTGACCCCCGACGCCGTACGACCGGCGGCGGCCCGCACCGATGTACGGGTCAGCACCGAGAGGCCCAACACCGCGATGGCGGCGAGCATCAGCCCCGCACCCCACACGCCGATCAGGCGGGAGAGGGTGCCACCGAGCAGTGCCCCGAGAGCGCCGCCCGCCTGCACGAAGGCGTTGAGCGGGTCACCCCATTCGGGGCGTCCCCGGGTCAGCTGCAAGAGGCCGCACAGGGCGAGGAGGATCAGGCCGCCACCGACGGCGGGGCGCACGAACGACGGCGGTTCGCCCTCGATCCGCGGGCCACAGATGGCCAAGATGCCCAGGGCCAGTAGCGCCGGCGGCACGAGCCAGGCGACCACGCCGACGACCGCACCGATACCCGCGGCCAGGCCGTGGCCCACCGGTCCAGCCAGATTCGAATAGATGCCCAGACCGGCGACGATGGCCGTGACGATGGCCACCAGCCCCCAGGCGTCGTGGCCGTGACCGTCGAACGCCTGGCGGACCCCGGCGCCGATGGGCGTGGTCGTCCCCCGGGGCGTCGCATTGGCGCGCGACGACGCCCGGGCGGGGGCCTTGCCCTTGGAGCGCGACGACGCCCTCGAACGGGAGCGTTTGGAGGATCGAGCCTGCTGCTTGGTAGCCATTTACTCACCTGCGGGGACGCGGATGACCGGACGGGCCACCCCTCGACCCCAATGCCCGCGCCGAGGTGACGACAACCGGTGTAGCACAGCAGACCCACCGCTCCGAGTGGTGGACCGTCAGCTTTGCCACCGAGCTAGCGCTAGAGACGATCAGCCGCCCCGCTGCCTGCTGCGACCCTGCGTGCCACAACAGCGGATTGGGCCCGTGTCCCAGGCAAGGTCGACGAGTTCCGTGAGATCAGCTGGTTGTGCGCTGGGCGTAGGACGCGCCGTAGGCGGCGCTGCGGGCATGCAGGATCGGGTCATCCGAGCAGTCGATGCCGTCGGTCACCCGGGTCGGGTCGAAGATCAGCGGTTCGGCATCGGCCAAGCCGGTCAGCTCGAGACGACCGACGACGAGCGATTCGCGGTCCTCGGGCCACACGGAGGTGGCGTCGTCGGTGGGATCACCGTCCTGGCCGACCACGATCTCGAGATCGAAGCGCACCGACCCGGCCGCCAGTGCGCTCGCCAGCCCGGACTGCAGGTAGTCGGCCGGTTGAGCGGCCGCCTCCTCGTCGGAGAGGCCCCGGACCCCGGCGGCGGGTTGCCATCGGTAGCGCACCGGGGTGCGACGGCCATCAGCACCTACCAGCCAGAACACATGCACGCTGTGATAGCGGACCGTGTCGTAGCCGACCGGAGCGGGTGCGGCGATGGAGAGCTCAGCGGCCGCCTGGGCCTCGGGGTGCTCACCGAGGAAGGCCAGCACCTTGTTGAGGTCCATCTCACCGGTGGCCGGGTCGGGCCGGCGGGCCCGCACGAAATCGACGAAATCATCGGTGGTCCGTACGAAGAACATGGGGAGCGACAGGGCGACGATATCGGTGGACGAGCCGTCGCCAAGGCGGAACTTGGTGGCCATGCCTCGGCCGTCGCGGGTGCCATCGGAAGCATCGGGGTCGGCAGACCCGTTGGAAAAGCGCACCACCAGCGGCGTGACCATTTCGGGCTGGAGGTGGGCCGCCCGGGTGAACCTCGCCCCGGCGCCGGTCGAGACGAATTGCCCCGCCGCCCCGATCCCCCGGGCGTGCAGGACACGTTGCCCGGGTCGGGCGGCTCCCGCCGCCTGCACCTCGGCGACGAGGCGCGCGCCGAGCTCCTCAGCCGACTCGGGCGGTTCGGGCGACGGGCGTTCGGGCGACGGGCGTTCGGCAGCGTCATCGGTCATGGCCGCACTGTAGGGCGGCAGAACGCGCCGCGACTCCTGGCGGGCGTTGACCCGACAGGAGTCGCGGGGTTCCCGCCTAAGCGGGTTTCGTCGGGGTCCGGGGGGTGATCCCGACGAGATCGCGCGGGCAAAGACTGACCTACAGAGCGAGCCGGGTCATCCTGGATACGAGGCATCCTCGGAGGGTGTCGCTTCCAGGTCGGGGGTCCCGTGGTCTCGACAGCTGGCCTGCCAGCCGGTGGGTGTTACCTGCACCCGCATGCGCCGCCCGCAAGTGGGGCAGAAATGCGGCGGATCGAGGGGGCGGCGACAGGCCTGCGACCCACAGGTGGCCACGGGGGCACCGCACCAGGCGCAGAAGGCGGCCGCCCCGGCCGTGGCGGGCATGGCGGAGCTCAGATCACCTTCGACAGCGCGCCGATGGGCATCCGCAGGTCGTCCAGCATCTGCAGATCCTCCTCGGGCGAACGTCCCAGGGTGGTCAGGTAGTTGCCGACGATCAGGGCGTTGATCCCCGAGGTCATGCCCATGGCCTGCAGCTCGCGCAGCGTGACCTCGCGTCCGCCGGCGTAGCGGAGGATGACCGACGGCAGGCCCAGACGGAACAACGCGATCCAGCGCAGCGCCTCCAGCGGCTGCACCACCAGACGGTCGGCCAACGGCGTACCCGGGCGCGGGTTGAGGAAGTTGAGGGGCACCTCGGCGGGATCCAGTTCACGCAGCTGGCCGATCAGCTCGATGCGCTGATCCACCGATTCCCCCATGCCCAGCAGCACTCCGCAGCACAGTTCCATGCCGTGGCGACGCACCCGCTCGCACGTCTCGAACCGTTCCGTCCAGGTGTGGGTCGTCACGATCGAGGGGAAGTACGACATCGAGGTCTCGAGATTGTGGTTGTAGCGGTGTACCCCGCCCTCGGCCAGGCGCCCGGCCTGGTCCTCGGTGAGGATCCCGGCACTGACGGCCACGTTCAGCCCGGTGCGCTCCTTGACCAGCGGGACCAGTTCGAGCAGGCGCTGCATGGTCCGTTCATCCGGTCCCCGCACGGCCAGCACGATGCAGAACTCCGACGCACCCAGCTTGGCCGTCTCGGCTGCCGCGGCCAGCACCTCGTCGGTGTCGAGGAACGGCGTCGCCTGGATCTGGGTCTCGAACTTGGCCGACTGGCTGCAGAAATGGCAGTCCTCGGGGCACCCGCCCGTCTTGGCCGACAAGATGCCCTCCACCTCGACCTCGGGACCGCACCAGGCGAGGCGTACCTCGTGAGCCAGGGCAGCCAGGGAAGCCATGGCCTCGTCCGGGAGGGCGGCCAGCTCGGAGAGCTCGTCGAGCGTGAGCTGACGGCGGTGCTCGAGCAGTGCGTCGCCGGCGGCAGCGATAAGGGTGCGGGACATGGGTCGAGGCTAGCGGGGCACCGTCGAGGGCTACCAACGAGGGGCAGGTGAACCGATCGGTGCGGCGGGACGTAGACCACTCCGACACCAACTGGGAGGTCCGTCATGTCCTTGCGTCGTTTCGCCGCGGTCGCCGGCACCATCACCCTCGTGGCCGCCGCGGCCATGGCTTGGTCGCTCCCGTCAGGAGCGGCTACGGCGCAGGTGGACATCCGAGACAATCAGTTCGTCGCCGCCGACATCACGATCACGGCCGGCGACACCGTGACCTGGACCGAGAGCGGGAGTGGCACCCACTCGGTGACCGCGGATGACGCGTCCTTCGACTCGAGTCCGGCGTGCCCGGGCACGTGCCTGGGCAACGGCTCGGTGTTCTCCCACATGTTCGCCAGCCCGGGCACGTACCGGTACTACTGCCATATCCACGGCGGACCGGACGGGCAGGGCATGTCGGGCACGGTGACCGTGGTGACCGCCGCCACGACGACCACCACGGCGCCGACCACGACGACGCCAGGGGGCACCACGGCTCCCGTCACGGTGGCACCCATGAGCGCAGCGTCGGCGTCACCGGCCGTCTCCGCAACCGCTGCCCTTACCGGCTGACGCCAGCGATCAGGGGCGTTTCCAGGGGACGGCCAGAATCCCTGGAATGATTAGCCGGTGAGCAGCCCGATGGAGTCCGATCGTAGATCACGTCGGGGCGCACCGACACACCCGATGGCCCGGGTAGGACCCGGCGGGTCATGGCGAACGCTGACGTTGGCGGCGATCGCTCTAGTCAGCGCCGGGCCTACGCTGGTGTGGGCCTTCACTGGTGCCAGGCTCATGCACGACGACTGGGGGCTGGCCGACAGCTTCGCCCAGGGGGACTTGGTCTACCGCTGGAGCCAATTCTGGCTCCGGGCCACCGAGGCCCCGGCACGACCGGGAGGGGCCGTGTACTACGCGCTCTCCTACGCGGCGTTCGGGATGCGGCCAGTACTACATGCGCTACTGCTGGCCTTAGTCAACGGCGTGCTGGGGATACTCCTCTTCCTTGTCGCCGAGCGGCTATGGCGAACGGACATCGCGTTCTGGATCGCCATGGTCTACGCCGCCCTCCCCAACCGGGGGTCGACCCGGCTGTGGTTCGCCGTCGGGAACTACCCGCTGGCCGTGGTGCTCCTTCTCGGAGGGGTGCTGTTGCTCCTACGAGGAAGGCCGCTGGTCGCCGCCTCGGTGTTGGCCGCCGGGGTGCTGACCTACGAAGGCATTTTCGCCCTGGCCCTCCTGGCGGTGGCCGTGTGGGTGCTCGCGGATCTGGCCAAGCGCTGGCGCACCGGCCTCATGGCCATGATCCCCATCCTCGCCGCAAGCGCCTTGCTGTTCTTCCTCTCGCCCAAACGAAAGGGACTGGCCGGAGTCGGCGGGTTCGATCGGCTGGTGAGCTCCCAGTTCGGGGTCGGGACGTTCGAATGGCCGAACCTGGCCCGGATCACCCCCCTCGTGTTGCTGGTCGGTCTGGCCATCATCGTGGCTCTCCCGCACGAGCACCGCGACCGCTACCGACGAGTCGTGCTCGCCGGCTTCGTCATCCTCCTGGCCGGGTGGGCTCCGTTCTTCCTGACGAACTGGGCCATCGCCACCGACGGCTTCTTCGATCGGGCCAACGGCGTGGTCGGATTGGGGGCCGCCGTGGTGATGGGGGCCTTCCTGGCGTGGGTGACCGAGGTCGCCCCCAACCGCGTGGGGATGGTCGCCGGGATGGCGGTGGTTGCCCTCCTCCTCGGCCTGAACGCGGTCGATGTGCGGGCCTTCCGCCAGGCGGCCCAGCAGGGGGATGCCCTCGTGGCCCAGGTGGTGGTCGACGTGCCGCCGGGGTCGAAACCGCTGCGCGTCGTCCCCCCTCCTGAACCGGTACGAGGCGTGGCCCAGTTCCCCGCCGGCTCCAACCTCTCTGACGCCGTCCACTTCCGCCGCGGCGACCGGGTGGTCTTCTGGATCGACCCCACGGTGGAAGAGTCCCCGTTGCCCCCCGACGCTGCTTGTTATGACCGCGTGGCCCGCGTGATCACCGCCTGCGCCGCGCATCCCTGAGGCAGTCGTCGGGGCGAGGGGAGACGTCTTGGTCTCACACCGGTCGGGCGACCGCCACCAAGGAGGACCCGATCGGCAAGGGGCGGCGGCCCACGATCCGCGCCTCGATGGAAAAGAGCCAGGTCAGCACGTCGTTTACCGGCTTCGGCCCCAGCTTGAAGTCCGAGTGAGGGTCCGGGGTTGGCTCACGGAACACTCTGCGGCCGATGCGCACGGCCGCCACGGCGGGAAACAGGAACGTGCTGAAATAGGACACGTACTCGATCTGGTAGCCCGCCAGGCGCAAATGCCGGATCAGCTGGGAGCGCGAATAGCGGCGGAAGTGGCCATTGACGTCGTCGTGTGCTCCCCACAACACCTCGAGGGCGGGCACGGTCAACACAAGCCGCCCTCCGTCGGCGATGAGTGGGCGCAGCCGTCGGAGCGCGGCGACATCGTCTTGTATGTGCTCGATCACGTCGAACGCAGCCACGACGTCGAACGGAGTCGCGCTGACGGCCGGCAACTCGTCGAGGGTCTCGATGCCGCCTTGGAACAGCTGGGCGAAAGGC
Organism: Candidatus Neomicrothrix sp. UBA4742; assembly: GCA_002403895.1. GTDB lineage: Bacteria > Actinomycetota > Acidimicrobiia > Acidimicrobiales > Acidimicrobilacustridaceae > UBA4742. The sequence goes on from DHIQ01000087.1 coordinate 8,973, forward strand.
GCCACCGATCGGCAAGCCTCCAGCGCCGCGGGGTGCGGCTCCACCGCGGTGACCGCCCCGAACTCGCCGAGGATCATGGTGACCGAACCGGTGCCGGCGCCGACCTCCAACAGCCGGCGATCCGGGTTGGGAGGGAGATGGGTCTGCAACACGGCCCGGACGATCATCCGCCGGGCCCGGTACCACCAATGTCGCTGACCCATGACGGCGAGTTCTTTGTGCAGCGCGTCGTCCATGGCGTTCAGGTGATCCGTTCGCGCACCACGTAGGAGGGACGCTCCTTGGACTCAGAGTACACCCGGGCCAGGTACTCTCCCACGATGCCGATCATGATGAGCTGGACGCCGCCGAGAACCAGGATGATGGCCACGATCGACGTCCATCCCGCCGGAACGCTACCGCTGAAGATCCGCGCCACAAGCGCGAAGGCGACGTAGAGCACCCCAGCGACGGCCACCCCGAAGCCGAGCAGCGAGGACAGGCGAAGGGGGGTCACCGAGAAGGACAGCAACCCATCGAGGGCGAGGCGCACCAGGCCGCTGAATCGGTACTTCGGCTCGCCGGCAAAGCGTTCGGGGCGGTCGTAGGCCACGCCAACCTGGTCGAAGCCCACCCAGCTGCGGAGCCCTCGGAGGAACCGCTGCCGTTCGGGAAGAGCTCGGATGGCGTCGGCCACCTGGCGGTCGAGGAGGCAGAAATCTCCCGCGTCGAGGGGCACGTCGATGTCCGCCAGCGCCCGGTACAGCCGGTAGAAGACCCGGTAGGCCACGCGCTTGAGCACGCTTCCCTCCCGGTGCTGACGGACGCCGTAGACGACCTCGGCTCCGCCCCGCCACCGAGCCAGGAAACTCTCTAGCAACTCGGGAGGATCTTGCAGATCGGCGTCCATCAGGACGACCGCATCACCGTCGGCGTGATCGAGGCCGGCGTTGAGCGCCGCCTGGTGACCGAAGTTCCGGGACAACCGGACGAGCCGAATTCGGTGATCCCGGTCATGGAAGTCTCGGATCATGGCCACACTGGCGTCTTTGCTGCCGTCATCGACATACAGGATCTCGTAGGTGACAGCGGCGGCCTCGAGGGCGGCGTCCAACCGGCGCTGGAGTTCCTCGAGGTTCTCCTCCTCGTTGAAGACGGGGATGACGACGGAAACCTGAGGTGACGGGTTCTCGCCCTCGCCTTGCGGGAGAGGCATCGTCCGAATATAGGCGCGGATCCCGGCGCGGTCGGGCATGCGCCGGACCCGATCCCGGGCCGCTCAGGCCTCCATCACGACGGGCACGATCATGGGCTTGCGCTTCGTCTGATCGCTGACGAACTTCCCGGCGGCGCGGCGCACCTGGCGTTGGAGGCTCTCGATGTCCCCCGCGCCCCGATCGAAGGACTGCTTCACCGCGTCGCGAACGACGATCTCGCATTGTTCGAGTAGGTCCTCGGCCTCGGCCTCGTAGATCCACCCCCGGGTGATGACCTCCGGGCCGGTGAGGATGGCGCCGGACTTCACGTCGACGCCGACGATCACCACCACCACACCTTCCTCGGCCAGCACCCGCCGGTCGCGGAGAACACCATGACCCACGTCGCCCACGATGCCATCCACGAACAGGTAGCCGGCCGGGACCCGGGCGTGCGGCTTGATACCCTTCTTGGTCAGCCGGACCTGGTCGCCGTCCTCGCAGATCATGATGCGGTCGGCGTCCATGCCCATGGCCGAGGCGATCCGGGCGTGCGACACCAGGTGGCGGTACTCGCCGTGCACCGGGATGAACCACTCGGGACGGGCGATGGAGTGGAACGTCTTGAGCTCGTCGGCCTTGGCGTGGCCGGTGGCGTGCACATCCTCGATGCCGGAGTGCACCACCTCGGCGCCGAGCCGGAACAACCCGTCGATCACCTTGGACACGTTGGACTCATTGCCGGGGATGGGATGGGAGCTCATGATGACGGTGTCACCAGAACCGAGCTTGATCCACTTGTTCTCGTTGGCCGCCATGCGGGCCAGGGCCGACATGGGCTCGCCCTGCGAACCGGTAGAGATGAGGCAGACGGAGGCCGGGTCGAGATCGCGGATGTCCTCGATGTCCAACAGCTTGTTCTCAGGGATGCTCAGCAGACCCATCTCCCGGGCCAGGCGCATGTTCTTCTTCATGGACATGCCCATGGTGGCGATCACCCTGCCGTGGGCCAAGGCGGCATCGGCAATCTGCTGAACCCGATGCACGTGGCTGGCGAAGCAGGCCGTGATGATGCGCTTGCCCTCGTGCTCGTGGAACAGGTCGTAGAGCACCTTGCCCACCGAGCTCTCCGAGCGCGACGTCCCCTTCTGGTCGGCGTTGGTGGAATCGGCCAGCAGGAGGCGGATGCCGAACTGGTCGGCCAGCGAGCCGACCCGAGCCAGATCGGTGAGGCGGCCGTCGACCGGCGTCATGTCCAGCTTGAAGTCCCCGGTGTGGAGGATCACCCCTTGGGGCGTGTGGAACGCGGTGGCGAAACCATGGGGAACCGAATGGGTGACCGGGATGAACTCCACGTCGAAAGGACCGATCATCCGCCGCTCACCGTCGGACACGGGGATCAGCTCGGTGCGGTCGAGGAGGCCCGCCTCCTCGATGCGGTTGCGGGCCAGACCCAGGGTGAGGGCCGAGCCGTAAATGGGAAACGAAAGGTCACGCAGCAGGTACGACAGCGCACCGTGATGGTCCTCGTGGCCGTGGGTGACGATGCACCCCTCCACCCGATCGGCGTTGTCGCGCAGGTAGGTGAAGTCGGGCAGGACGAGGTCGATGCCGAGCATGTCGACGTCGGGGAACATGAGCCCGCAGTCCAGGATCATGATGCGGCCGCCGAGCTCGATACAGGCACAGTTGCGGCCGATCTCGCCCAGGCCTCCTAGGAAGGTGATCTTGACGTCGTCAGCCACGAAGGACCCCCAGCACGTCGAGCGCCCGTTGTTCGAGACCCACGGGCGCCGGCCCGATCGGCAACCGGCACTGCCCGGCCGGTCGTCCCAGCGCCCGCAGCATGGCCTTGGCCGGGATGGGATTCGGGGTGAGGTCACCTGACTCGAAGTCGTAGGACTCGAGCAGGGCGACGTTGATCTCGGCCGCCTTGGTGTGGTCCCCTCGCTCGAAGGCCTCGATCATGGCGCTCATCTCGGGGGCGGCCCAATGGGCGGCCACGCTGATGACGCCCACGGCCCCCACCGCCATCATGGGCAGGGTCATGGCATCGTCTCCGGAATACACGTAGAAGTCCTCAGGGGTGTCGGCCACCGTACGGGCCGTTTCGGCGGGGTTTCCCGCAGCGTCTTTCAATCCAACGATATTGGGCACCTCGGCCGCCAGACGCACCAGGATCTCGTGACCGATCTTGCGACTGGAACGGATGGGGATGTCATAGAGCACGACCGGGAGATCGGTGGCCGCCGCCACCGCCCGGAAGTGGGCCTCGATGCCGGCCTGCGGCGGGCGGTTGTAATAGGGGGTGACCACCAGCACGCCGTCGAGCCCGGCCTTGGCCGCCTGGGCCGTCAACCCTGCGGCATGGGCCGTGTCGTTGGTGCCGCTGCCGGCGATGACCGGCACGGCGACGGCGGCCCGGACGGCCCGCCACACCTCGACCTGTTCGTCATCGGTGAGCACGGATGCCTCGCCCGTCGAGCCGGTCACCACCAGCGCGTCGTTGCCTTGGCCGACCAACCATTCGGCCAGCTCGGCCGCGCCCTCGAGATCGATGGCGCCTTCCGCGTCGAAGGGCGTGACCATGGCGGTGATCACCGGACCGAAGCGGGTCATGAGATTGCCTCCTCGGGGGGCGTCGACCGTTCCGCGCCGCGCTCGATCCCGAGCGTGGCCAGCAGGTTCTCGTGGAGCTCGAACCACACCGTGTGGTACGAGTCGACGGTGGGCTTGGTGAACCACTCACCGTCGCCCCCCTGCACCTTGGCCAGGGCGGAAGAGAGGCGGGGGCCGTAGCCACCCAAACGGGCGAGGCTCTCAGCCAGGTCAGTCAGTACCGGCTGGATGGTGGCGTCGATGTCGGCCAGTTCGGCCACCACGGAGGCGTCGTGCACCGGATCGGCGTGGTCGTTCACCACCTGGGCCCCGTCGACGTCGCGCAGCTGCCAGGCGGTGCAGACATCGAGCAGGCGTTGGTTCACCGCCAAGAATCGTTCGTACGCGGCACCGACGGCGTCGCGCCCGCCGAGGTGGTCCATCTCGGCGGCGAGCAGATGCTCGCCCTCGGTCCGACCCTCCGGGGTCAACATCCATCCGGTCATGCGTCCGTCGCGGAAGAGGGCCAGGCCCCGCTCGGCGCAGGAGTCCAGGCGGCTGGCGACCTCGGCTTCGGGGAGCCCGGCGGCCTCGGCGACAACAGCCGCGGGGGCGAACGACCGCAAGCGCAGGCCGAGCAACACCAACACGTCGGGGTCCGAGGGGTACGGCATTGCCGTCAATCCTACTTCCCCCGCCCTCAGGCCCCGTTCCGGGGTGCGCTCAAGCCAGGCGGGTCCCGACCGCGGCGATCACGCGGTCGACGACACCGGGCGGAGCCACTGCCAGGAACAAGAACGGCTCGATGAGCTCCAACTCCATCAGCTGAGGACCGGCCCCGGCCGGCGAGACCATGTCGACCCGGGCATACAGCACCCTGGTGCCGGTAAACCGTGGCCCGGGACAATCCCGCCTCCTGGGCGACGTCCTCGAGCCTGGTCTTGGCCAGCCCTGACCGCTCCACGCACGCCACCGCGGCGGCCAGGATGCGGGTGCGGGTGTCGGCCTCGGTCACGGCCCGACCGACGTGGACGCCTCAGCCGTCTCGGCCGGGGGCGACCCGACCACGGCGTCGCCGGAGCCGCCGGAAGGGGCGTTGTTCGAGTCGGCCGCGCGCTCGTCGGCGACGGCCCGCTCGGCGCGCTCGACCCCCTTGTCCCGGGCCCGGCGGCGCAGCAGGAGCGGGTAGACGATGACGGTGAGGGTGGCGAAGATCAGCCATTGGCCGGCGTAGTTGAGGTGAGGACCGTCGCCCAGTTCCGGCGTTGGCACCGGCTCAGGCAGGGGGCCGGACTGCGGTGGCGCGGAGGAGCGGAGGCTCACGTACACCGGGTAGAGCTGGTACGGCAGCTGGTGTTGGTACCGCGTCAGATCGACCCGTGACAACGTGTGCAGCACGCCATCGGCGGGGTCGTAGGGCCCCGACTCGCGGTTCTGGGTGCTCATGAGCAGACCGGTGACGCTCACCGTCCCGCTGGGCGGCGCGAACTCGTCGAGAGAGGAGTTCTCGTCGATGGCGTAGGGCACCCAGCCCCGATTGACGGCCACTGCGCTCTGGCCGTCGGTGCTGACCAGCGGGGTGATCAGCCACCAACCGGGATCGCTGCTGTTGCGGGTGCGGTTTCGGATCAGGATCTGATTGGCGGAGTCGTAATGACCGGTCGCGGTCACGGTGCGGAACGTGTTGACGTTGGCCTGGTCGGCCGGCTGGTCGGAGTGGACCAGGGTCTCGATGGGGACCGCCGGCCCGTTCTCGCGGGCCTCGATCATCTGATTCACGTCGCGCCGGCCGTGGAGCCGCCCGAGTTGCCAGGAGGCGAGGAAGAGAAAGGCGAGGACACAGCTGAGCACGAACAGGTGCGACAGGATCCATCCCGGGCGTCGGACGAAGCGCCAGTCCGTCGGGGGCCGACCCGCAGCGGCCGGTGACGCCACGATGTCGCGATGGTCGGTCACGACAGCAGGCTAACCGTGGCCCGGTCCCGACCCGAATCGGTCCTCACCCACCCAGGATCTCTGCAGCCTGGCCGACATCAGCTGTCGATTCGGCTTCAGAGAACCGGGAGCGGCCCCCGGATACCACCGATTCCTCAGTGGATCAGGCCGTGGGCAGGACGTAGCCCTCGAACTGATCGCGCAGGGTCTTCTTGGAGAACTTGCCCACCGAGGTCTTCGGTACCTCATCGATGAAGACCACGTCGTCGGGCAGCCACCACTTGGCCACTCGCCCATCGAGGTACTCGAGGAGCTCCTCCTTGGTCAGGTCCTCGCCGGGCTTGACCACCACGCAGGCCAGCGGCCGCTCCGACCACTTCGGATGCTTGACGCCGATGACGGCCGCCTCGGCCACCGCGGGATGGCCCATGATCTCGTTCTCCAGCTCCACCGAGCTGATCCACTCGCCGCCGGACTTCACGACATCTTTGGTGCGGTCGACGATGCGGAGGTAACCCTCGTCGTCGACGGTGACCACGTCCCCGGTGCGGAGGTAGCCGTCCCCGGTGAACGACTCGGGTGACCGATCGTCGTTGTAGTACTCCCGCGCGACCCATGGGCCGGTGACCTGCAGTTCGCCTCGGCTCAAGCCGTCCCACGGGACGCTCTCCGTCGTGGCGGGGTCAACGACCCGGAAGTCGATGCCGGTGACGATGGTGCCGATGGTTGAGCGCAGATCGGCCAGCTCGTCCTCGCTCAGCGTGTCGGCCAGGTAGCTCTTGATGTGTCCCACCGAGGCCACCGGACTGGTCTCGGTCATGCCCCACGCCTGCAGGATGGGCAGGCCGGTGGTGGCCTTGTACGCCTCCGACAGCACTCGGGGCACGGCGGATCCGCCGCAGGGGATGGCCCGTAGATGCGAGGTGTCCCGGCCTTTGAGCTCGGGGAGCACGCCCATCCAGATGGTGGGCACGCCGGCCGCCACGGTGACCTTCTCCGACTCGATGAGCGTGGCGATGGCGCCCGGTGACAGATCGGGCCCCGGCATGATCAGGCTGGCGCCGCAGGCCACCCCGGCGTGGGCCAGGCCCCAGGCGTTGGCGTGGAACATCGG
>DHIQ01000087.1:16101-16235 GCA_002403895.1 Candidatus Neomicrothrix sp. UBA4742
GGAACATCGGCACCACGGGCAGGATGATGTCGCGCTCACACGCTCCCAGGCTGTCGGACATCATGGCGCCGGCGGTGTGCAGCCACGTCGAGCGGTGGGAGTACACCACCCCCTTGGGATTGCCGGTGGTGCCG
>DHIQ01000147.1:0-567 GCA_002403895.1 Candidatus Neomicrothrix sp. UBA4742
CCGCAGGGGTTCGAGACGACGTTCGGGGTCAACCACCTCGGGCACTTCCTGCTTACGGATCTGTTGTTGGACCGTCTGCAGTCCAGTGCACCGTCACGCATCGTGAACGTGGCCTCGTTCGCCCATCGCTTCGCCCTCGGGGGCATGTCCTTTGCCGACCTGCAAAGCGAGCGGGGCTATCGCTCCATGGACGTCTACGGGAAGTCCAAGCTGGCCAACGTGTTGTTCACCACCGAGTTGGCTCGTCGCCTCGACGCCACCGGGGTGACGGCCAACTGCCTGCACCCGGGCACGGTGGCTACCGGGTTCGGCAGTGTCGATGACACGACCGGCATCGAGCGGGTGACCATGATGGCCGGCCGTCCCTTCTTCATCAGTGCCGAGCGCGGCGCCCGCACCATCGTCTACCTGGCATCATCGCCCGAGGTGGAGGGCAAGACCGGTGGGTACTACGTGCGCTCACGCTTGCACCCCGCGTCCAAGGCCGGCCGCGACGCCGAGGCCGCCCGCCAGCTGTGGGAAGCCAGCGAGGCCCTCGTCGCCTCCGTCCCCGGCTGATCTTGCGCA
>DHIQ01000147.1:782-7562 GCA_002403895.1 Candidatus Neomicrothrix sp. UBA4742
GGAGCCGGCTCAGGCCAGGCCGATGAGGCGCAGCATCGAGGGGGGAACGGCCTCGTCACCGGCGGCCAGCATCGCCGCCCGCTCGATGTTGACCTCGTCGAGGTGGCGGTCGGTCCACGCCTCCCACGGGCCTTCGGGGATGCCGCCCGGGTTACCCTCGGCCTCCACGCAGGCATACAGGTAGGCCTGCAGGGCGAGCACCTCATCGGCGCTGCCCACCGGCCCGATACCGGGGACGATGGTGCCGGCCAGTTCCGCCAACTCGCCCAAGGCGTCGGCCCAGGCGCCGGGGTTGCCGTCGAATGCGTTGGGGGTCGTACCGAACGCGCACATGGCGCCGGCGAACAAGGTGTCGACCGACGGCACCAGCGCCATGAGGTTCTCCGCCATCTGACCCCCGGTGGGCACGGTGCACACAACGGGGGAGAGCCACGCCGCGGTGTCGACGGTGTGGGAGATGGGACGGGTGGTGAACTCGTCGTCGAACTCGTCGGCCCAGTCGGGGAACAACCGCCGGTAGCCGGCCAGGTTTGGGGGCTGGTCGAGCAGGGCGCTGGTCTGGGAACGGCCGTAGCGGGCCGCCGTCCAGAACACCGACGATCCCCCGACGAATTCGATGTGGCTGCTGGACAGGACCATGCGCCGGACCGCCACGCCCAGCTCGGCGATGGCATTGTGTAGCGGGATCGCCTGTGACGGGGTCAGTAGCGAGTCGACCACGGTGGCGCCGTCGGCTTCGAGCACGAGGCCGGCATTGGCCCGCCCGTGGCCGCCCGGACGCTGGATCCAGGCGTACACGCCGGGGGCGAGTAAGTCGAGCGCGGCGTCGATGTCGGGCACACCCGAACGCTAGTGGCATGAAATGCTGAGCCGATGCCCCACCCCGACCCCCAGATGACCGTGGCCGAGCTGAACCACTTCTTCGACGAGGCCTTCGACACGCCGCGGGGCTACGAGGTCGAACACGTCGAGCAGGATCGGCTCCGGTTGCGACAATCGGTGGCCAGCCTCATGCTGCGCCCGGGCGGGACGGTGTCAGGCCCGACGCTGATGGCGCTGGCCGACGCCGCGGCCTACGCTTTGATCCTGGCCCACATCGGCCCGGTCGCCTTGGCCGTGACTAGCAGCCTGACGATCAGCTTCCTGCACAAGCCCCAACCGGCCGACCTCGTGGCCGACGCCGAGTTCCTCAAGCTGGGACGCAAGCTGGCGGTGGTCGACGTTCGTCTCCACTCGGAGGGGACCACCCACCCGGTGGCCCAGGCCGTGGTCACCTACGCCCTGCCATCGGGAACCGCGTCCTAGACCAGCAGCTCGGGATGCTGCGCTGCCACCATGGCGCGCATGCCGTCGCGCCAGTCCACGGTGGTGGGGCCGAGCAGTTCCATCCGGCGGGCGTTGTTGGTCGTCACCCCACCGATGGTGCCCTCGGTGACCTCGAAACTTGCTTCGCGCCCGACGAGGGCGGCGAGCTCGGTGACCCAGTCTTCTAGTGCGACCTGTTGGTCACCGGCCCAGTTCACGATGGTGGCCGGAACCGAAGCTGCCGCCAACAGAGCGGGGATGGTGGCCACGATGTCGTCCTCGTGGATGGGGTTGAAGAGGTTGGGCTGGTCAGGGTGGACGGGGATGGGCTGGCCGGCGAGAACCATCTCGAGGTGGAACAGCGGCCAGCCACCGTTGTCGCCGTAGGGCACATTCAGCCGGGCGATGGTGGTGGGCAGGCCGAGCTGGCGGGCCTCGGTACGAACCACGGCCTCGGCCGCGATCTTGGCGATCGAATACGTCGGCATGATGACCCGGTGGTTGTCGCCCAGCGGGTCGGTCTCGGCTTGGAGGTGAGGCCCGGCGGCCTGGTAGACGCCCGTCGAGGAGCAGTGGAGGAAGGCCGACGCCGAGCGGCAGTGGGCCATGAGCAGCCCGACGGCCTCGGCATTGCCCCGAAGGTCGACCTCCCACCGGCTCGACTTCACGACGGCCAGATTCAGGACGTAGTCCACGTCGTCGGGGACGTCGTCGAACTGTCCGGCGGCAAGGTTCACCGCGATGCATGTCACCCCGATCGCCTCGAGTTCGGCGCGGACCCGCGGATCGCGGAAGCGGGCAATACCGGTCACCTCGTTGGCCGCGGCCAGTGCCCGGGTGATGGGCAGCGCTACTTGGCCGGCCGGTCCGGTGATCAGCACCCGTTTGCCTTCGATCATGGATTCCCCCTCAGCATTCCTTGATCAAGATATGGATCAGGAAACGAGAACCTGTTCTTCTTTTCCAGCAACGTACCCGCTCGGCGCCCCCCGGATGCACGAAAACGGCCGGTGGACTGGTACTATGTCGGGGTACGACTGATCGTCACCTGCGCGCAGAGGCATGCGTGGGCCCTCGTTTCGAGTGGCCGGTGCCGGCGCCCGATCAGCCCCCTGGCCTGCGGCTGCCTCTTCCGCTGCCCCCGTTCATGAGTTGGGCGAGACGCGTCCAACCGCACCAGGAGACCTTCCGTGTCCAGCACGTTCGCCGATCTCGGCGTCCCCGCGCCCATCGTGGCCACCCTCACTGAACAGGGCATCGACGCGCCCTTCCCCATCCAGGCCATGACCCTGCCCGACGCCCTGGCCGGCCGCGATCTGTGCGGCAAAGCGCCGACCGGCTCCGGCAAGACCATCGCCTTCGGCATCCCGCTGGTGGCCAACATCGGCCAGGCCGATCCCCGGCGTCCCAAGGGCCTCGTCCTCGTCCCCACCCGCGAGCTGGCCTCGCAGGTGCGTGACGAGCTCCTCATGCTCGCTGGTACCCGTGGCCGCCGGGTCGAGGCCTTCTACGGCGGCAACGGCTTCGGCACCCAGCTCAACGCCTTGCGGCGGGGCGTGGACATCGCCGTGGCCTGTCCCGGCCGCCTGATGGACCTGGTTAACCGGGGTGACGTCAAGCTCGACGAGGTCGAGTTCGTGGTCATCGACGAGGCCGACCGCATGGCCGACATGGGGTTCCTGCCCGAGGTCCGCAAACTGCTCGACCTCACCCCCGAGACGCGCCAGACGTTGTTGTTCTCGGCCACCCTCGACGGCGACATCGACGTGCTGGTCCGCCACTACCAACGCAATCCGGCCCGCCACGAGCTGGCGACGGACCCGGCCGACGGCGCCCGGGTGACGCACCTGTTCTGGAACGTGTCGCGCGACGACCGCATCAAGCAGTGCGCCAAGGTCATCTCCACCAGCGGTCCCACCATCGTGTTCTGCCGGACCAAGCGGGGCGCCGATCGTGTGGCCCGCCAGCTTGACCAGTCTGGGCTGCGCACCGCCGCCATCCACGGCGACCGCTCCCAGTCCCAGCGTGAGCGGGCCCTGGAGGCCTTCCATCGCGGCTCGATCGACGCGCTGATCGCCACCGACGTCGCCGCCCGCGGCATCCACGTCGACGGCGTGTGCGCCGTGGTGCATCTCGACCCGCCCGCCGACGAGAAGGACTATGTCCACCGTTCGGGGCGCACCGGTCGGGCCGGCGCCGAGGGCATCGTGGTCACCTTCGTGGCCCCGGAGCTGCGCAAGGACGTGACCCGGATGCAGAAGATCCTCAAGATGCCTACCGGCATCACCTCACCGGACGAGTCACCCCTGCCCATCATTGACCGCCCGCCACGGCGGGCGGCCCGCCCGGCCCGCGCCTACCAGACCATCAACCAGGTGACGACCGGCCATCGCGCCCGCCCCACCCCGTCCGGCCGTCGCTCGGGTGGGCCGGACCGCACTCGCCCGCCGCGGCCCGAGCGGGATCCTCGACGCGAGTCACGCGACGATCGCGGCGAGCGCAGTGACTGGGACGGCCGGAGCGACCGTTCGGCTCGTCCTGAGCGCAGCGACCGGCCCGACTCCCGGCCTGATCGAGGTCAGGGTCGGCCCTCCGGCTCGTCTTCCAGGTCCGCGTCGGGTTCGGCGGCCGGCTCCGGTCGTTCCACCAAGCCGTCGGGTACGGGCTCTTCCGGTCAGGGCCGACCGTCAGGTCAGGCTGCCCAGTCGAGCCGCCCCGGTGCCCCCGCTGCGTCGGGCCGTACCGGTGCGTCGCGTTCGTCGGGTCCGACACCGGCGAATCCCCAAGGCAACCGCAAGACCCGCCGCGCCCACTTGCAGACTGGGGCAGGCTCCTCCGCCGGCGCTCCTGCGGGCCGTTCCAAACGGGCCGCCGTCCCCAACAGGGACAAGGGCAAGCGCCGCCAGCCCACCACCGGCCGGGGCTGACTCAGTCCCTACTGGTGGGGTAGTAAGGCTTGCCCGTCGCCTCCCATTCGCCGTACAGCTCGGAGAAGGGCTCGCCGAATCGTGAATGGTGCCAATCGTCCGCCCGTTGCTCGAACGGCGGCAGGCTACCGGGCCGACACGACCCAGCGTTGCTTCGCCGTGGTCGCGTCACGGTCTAGTGTCTCCGCCGATGGCCAGCGGCTCGAAGAAGAGGACCCGGAACAAGAAGCAGCAGCGCAAGCCCCAGCACCACCTGCCCAAGGTGGGGACGCCGGCGGACAATGCCTACTTGCAACACGAAAGCCGCGAGGACCTGTTCGATTTCGGGCTGGCCCGGCCGAAGAGCGGCGCGGTGAACATCGTGCTCATCGTGGCCGTACTGGCCTTACTGGCTCTGGGTGTCGTGGCCCTGCTTCGCTTCACCTGATCGGGTCCCGTAGCCTTCGGGATCCGTTCGTCAGAGGGTGGTGGCCAGTCCGCCGTCGACGGGCAGCACCGCCCCGGTGACGTAGGCGCCGGCGCGCGACGCCAGGTAGATGGCGGTGCCGGCCATGTCCTCGGGCTCGCCGATTCGCCGCAGGGGGCACGAGGCCACGATGGCGTCACCGAACGACTCGAGGGTGGCGGCCATCATCTTGCTCTCGAAGGGGCCCGGGGCGATGGCGTTGACGGTGATGCCCTCCCGGGCGAGGCGCTTGGCCAGCACCCGGGTCAGGTGGTGCACCGCCGCCTTCGACGTCGAATAGGAATACGTCTCGAGATCCGGGGCGTGGAGCCCGTCGATCGAGCCGATGTTGATCACCCTCGACGGATCACCGAGCTTCGATCCTGCTGACAGCAGCGGCACCAGCGACCGGGTGAGGTGGAACACGCCTTTGACGTTGAGGTCCAGCACACGGTCCCAGGCCGAATCAGGGAACTCGGCTAACGGCGCGCCCCAGTTCGCTCCGGCGTTGTTGACCAGGATCTCGAGGCTCGACTCCCGGGCCGTGATCTCGTCGGCCAGACGGCGACACTCGGCCTCGGTGCTCAGATCTGCCGGTACGGAGATGCACGTGCCGCTTTGGGACAACTCGCCGGCCACCTCGTCACACACGTCGGCCTTGCGCGACGAGATGTAGACCTTGGCCCCCGCCTCGACGAAGCCACGGGCGATCATGAGGCCGATGCCGCGACCTCCGCCGGTGACGAGCGCGGTCTTACCTTCGATGGAGAAGAGGTTCATGGCGTGACGTTAGGTCGAGCGGTCGACGGGTCCCCAAACTGCGTCCGCGCACCATTTCTGACCTGTCGTCAGATTCTTCGGACACGAGGGACCTGCGGCCGCTAGCCTGATCCGCGGAGTAGAGGCCGGGGCATGTCGGCCGCGTGTCACGCGGACCGTCGGGCATTGGCGGGAAGGCAGGCCAGACCGTGCAGGCTGAAAAGCCCGCAGCACAGTCGGGAACCACAGGCGAGTGGGAGGCCGACGGCCTCACACCTACCCTGGCGCGCCATCTCGAGGCCCTCACCTCTATGTTCATGGCCGCGCCCGTCGGTGCTGCCTTCTGGTCGATCGACGGTGACCTGTTGTGGGCCAATCCTGTGCTCCTCGATCTGGTGCAGCTCCCGCCTGACGACGCGCCGCCGGTGCGGTTCGAGACGTTCACCGACCCCGCGGAGGGAATGACCCTCAAGACGCACTTGGGCGAGGTGCTGAGCGGGCGCCGCAACTACCTGGAGTGCGACTTCCGCTGTCGGAGGCCCGACGGCGAGGGCCACTGGGTCCGCACCATGGTGACCCCGGTCTACGGTCCCCAGGGGCGGCCCGACTACCTGCTGTCGCAGGTGTTCGACTTCGCCAATCCCCGCACCCGCCAGGCCACGGCTCATCGTCTCGTCAACGAGACCCCAGTGCTGCTGTGGCTGACCGATCGCCAGGGCATTCCTCGCATCGGCAACCGGGCCAGCTTCGATTTCCTGGGCATCGCTCCGGACGATCCTGATCTGCAACGCAGCGTGTTCAGGACGTTCCATCCCGAGGACTTCGCCCAGATCGGCGAGGACCTGGCCAGCTCGATCCGCGACCGTGCCCCGTTTGAGTTCACGGCCCGCCTCGCCCGGCGCGACGGTCAGTACCGCTGGCTCCACCATCGGGCCATGCCCTTCTTCGATGCCGACGGGGAGTACGAGGGCTACGCCGGGGCCAGCCTCGATGTGACCGAAGCCGAGGAGTTGCGCATCGAGCTCGACAATGTCCGCGAGCTGTTCCGCACTGTCACCGAGGCCGGCCCGATCGCCGTGCTGCGCACCGATCCCGACGGCAACATCGTCTACGCCAACGGCGGCTGGCCGGAATTCCTCGAAGGTGAGGACGAGCTGGTCGGGTTGAAGTGGCAATCGGAGCTGCTGCCCGAGCACGTCGACGAGATCCTCACCCGAGGCCTGGCCGCCATCGAGTCACGTGAGCCCTTCACCGTGCGGGTTCGCACCCGCGATGTCGAGCCCGACATCGATGACCTCAGCGGCTACGTGGGCTCGGCGTGGGCCGAGATCCGGGTGGCCCCAG
>DHIQ01000147.1:7674-8330 GCA_002403895.1 Candidatus Neomicrothrix sp. UBA4742
CCCGAGATCCGGGTGGCCCCAGTGTTCAAAAGCGAGGGCGAGCACTACGGCTTCGTGGCCACTGTGGCCGACGTGTCGGCCGAGGTCGCCGCCGGGATGCGGGCCGACCAGCTCGCCCGGGTGCTCGACGCCGGGTCTGACTTCTTGATGATCGCGGACCACCACGGAACGGTGTCCTACGTGAACGACGCGGCCAACCAGACTCTCGGGGTGCGAGCCCCGAGCCCGGGCGTGGTCCCCAGCGCCCTGCCCGAGGTCTTCGAGGCCGAGTCACGCGAGCTGTTCCACACCGTCGTCGAACCGGCACTGGCCTCCGACGGCATCTGGCGAGGCGAGCTGACGTTCCGGAGCCGTTGGGGCCAGCCCATCCCCGTTTCGGCGCTGTTCCTTGCCCACCAGAACCATCTGGGGCGCATGGAGTCGGTGTCGGCCGTGGCTCGCGACATCACCGACCTGAAAGATGCCGAGCGCCGCCTGCGTCAGCTCGCGACGCACGACTACCTCACGGGCCTGCCTAACCGGGTGCTGCTTTATGACCGACTGGAGCAGGCCGTCGCCCGTTTCCAGCGCCACGGTCAGGCGGTGGCTCTGCTCTATCTCGACCTGGACCGGTTCAAGCCCGTCAACGACCAGCTGGGTCACCACGTCGGTGACGC
>DHIQ01000147.1:8556-14507 GCA_002403895.1 Candidatus Neomicrothrix sp. UBA4742
TCGGTGGCGACGAGTTCGCCGTGCTGATCGAAGGCGTCGACGAACCGGCCCAGCTCCGCCTGGTGGCGGACCGACTGATCGGTGCGATCGGCATGCCCATGAAGATCGAGGACCACCAGACCGCGGTCGGCGTGTCGATCGGCATGGTGGTGGCCGGGACCTCGGCCGATGCCGCCGACTCGCTGATGGCGGACGCCGACGCGGCCATGTACCGGGCCAAGGCGGCTGGTCGGGGCCGCTGCGAGTTCGTCGGCCCCGACGGCGTCACCGTCGCCTGATCCGACCCGGCGACCCGAACCGGCGACCCAAACGAGCGAACCGGCGACCCAAACGAGCGAACCGGCGTAGATCTAGACCGAAAGGCGACGGCCGTTTCCTACGCCGGATCGGGGTTGCGCAGATCTGGGCCCGTAGCCGGGTCTCCTTCTACGCAACTTGGCGATGGCGGGCCAAACCCCGGCGTCCGGGGAAGCCCGGTTGCGAGTTGGGGGCGCAGTTTCACCGGGTGACGATGTCGGTCTACCGTCTCATCGTGGCTGATTACCGACCCCCCATGACCGACATCGCCTTCGTGCTCGACAACCTGGTCGACCTGCAGGCGGTCTGCCAGCTCGAGCCCTACGCCCACCTCGACCCCGACACCATCAAGGGGGTGCTCGAGGAGAACGGTCGGTTTGTGGCCGAGGTCATCGCCCCGCTCAACAAGGTGGGCGACCTCCAGGGCTCCCAGCACCAGGCCGACAACACGGTGAAGACCCCGGACGGCTTCGCCGACGCCTACGCCGCCTACGTCGAGGCCGGCTGGGGCGCGGTTCCGTTCGAGCCGGAGTATGGCGGGGGCGGCTTCCCGTGGGTGGTGGGCACCGTCATGCAGGAGTTCATCTCCAGCGCCAACATGGCGTTCTCGATGTGCCCGCTGCTGACCCAGGGCGCCATCGACATGCTGCGCCACCACGGCAGCGAGGAGCAGCGCGAGGTCTACCTGCCCAGGATGGTCACCGGCGAGTGGACGGGCACCATGAACCTCACCGAGCCCGAGGCCGGTTCCGATGTGGGCGCGCTTCGCACCAAGGCGGTTCCCGCCGATGACGGCTCGTGGCGCATCAGCGGCACCAAGATCTTCATCTCGTTCGGCGAGCACGACATGGCCGACAACATCATCCACCTGGTTCTGGCCCGAACGCCGGGGGCCCTTCCCGGGACGAAAGGCATCTCCTGCTTCATCGTGCCCAAGTACCTGGTGAACGAGGACGGCAGCCTGGGCGAACGCAACGACGTCGCCTGCGTGTCGATCGAACACAAGATGGGCATCAAGGCCAGCCCTACCTGCGTGATGAGCTACGGGGATGGGGACGGCGCCGTGGGGTACCTCGTCGGCGAGGAGAACCGGGGCATGCGCTACATGTTCACGATGATGAACAAAGCCCGACTGTCGGTCGGCCTCGAAGGCCTGGCCCTGGCCGAGCGCGCCTACCAGGACGCGGTGCGCTACGCCCAGGAGCGGCATCAGGGCACCGCTCCCGGCTCACCCGCCGGTGAGAGCTCGCTCATCATCGATCACCCGGATGTGCGCCGGATGTTGCTGACCATGAAGGCCTACATCGAGGCCATCCGTTCGGTCATCTACCTGACCGCCGAGCAGATGGACGTGGCCATCTCGCACCCCGACGCCCACGTCCGTCAGACCGCCTCCGAGCGGGTCGACCTGCTGATCCCCGTCTGCAAAGGCTGGTCCACCGACATGGGCGTCGAGGTCACGTCGCTGGCCATCCAGGTCTACGGCGGCATGGGCTATGTGGAGGAGTCGGGCGTGCCTCAGCATTTCCGCGATGCCCGGATCACAACCATCTACGAGGGCACCAACGGCATCCAGGCCATCGACCTGGTGGGACGCAAGATGCCGATGCGGGCCGGCGGTGTGGTTCGGGACTTCCTGGCCACCATCGCCGCCCTCGACCCGGACCTGGACAAAGCCGGTCCCGACCTGGCCTCGATCCGCACCAACCTGGCCGAGGCCCTGGACGTGCTGGCCGAGACCACCCGGTGGCTGATGGAACACGGGATGGCCGACGTCCGCAACGCACTGGCCGGGGCCACCCCGTACTTGCGGATGTTCTCGCTCGTGACCGGTGGCTGGGTCATGGCCCGCCAAGCGCTGGCGGCCCAGGCCCACCTCGACGCCGGCACGGGCGACGCCGAGGCCATGGCGGCCAAGATCGTGACCGCACGCTTCTACGCCGAACAGCTGATGCCGGCGGTCAAGGGGCTGCAATCGCCGGTCACCGCGGGGTTCGCCGACCTGTTTGCCATCGACAGCACGCATTTGGCCGGCTGAGGTGACCAGCGTCGGGGCGGCGGCAGCGTCGACGATGCCGGCCCGCCTGATCGGATCGATCCCCAGCCCCGGTTCCAACCAGATCATCCTCGGTCCGCTGCATCTGCGGGCCTATGGACTGGCCATCGCCCTCGGGGTCTTCGCCGCCATCGAGATCGCCCGTCGGCGCTGGGCGGCCCGGGGCGGCAACCCCGAAGACATCTCGGCCATCGCCATCTGGGCTGTCCCGGCGGGTCTCATCGGCGCGCGGATCTATCACGTCGTCACCGACAACGAGTTGTACCGCGGCCACTGGTTCGACAATCCCTTGGGCGCGGGGGCCAAGTCGCCGCTTACCATATGGAACGGTGGGCTCGGCATTCCCGGCGGCATCGCGCTGGGGGTGGCGGTCGGTGTCTACGTGGCCCGTCGACGGGGCATGCGTGTGGGCCCCGGGCTGGATGTGGTGGCGCCGGCCGTGGCGGTGGCACAGGCCATCGGCCGTCTGGGCAACTACTTCAACCAGGAGCTCTACGGCCGGCCCACCTCGCTGCCGTGGGGCCTGGAGATCAGCCCGGCCAACCGGCCGGCCGGCTACGAGTTGGTTGCCACCTACCAGCCGACCTTCCTCTACGAGGCGCTGTGGAACCTGGCCCTGGCCAGCCTGTTGGTGCTCATCGATCGGCGCCGGGTGCTGCGGCCGGGTCGCATCTTCGCCCTCTACATCGGCGGCTACGCAGCGGGGCGATTCCTGGTGGAATCGTTGCGCATCGATCTGGCCAACAAGATCCTGGGCCTGCGGGTCAACACCTGGATGAGCCTCATCGCCTTCGCCGGCGTGGGGTTGTTCCTGGCCCTGCGCGGGTTGCGCCGACGTCCGGGGGATTCCGATGAGCCCTATATGGATGGGCATCGGTTCCAGAGGGTCCATCTCGACCCGGCTGATTCGACCGGGACGGATGGATCGACGGAATCCACCAGCGAGGCGGCCCAGGACGGCGCCGGTTTGAACGACGAACTGGACGACGAGCCGTCAGTAGGCGAGCAGGGGAGCTGACGGCACCGGAGTGTCGAAGCCCTTGATGATCGGTTCGCCGGGGTCAAGAGCCATGGGGTCGGCCTCGATGTTGCCGGCCAGGCGATCGAGATGGCTGAGCCCGTCGAGGGTCCGCTCCATGCGTCGCAGGGGATGATGGGGGGACAGCGACTGCATCGGCCCGCTGGGCGGGAAGGCCAAGAGCTCACGCATGTCGTAGGCGATCGAGTAGAGACGCAGGCGATCGAACTCCTGCGGGTAGCTGAACAGCTCCGGGTACTCCTCGGCCATCCAAAACGGGACCTCGGCGTAGTCGATGGCCCGGGTCTCGGCCTCGTAGTCCTCGGCCACATGCAGGTAGGGGAAGGCGCAGAAGCGCAGGAACACGTCCAGATCGACGTCGGCGGGCGCGGCGCGGGAGAATTCGAAGTCGAGCATGGCCGTCACCACGTGTCCGTCCCACAGGACATTCTCGAAGGTGAGGTCCCCGTGGACAAAGGTCTCCTGGTTGAACGGCTCGATAGTCGAGCAGGTGGCCAGCACGACCTGGCGGACGGAGTCGATGAGCTTGGCATCGACGTTGTCGAGCCCGACGGCTTTGTCGAGCGCGGCCAGCAGCGGATCCACCGCCCGGAACGTGTGGGTGCCCAGCAGCTGGGGGGCTTCGACATCGATCACGTCTTCGGGGCAGTCGAATTGGTGCAGTCTGCGCAACATGGTGGCCATCTGGCTGACTGCCCGGCGGCGCTCGTCGCGGGTCATGCCCGGCCAGCAGCGGCTGAGCGGGCGTCCCGGCACCCGATGGACGATGAGCCAGTCGGCGCCGAGTTGGCCGCCATAGGCCTCGATGGCCGGATAGCCGACCTCGGCGGGCAGGAGGGGGCCGATCGACGCCTCGCGGCGGAGTCGCTGGTTGGCCTGGCGATTCACCCGAACCACGTAGCGATCGGAGAGCCAGACCTCATTGGTGACGCTCGAGGCGCGCTCGAGCGGGAGGTCCATGGGAAGGCCCGCTTCCTCCAACGCCCGCCGGGCGCGCGCAAGCGCGAAGGAGTCACTCATCGCTCGTCCTGTCGCGGTCGCATGGCGTCCCCCACAACGGCGCTCCGGGACCGATGCTTGACCACGAAGGGCCGAATGGCCCACGCGGCGGAGAAGACCGGTCGGCGGTCGGTCCCGAGGTGAGGGTCACAGGCCGTCCCACACCATGGTGTTGGCCACCGCTTCGCCCAGTAGATCGGTGGGTGAGTGCTTGTCGATGTGACCGATCAGGCCGTTGTAGACGCCGTAGCCGACCAGCTCGCGCAGGCGGGGCGGGAACGTGGCGACGATGTCGCGGGGGATGCCGAGCTGCTGGTTCTCCTGCTGGCGGATGTAGCCGGCGCAGTAGTTCATGGCGATGCCGATGCGACGTTCGCTGGTGGTGTTGGCGCCGCCGCCGTGCCACAGGCTGCCGTGCCAGATGAGCACGGACCCCTTGGGCATCTCGGCGGCGATGGAGTCGTAGGGGTGGCCGTAGTCGGGGGAGTGGTCGGCGAGGTGGGTGCCGGGGATGATTCGGGTCGCCCCGTTCGCTTCGGTGAAGTCGGTGAGGGCCCACATGGAGTTGCACACGGTGGGCGGATGCGGCTTGGGCAGCGGGATGAGTTGGTCATCGGCGTGGATGGGCTGGGCCGTCTCGCCGCCGTCGATGGCAATGGATGACAGCGACGAGATGAGACAGCCGGGGTCGAGGACGCCTTCGACGATGGACAGCACGGCCGGATGCACCGGGATCTGCTGGTAGAGGGGACCGTGGACCAGGAGGTTGTAGATCCGGACGGTGTGGAGGCCCTCGAAGTCATTGGCTGACGGCACCACGGCGAGCTCATGTTCCAGGCGGGTCAGATCGTCCACCAGCGCATCGGTCAGGTCGAGATCAATGGCGTCGTGGACGATGGTGTAGCCCTGCTCGGCGATCTCCTTGGTCGGGGTCATGGGCTCGATGGTAGGGGTGCCCGGTCCCCAGGGTGGCGAACGGCGCTCCACCGGCGATACTGGGGCGACGTGGCCATCCACGCAGCCTTGCGCTGAACCGTCAGCCGAACCATCTGTCACATCACAAGGGGGAGCAGTGTCGCTCTACGACATTCCGGTCAACCGTCTCGATGGGACCTCGTCCTCGCTCGGGGACTTCGCCGGCCAGGCCGTGCTCGTGGTCAACTTGGCGTCGAAATGCGGGCTCACCCCGCAGTACGAGACGCTGGAGAAGATCCATGAGGAGTACGCCGATCGCGGGTTCTCCGTCGTGGGGTTCCCCTGCAACCAGTTCGGGGCTCAGGAGCCGGGTTCGGCCGACGAGATCCAGGAGTTCTGCAGCACCACCTACGGGGTGACGTTCCCGCTGATGGAGAAGATCGACGTCAACGGCGACGACCAGCACCCGATCTACGCCGAGCTCACTGCTGTCGAGGACGGCGAGGGCGCCGCCGGCGACATCCAATGGAACTTCGAGAAGTTCCTGCTGTCGCCGTCGGGCGAGGTCGTGGGTCGGTTCCGTCCCATGGTCGACCCCGCCGCCCCCGAGATCGTCGAAGCCATCGAGGCCAACCTGCCGGGCTA
>DHIQ01000095.1:0-2240 GCA_002403895.1 Candidatus Neomicrothrix sp. UBA4742
GAGCAACCCGACCAGACGGCCCCCGGGCCCTGTGGCTGCTCGCCTCCGACGGCTCCTCCCGCCGGATCCTCGTCCCGGGCTTCCAGGGGGCCCTAGAGTGCCCCCGGTGGTCCCCCGATGGGACCGTGATCCTGGTGGTGCTTCGGGAGGGCACACAGTGGGCATCGCCGGGGGGCCTCCTGCTCGTGCAGATCAACCCCAGGTCGGGCCGTCTGGTGAGGAAGGTCGGCCCGCTGGGCGATCTGGGCTCTGCCCCCGGACCGGGCGGGCATCAGGCATGGGCCGCGATCAGCGACTGGTACCGACCGAGCCTCTGAGCGCGGGTGCGGGCTCTCCCCAAGTGGGTGCATCACTACAATCACCCACACCGCGCTGGGAGGCCGCCCTCCCACCGAAACACCTCGTCGAAGGACCACGGGTACTTCGCGTCCGGGTCGCGAATCAGGAACCGGACGCCCTCAAGGCGATCCTGGATGGCAAGGTTCCGGGCCTGCTGGGTGACCCGGGACCATCTGGCCGGGTTCAGACCCGAAGAACCGTCACGGCTGATGGAGGGTCGGCAGCAACGTGCTGAGGCGGTGAAGGCGGCGCTCGGGATCGTGCTCGCTCGGCGCCGGGGCGACGTGGCCGGTGCGCGCTTCTCACCCGCCTGCAGTTCGGTCAGGCCAACAGCATCGTCGGCGCGGCGCGGAGGATACTACCGAGGCGGGACGGGTTTGGCTCGGACCTCATCTCGTTCCGGTGCCTGCTCCGCACGGACGGCAACTTGGTCGACTTGACCGGGTGCGTGACCGCCTTTAGGGGAGGGACGGCATAGTCCTCTGACCCGGGGCGGAAGGAACGAGGCCGGCGGGGTAACCCCGGGAGGGCACCTTCGGACAGCCCTCGGACAAGTCCTCCCCTGGCCGGCCAGCAGGACCGGGAGCCCCCGAGGGTTAAGCGTGAGCGCCCTCGGGGGACCTCCGGGCAAGCAAGCGGGGTGTTCCCCCGGGTTCGGTTGTCTTCTGCTCCCGAGCCCGGGGAACCCTCGACCGATCACAAGGCCCCAACTGCGCGTAGGTAACCACCCCGTTCTCCGGTGCAACGGGGTCCTTAGCCACATCGAGGCGGCTGGCCGGAGACCACACTGCGCGACCGTTTGGCGCGTTTCTACAGGTCAACGGGCATCTCGCTGGTGTCCGGCGCGCAGCATGGGCCGCCCTAGGAAGCCCGTAGGGACGCGCGAATCACGGCGACCCCGCATCCCTATGGCCCTTGCCGATTTGGGAGCGGAGCAGGCGGGAATGAAACCCCGCTTTTCGACTGGCCGGTCTAGCTTGCCCGAAAGTCGGCCGGCCCGGTCTAGCTCCGCCCGGAGGATACTACCGAGGGCGAGGCGGGCTGACGGTGCCAGTGGTACTCAATCCCAGCGCCGACGGTCGCCGCGATCGCAGGGGAAGGCCGCGGACCGCGGGTGCTCCACGAACCGCAGCCCCGTGCCCGAAGCCGAGTCCCCGACCACGTATCGGCGGCACTTGTCGCAATGGGCGAAAGTAGTAGGCGCGATCTCCGCTCTGATAGCGGGCCTCATCCCCGCTGAGCAATGTAGGTCATCTGCAATCGCTCGTCCTTGTCCGGGTTCGCGGGCTCGGTCCTGAGTACCCCTTCCACGATCCAACGGTCAGCGAACTGGATCTCCTGGTCCTGGCCCTCGTCCTGTTGGCCCTTCAGCGGACCGTTCACATAGGTGATTCTCACGGGCCGAATCGTAGTCCCGATTCTCAGGACGCGTTCAGGGACGCACGAGGACGAGAAGCCGGGTCCCGGACCCCGTCAGGACCGACACCTTCGTGCTCGATTTCCGCAACGGCCTGGCGCTCGCTGCTGCGGGCCCACGCCACGCTCATGCGCCGACTCGACACGGACCTGGAACGAGAGACGGGCTTGGCCCTGGCCGACTTCGACGTGCTCGCTCAAGGGCACCGGCCGGGAGAGGTTCCGCCGGAGTCACCAGCCGAGGGGACGAGGGGAGGCGCTCGAGCTGCTCCGCCGGGTGGAGCGCGACGGGTCGGTGGCCAGGCGGCGGCTGATCGAGGCCAACCTCCGCCTGGTGGTCTCCATCGCCAAGCGCTACGCCACCCGCGGCAATGGCCTTCCTCGACCTGACCCAGGAGGGAAACCTGGGCCTGATCCGGGCGGTCGAGAAGTTCGACTACACGCGGGGGTACAAGTTCTCCACTTACGCCACGTGGTGGATCCGC
>DHIQ01000095.1:2406-2878 GCA_002403895.1 Candidatus Neomicrothrix sp. UBA4742
GTGGATCCGCCAGGCCATCACCCGGGGCATCGCCGACCAGTCCCGGGTCATCCGGGTCCCGGTGCACATCAGCGAGTGCACCAACAAGGTGGGCCGGGCCCGGCGCGAGCTGGTGCAGACGCTCGGCAGGGAGCCCCGGCCGGAGGAGGTCGGGGAGCGCGTCGGCCTGTCGGCGCAGAAGCTCGAAGAGGTCATGTCGGCGTCCCGGGACCCCCTTTCCCTGGAGACCCCGATCGGTGAGGAGGAGGACGCTCGGCTCGGAGAGTTCGTCGAGGACCACCAAGCGGTAGCCCCGTTCGACGCCGCCTCCTTGGCCATGATGCAGGATCAGATCGACTCGGTGCTCCGAACGCTGTCGGTGAGGGAGAGAAAGATCGTCGAGCTTCGGTTCGGCCTGAGCGACGGGGCGCCCCGGACCCTTGAGGAGGTCGGGGTGGAGTTCGGCGTCACGCGCGAGCGAATCCGCCAGATC
>DHIQ01000095.1:3136-4431 GCA_002403895.1 Candidatus Neomicrothrix sp. UBA4742
GAGCGAATCCGCCAGATCGAGGCCAAGACGCTCTCCAAGATCCGCCACCCTTCCAGGGTTCAGAGGCTCCGGGGCTATCTGGAGGACCAGGGCTAGGAAAAACCGGACGAATCCGGGGGTGGTCCTCTCCTCTGGGGGAATCACCGCCCCCATGATGCCGCCCTGGTCACCATGCGCTGGCGGTGCTCATGGCGTCGGCTGTGGAACCGTCGACGTACTTCCCGTTCGTCCTCAGATAGACGCCCGCAGCCACGCAAACCCGTTGCTCGCCGGCCGGAACGATCGTCTCGAGCCCCAACCCCCGGAGGGGACTGGAACTGGCTGTGGGGAAGGACTCAGTCCGAACCCGACCCCCTGGCAAGACGTTCGGCACGTCGGTCGGGGATGCGAGGGATCCGCCGGCGAGATAGGCTCGATCCTCGACAAGCGGGGGCCCTCGGCAAGGACCGCTGGCCAACGTCTTTCTTGAGCCGACCCACGGAAGCAGGCCTCGCGGGGCAGGGTCCTCCCCGTTACTTCTTGGCGGCCTCGAAGTAGGGACTGGTCCCACTGGCGTGGTCTACAGCCGGTTCCGGGAGACGGGAACTGACCTCGGGCTTCCGGCTAACTAGGCGCCACGAACCCCCGCACCGCCCGCCCGTCCACCCGCCCGCACCGAACTAGCTCCTCGGGCGACCCGTTCGACCGCGTCCCATCTCTCGTCGACGATGGCTAGGCCCGGGGCGGCCTAGCCGCCCTTCCCCGGGTCGCGCAGCGCACGGGCCACGCCGCCGTGGTCGTTACAGGCTCCGCGGATTCCCCCGATCGGGGGATCCGTGGCTGAAGGAGGCCCTTGATCGCTCGTTCCCATGGCGAGGTACGGGGTCGGAAAGTGCGATCCGGCGCGAAATGGGCGGCGCGAAATGTCGGGGCCGAATATGGGTCCTGACCAGGGCGAATGACCCACCCGGGGCCGTCGGGGCCCATTCGGAAATTCGATTTTCTGGCACCTCTTCGGGCCGCTGAGGAGGACCCCTGCCTCCCGAAGCTCCCCGAGCGGTTCCCCCCGCGGCACATCCGCGCAGGTCAAAGGGGGTGAACCCGCCATCTGGAGGGAACACGGGACCCCGGGGCGACCGGTCAGGGAAATCGAATTTCCGAACGGAAGGGCCCCGCGAGGCTCGGTTCAGGAGGCCCGGAACAGCTCGTCGATGGCCCGGGCTGCCTCGGCCTGCATGGTGGGCAGCACGTGGGAGTAGATGTCCAAGGTGATGCCGATGGAGGCGTGCCCCAGGCGCTCGGAGACCACCTTGGGG
>DHIQ01000096.1:0-397 GCA_002403895.1 Candidatus Neomicrothrix sp. UBA4742
GACCTGCTGCCGGTGCTCGAGAAGATCATGCAGTCGAGCCGCCCGCTGCTCATCATCGCCGAGGACATCGACGGCGAGGCGCTCGCCACCCTGGTGGTCAACAAGATCCGCGGCACCTTCAACTCCGTGAGTGTGAAGGCCCCCGGCTTCGGCGATCGCCGCAAGGCCATGCTCCAGGACATCGCCGTGCTCAGCGGTGGCCAGGTCATCACCGAAGAGGTGGGCCTCAAGCTGGAGAACACCACCCTCGACCTGCTCGGCTCGGCCCGCAAGGTGGTCGTGACCAAGGACGAAACCACCATCGTGGAAGGCGCCGGTGAGAGCACCGACGTCGAGGGCCGGATCGCCCAGATCAAGGCTGAGATCGAGAACACCGACTCGGACTATGACCGCGAGA
>DHIQ01000096.1:545-26894 GCA_002403895.1 Candidatus Neomicrothrix sp. UBA4742
GACTTCGACCGCGAGAAGCTCCAGGAGCGCCTGGCCAAGCTGTCGGGCGGCGTGGCCGTCCTGAAGGTCGGTGCCGCCACCGAGGTGGAGCTCAAGGAAAAGAAGCACCGCATCGAGGACGCGGTGAGCACCACCAAGGCCGCTATCGAAGAGGGTGTCGTGGCTGGTGGTGGCACCACGCTGCTACGGGCTCAGGCCAAGGTGCTCGATGTGGCCAAGGACCTCTCGCCTGATGAGGCGGTGGGCGCCCGCATCGTCGCCCACTCCTTGGAGGAGCCGCTGAAGCAGATCGCCACCAACGCCGGCATGGAAGGTGGCGTCGTGGTGGAGCGGGTGCGCAACCTCGAAGGGGCCGAGGGCCTCAACGCCGAAACCGGCGAGTACGAGGACCTGGTCAAGGCCGGCATCATCGATGCCGCCAAGGTGACCCGCTCAGCGCTACAGAACGCGGCGTCGATCGCCGCATTGTTCCTCACCACCGAGGCCGTGATTGCCGACAAGCCCGAAGCGGCCGGCGGCGGCATGCCCGGTGGCATGGACGACTACTGATCGTCTGACGTCCCGAAGAGGAGGGGGTGCCCACCCGGCACCCCCTCCTCTTCAGTTTTCGCCTCCGGCACACGGGTAGCCTCACGATGTGCCTCGCGGTCGCACGGAGAACGTGCTCACCACCACCTACGACGACGGCGCGCTGACCCGCTCACCCGACGAGCTCATCGTCGAGGAGCCGCTCTCCATCCGGCTCGACGACGCGCTGGTGGCCACCACCATGCGTACACCGGGCCATGATTTCGAGCTGGCCGCGGGCTTCTGCTTCACCGATGGGCTCCTGGCCGGCGCCCCCGTCCTCGCCTGTCGGTACTGCGGGACGGGCTCGGCGGTGGACACCGAGTTCAATGTGGTGTCGGTCGAGACGGGGGGGCTGGCGCCGGTACCGACTCCACGGCTGACGACCACCACCTCGTCGTGTGGGTTGTGCGGCTCCACCACCCTCGACGACCTCGCCGAGCGGCTCGCACCGATGCAGGCCACCACGCCCATCCCTCTCGAGGTGTTGGCCACCGTGCCCGAACGGATCCGGGGTGAGCAGGGCCTGTTCGACGCCACCGGTGCGGTGCATGCCGCGGCCGCCTTCGACGGCCGCGGCACCCCATTGGTGGTGCGGGAAGACGTCGGGCGTCACAACGCGGTCGACAAAGTGGTGGGCCGCCTCCTACTCGATGACGGCCTGCCCGCCGACGGATTGGGGCTGTACGTGAGCGGCCGGGCCTCATTCGAGCTGGTGCAGAAGGCATGGGCCGCGGGGTTCTCTGCCCTGGTCGCGGTCAGTGCCCCGACGTCGCTGGCCGTCGCCACTGCCCGGCGGGCCAACCTCACACTGGCCGGCTTCGTGCGGGGCAACCGGATGAACGTCTACGCCCCGGAGTGGATGGAGGGATGACCCGCCGTCTCCGCCCTGAGCTCTGGGCCAGCGCGGCACCGAACGGCATCGGTCAGCAGAAGCCCAACCATTACGGCGAGATGGCCAAGGTGGTGTGGGCTAACCGGGCACACCCGAAATACGCCCTCGACGTGCTGACCAAGGGCGTGTGCGACGGGTGCGCCTTGGGGGTGGCGGGGCTGCACGACTGGACCATCGGCGGCGTGCACCTGTGCACGACCCGGCTTCGCCTGCTGGAGGTGAACACCGCCGATGCCCTGGAGCCGGTGGTGCTGTCGGATGTCGAGTTGCTACGCAAGCGCACCGGGGCCCAGCTCCGGTCCATGGGCCGGCTCGGGCATCCCATGCGCCGCCGCCGCGGCGATTCGGGCTTCCGTCAGATCACGTGGGACGAGGCGCTCGCGGCGCTGAGCTCGGCCATCGCCAAGGCCGGTGGCGAGCGGACCGGGCTCTACCTGACCAGCCGAGGAATCACCAACGAGGTCTATTACACGGCTGGGAAGGCGGCCCGGGCGTTGGGGATCGCCGGCGTCGATTCCGCCGCCCGGGTGTGCCACGCGCCGTCGACGCTCGGGCTCAAGCACACCGTCGGCGTGGCCGCCACCACCTGTTCACTGCGGGACGTGATCGAGAGTGACCTCATCGTCATCTGGGGGTCCAACCCGGCCAACAACCAGCCGGTGTTCATGAAGTACCTGTACCTGGCGCGCCAGCGGGGTTGTCGGGTGGTGGTGGTGAACCCCTACCTGGAGCCGGGTCTCGATCGGTACTGGGTGCCGTCCAATGCCGAGTCGGCCCTGTTCGGCACGAAGATGTGCGACCTCCACGTGCCGGTGCGACCGGGGGGCGACGTTGCCTTCGCCAGTGCGGCTCTCAAGCTGCTCATCGCCCGGGGGGCCGTCGACTCCGCCTTCATCGAGGACCACACCACCGGTTGGGCGGCATTGGTGGACGATCTCGCGGCCCGATCGCTCGACGACCTGCTGGATGAGGCCGGCCTCACCCGCGCCCAAGTCGAGGAGTTCGTGGACGAGTACGCGGCAGCGGGCGCGGCGATCTTGCTGTGGTCGATGGGTATCACCCATCACCGGGACTCCGTCGATGGAGTCCGGGCCATCGTGAACCTGGCCCTGGCCCGGGGCAATGTCGGCCGTGACGGTGCCGGCCTGATGCCGCTGCGGGGCCACTCGGGCGTGCAGGGTGGAGCGGAGATGGGGGCGTACGCCACCGCGTACCCGGGGGGTGTCGAGATCAACGAGCGCACCGCCCGCGAACTGGCCGACGTGTGGGGGTTCGACGTCCCGGATCGACCCGGGCTCACCGCGCCGGAGATGCTGGAGGCCGCCGGCCGAGGAGAGATCGATGTCCTGTGGAGCTCGGGGGGCAACTTCCTCGACGTGCTGCCCGATCCGGAACGGATCGCCGCCGCGCTCGAGCGGGTGCCGCTGCGGGTGCATCAGGACATCGTCCTCAGCTCGCAGATGTTGGTGCCGGGCGACGACGTGATCCTGTTGCCGGTGGCCACCCGCTATGAGCAGGAGGGTGGCGGCACGGAGACGACGACGGAGCGGCGCATCGTGTTCAGCCCCGAGATCCCTCGTCGGGTGGGTGAGGCACGCAGCGAATGGCGACTGTTCGCCGATGTGGCCATGCGGGTCCGACCGGACCTGGCATCGGCGTTCTCGTGGGTCGACAACCAGGCGTTGCGCGAGGAGATCGCTGACGTCGTGCCCCTCTATGCCGGCATCGAGACGTTGGCTCACACGGGCGACCAGGTGCAGTGGGGCGGGCGCCACCTGTGCGCCGGAGGAGTGTTCCCCACCGCCGACGGACGGGCCCGGTTCACCACCGTGACGCCACCCGGCTCCGCGGTACCGGAGGGCCGCTTCACGGTGGCGACGCGGCGGGGCAAGCAGTTCAACTCGATGGTGTGGACGGCCATCGATCCGTTGACCGGCGCCGGACGCGACGCGGTCTACATCGACGCATCCGACGCCGCCGAGCTGGGCTTGGCCGACGGTGCCGGGGTGGTGCTGCGTTCGGATCACGGCGAGCTGGCTGGTCACCTCAAGGTGGTGCGGCTGTCTCGTCGCAGCCTGCAGGTCCATTGGCCGGAAGGCAACGTGTTGTTGCCCAGCGGGCCGGACCACCGTGAGCCCGGTTCTCAGGTCCCCGACTACAACGCCCTGGTCACGGTCCATGCCGACGAATCGGCGCCCTGACCAGCGACTCGCACCCCGATCCGGTCCGTACCTCGAGCCGGCGTAGGAAACGGCCGCCGGGGCGACCGTTCCCTACGTCGATTGGCAGATTGTGGGGCTTGTTCGGGGGGGCGGACGGGGTGCGGGTGACAGCATCCCCGTACACTCGGGACGTGACTGATCCTGTGACACCGAACGTCGGCTGGGGTGTCGTCCACCTGTTCTGCAAGGCGGGTCCGGCCGTCGACACCGAAGACATCATCGCCGCGGTGAAGCGGGCTGAGAGCGACGGCGATCAGGTGGTCCCGGTGGCCATCCTGGGCCACAAGGCCGACCTGGCCTTCATGGCGCTGGGCGACGATCTATGGCGCTTGCGCCGGCTGCAGGCCGACCTGGCCAACGCCGGGCTCGAGATCGTCGATTCCTACGTGTCGCTGACCGAACTGAGCGAGTACTCCCAGGGCGTGCCCGAGGCAATGCGCGAGGCCCGTCTCCACCCCCAGCTCCCGCCCGCCGACAAGCCCGCCTGGTGCTTCTACCCGATGTCCAAGCGGCGCAACCCAGAGCAAAACTGGTTCACCACGCCCTACGACGAGCGCAAAGAGATGATGTACGAGCACGGGGCGTCGGGCCGTACGTTCGCCGGCCGGGTGCTGCAGGTCGTGACCGGATCGTCGGGCCTCGACGACTTCGAGTGGGGCGTGACCCTCTTCGCCCAGCACCCCGACGACCTGAAAGAGGTCGTGTACACCATGCGCTTCGACCGGGCCTCGGCCGAGTTCGCCGAGTTCGGCGCGTTCTACACCGGCATGGTGGCGCCGGTCGACGAGGTGCTGGCCCAGCTCGGGCTCACCGGTTCCTGAGGGCTGGGCTCCATGGGCGACCTCGTTGCGCTGCGCGACCGCCTGAACGAGCTCGACCGGGTGGTCGTCGCCTTCAGCGGCGGAGCCGACTCGGCGCTGCTGGCCTGGGTGGCCCACGACACGCTCGGCCCGGAGCGGGCGGCAGCGGTAACCGCGGTGTCGCCGTCGCTGGCCGGCTTCGAACACGACGACTGCGCGGCGCTGGCCCGTGAGTGGCAGCTGCGCTGGATCGAGGTGCACACCGACGAGATGGCCGACGCCGCCTACCGGCGCAATGACACCGATCGCTGCTTCCATTGCAAGGACGCCCTGATGGACGCCGTGGTTCCGTTGGCTGAGGCCCGGGCCGCCACCGTGGTGCTGGGGGTCAATCTCGACGACCTCGGTGACCACCGGCCCGGTCAACGGGCGGCGGCGGAGCGCGGCGCGGTGTTCCCCCTCGTCGAGGCCGGCTTCACCAAGGACGACGTCCGGGCGCTGTCGCGCCGACTCGGCCTCCGCACCTGGGACAAGCCGGCCGCCGCCTGCCTGGCGTCGCGGGTCCCCTACGGAACGCAGGTCACGCTCAGCGTCTTGCGCGAGGTCGAAATGGCCGAGACCGCCCTGCGGGTCCTCGGGTTCGCGGAACTCCGGGTGCGCCACTACGGCGAGCTGGCCCGGCTCGAGGTGCCGGTGGCCGACCTCGACCGGGTACTGGCGTCGCGAGCCGAGGTGGTGGACGCGGTGCGGGCGGCCGGCTACCGCTACGTAACCCTCGACCTCGAGGGCCTCCGCTCCGGCAACCTCAACCACTGAGGATCGGTATGGAGGGGTCAGCCGGAGTCGGAGCTGACGCGGGTCCACATCGGGAAGCTGAGGTATTGGGCGCCGAGGTGCTCGACCACGCGGCCCTGGGCGCCGAGCTCGCGCAGATGCGGCCTGGCTTTCTCGAGACCCCCGACCATGGTGATGTAGTCGGCCACGCTTAATAGCAGCGGCCCGCTGCTGGCATCCGCGTCGCCCTCACGCAACACGGCGTCGACCTCGAGCACCGGTTTGCCGGGATTCGAGAGATCGACCGGCCAGCAGTGGTAGACGATCCCCTCGAACACCGAGAGCACGCGGATCTTCACCCGGCCATTGTCGCGCCGCCCCTCACCAGTGCCGCGTGCCGGGGGCGCCCTTGAAGGCCCGACGACCAATTTGACGATCACGCGGCTGGGCGTGGGTTCGACCGGGGGCGGGCGGGGGTAGTTCCACACCGATTCCTGGCCCGGCCCGGGTTCGATGTGTTGCGGGGCACTCGTGTCGGCCAGCATGGGGGACGTGACCGAGAATGCCAACCCGCCCGACGGCGGACCATCGCCGGAGCCAGGCGACCCGGACGACCCCGACGATGCCGCCGCGCTGGCCCGCTACGCCGTGACGCTGGCCGACGGGATCGAGCAGGCATTGCCGGGCTGGGTGGAGCGGAGCGTGGAACGCCTGCTCCTCGCCTATCGGGGCACGGTCGAGCCCAACGAACTGGCGGCCGCGGTCCGAGCCGGGGTGGCCGCACGCGACGCGGTGGCCACCCGGGTGCGGCGGGTCCTGCTGTCCGACATCGATGCGCAGGCGGTGAGCCCTCTGGCCATTGTGCGTACGGCGGTGTCGTTCCCTACCGACGTGCTCCGCGCCGCCGGTGTGCCCCCGGTCGTGCGCGACGAGTTCGTCGAGCGTCAGTTCCCCGACGACGTCTACGACCTGTCGCCCGCGTCGTTCGCCGACGTCGATCCTGCCCTCCATGAACCGGGGTTGACCTGGGGAGCGGCCAAGGCCCACGTGCACCTGGCTCGCCGCCGTCGGGAAGGCCGTCGATGACCAGCATCGTCGCCTTCGTGCCCGACCTCATGGACCGCTCCAAGGTGGCCGCCGCGGCCGAGGGCCGCGTTCATTTTGTGGCCTCTCCCGTCGAGCTGGTCGTCGCCGCGGCTGATGCCGACCTGGTCGTCGTCGATCTGGGACGCCCGGCCGTGGTGGACGTGCTCGCCGCGGTGGTCGCCACCGGCTCGCGGGTGGTGGCCTTCGGCTCCCACGTCGACCGTGACACCCTCGCCGCGGCCCGCGAGGCCGGCTGCCACGAGGTGCTCGCCCGCTCGGCCTTCTTCTCCGACCTCACCACCATGTTGGCCTGAGCGGGGTCCTCCGAAGTCGCTGCGGCTGATGCCCGTGAGCAATGTATGCCGCTTGGCGGCGTCGTCCTCGATACGGTTCGATCCCGGGGACGTGTACTTCCCTCCGAAGCTCCGTCGCGGCGACACCCTCCGACCGTTACGTGACAGGAACGACTCGTCGAAGTCGCGGGCCGCGCCCGGCAGCACGTCGAGCAGCACCCGATTCGGTTCCACCTGTTCCATCAGCACACCTCCAAGGACTGGTCGTGGACTCGGCTCCACCTCGGCCACTCGACCAATTCGCTCCTCTCCCCGATGGTGCGCCCTCCGGGCCCGCCACCACAGGGCCGAAAGTCCTTCCCGACCAACATGTGCGGTCGCGGCACGGCCCCTTGACGGGGCTTCGAGGCAGGCGCACGATCAATAATGTTAATGGTTGTTCAGCTGCGGTTGCGTCCGCGGCGATGCGCGTTTTGAGTTCCGACGCGACGAGGGGTCCTCCCTGCAGGGGGTGGTCCCATGGGGGTTTCGCATGCGCCGATTCTCGAGGCTTCGTGTCGGTGTAGTTGTGTGCGTGCTAGCCAGCCTGCTGGCGGTAGTACCGGCGGTCCCGGCCGCAGCCGCCAGTCAAAGCAACCACAATCCCAACAACTATCTGGCCCTGGGTGACTCAGTGCCTTTCGGCTTCAACCCGTTGCTCACCCAGCCGGGTGTCAACCCCAAGGTTTTTGTGGGCTACCCGCAGTTGGCGTCGGATCTGTTCCGGCCTCGGAAGAAGGTGTTCAACGCAAGCTGCCCCGGTGAGACCAGCACCAGCCTGATCACCGGAGGTCGGCCGGACAACGGCTGCCAGGACTACCGCGAGTTCATTGGACCGCTCCACGTCGCGTACTCCGGCAGCCAACTCGATTATGCGAAGAGCTACGTGGCGGCCAACCCGCAGACCGGGCTCGTCACGATAACGATTGGTGCGAATGACCTCTTCTTGCTGCTGGACCGCTGCAACAGCGACCCCAGCTGCATAATCGCCGGCTTCCACGGGCTCCTCACCACTTTGGCCAGCAACCTCACCACCATCTACTCGACCCTCAGACAGGCAGGTTTCCAAGGTGAGTTCGTCGCTGTCACTTATTACTCACTCAACTACCTGAGCGATCCCCTCGGCACCGCAGTGATCTCGGTGCTCGACAACACGCTCGGTGAGGTGACCCAGGCATTTGGCGGCAAGGTTGCAGACGGCTTCGGGGCCTTCCAGGCCGCGGCTGCCGGTTTCGGAGGCGACTCCTGCGCCGCAGGGCTGCTCATCCATCTCACGCCGAGCACTTGCGACGTCCACCCCTCGCCGGATGGCGCAGCGCTACTCGCCTCGGCGCTTCAGGGGGCAGCGGCCTGAACGTGTCGGGAGACGAGCGGGTGTCGCAACGACTTCACGGTGCCTGCGCTGGAAGGAATGACGAGGGTGTGCGAAGTCGGGCCGAGCGATGACGCGCTCGGGATCCGGCAATTGACGGCTCTTCGGATCTGAGCGGGGTGTAGGTCCGCGAGCGCGCACGAGGGCTTCGATTCTGACGGTTCTTGACGCCAACAAAATCGAGAGCCCTCCCCGTATCGGCTGGTGTTCGACGCGCCCTGCTCTACGCCGGCAAGCCCAACTGGGCACTACTCGCCACCATCGCACCCCGCTGGTATACGAAGAGCCCAATTGACGCCGCATCGACCGTGGGGCGGGCTGTGGGGAACAGCGCCGCACACGCCGCTTCTTGATGGTCGCGGCCACCCCACCCGTGGCACCGCTCGCCACAACGCGGGACGTAACCCACACCGACCGGTCCTCCCGGAGGCGGCGTCTAATGCTCATCACCCGCGCACGGCCGATGCGAACTACTCGTGCCGCCTTTCAGGTGGCCGCTATTCGCCCCAGCGGTCGCCGTCGCCGGTGTCTTCGAAGCGCTCCCACCCGGCATTGCTGACCGAGCGGGACTCAAAGAAGAGGCATCCCTCGGGGCAGGCGAACGGGGCCTGCTCCGCCGCTCCGACGCGGCAGCGCTGCACGACGTCGTCCGCCGTGGTGCTCCGGGTCGAGTAGTGACGGCAGTCCTTGCGCACGGCCATACCCCCAGTCTTGCAGCCCTGGCCCACCACGTGAGCGCGCCCTGGCTGGCGAGCGCGGGCCTGAGCGATAGCCTCGCCCACGATGGCTGAACGGCTGGTGGTGATCGGGGGTGACGCCGGGGGCATGACCGCCGCCACGAACGCCCGGCGACTGTGCGCCGATCTCGAGATCGTGGCGTTCGAGAAGGGCACCCGGGTGAGCTTCTCGGCCTGCGGCATCCCTTATCTCGTCAGTGGCGAGGTCGAGCCCCTGGACGCCCTCGTGTCCCGTACTCAGCGTGAGTTCCGCGACGCCGACCGCATCGACGTGCGCATCCAGCACGAGGTCCTGGCCATCGACGCCGACCGCCGCCAGGTGGAGGTGCGCGATCACGGGCACGGGCGGACGTTCCGCATCGGCTTCGACCACTTGGTCATCGGTACTGGGGCGCGGCCGACCCGCCCGGATCTCCCCGGCATCGACAGCGAAGCGGTGCTCGGAGTGCAGAACCTCGACGACGCCGCCGCGCTCCTGGCGTACGCCGAGCAGAGCCGATGCCAGCAGGTCGTGGTCGTCGGTGGGGGCTACATCGGGTTGGAGATGGCCGAGGCTTTCGTGATGTGGGGGGCGAAGGTCACCCTGGTCGACGCCTCGCCTCACGTGATGCGCACGCTCGACCCGGACATGGCCGCGCTGGTGGCGGCGGCTCTCGACCGCCATTCCATCGAGGTGCGCAGCGGCCTGGCCATCACCGGGTTCGAGCCGGGAGCGGTACACACCGCGGATGGTCCCATTCCGGCCGATCTGGTCGTCTTGGGTATGGGCGTCACCCCGAACTCGCAGCTCGCCGAAGCTGCCGGGCTGGAGCTTGGGCAACGCGGCGCCATCCGGGTGGATCGGCGTCAGGAGACCTCGGTCGAAGGCATCTGGGCGGCCGGCGACTGCGCCGAGTCGTTCCACCTGGTAAGCGGACGTCACGTGCATGTGGCCCTGGGCACGGTCGCCAACCGCCAGGGCCGGGTGGCGGGCATCAACATCGGCGGTGGCTACGCCACCTTCCCCGGAGTGGTGGGGAGCGCGATGACCAAGGTGTGCAGCACCGAGGTGGCCCGTACGGGACTCACCGAGACCGAGGCCGCCCGGGACGGATTCCGTGCCGTCGCCGGCAGGATCGAGAGCACCACCCGGGCCGGCTACTACCCGGGCGCCGCCCCCATCGCGGTCAAGGTGGTGGCCGAAAAAGGCACCGGCCGCTTGCTGGGCGGTCAGATCGTCGGTGGTGAGGGGTCGGCCAAGCGCATCGACGTCCTGGCCACCGCCCTTACCGCCGGAATGACGGTCGACGAGATGATCAATCTCGATCTGGCCTACGCCCCGCCGTACTCGCCGGTGTGGGATCCAGTGGTGACCGCGGCGCGGGTGGCCGCCCGTGCCGTCGACGCCCGCTGAGGCCCCTTGGCAAGCCGATCGACCTCGCGCTGGGCCTGCGGATCTCCCCCGAGGACGAGATGGTCGGCCTGGATCTCAGCCAGCACAATGAACGGCCTATACCTTTGACGATCTCGGCTCCATGGGCCGGCTCGGCTGACTACCCCTCGACGGAACGGAACGCCATGCAACTGATCACCGCCATCATCAAGCCGTTCAAGGTCGACGACGTCAAGGCCGCCCTCGCCGGGGTCAACGTAGCCGGTCTTACGGCGGCCGAGGTGAAGGGGTTCGGGCGCCAAGGCGGGCACACCGAGACCTACCGGGGATCGGAGTACACGGTGGACTTCGTGCCCAAGGTCCGGCTCGAGATCGTGGTCGACGATCCGAACGTGGATCGTGTAGTCGACGCCATCGTCGAGGCTGCCCGCACCGGCAAGATCGGCGATGGCAAGGTATGGGTCACCGAGGTGTCGCGGATGGTGCGCATTCGAACCGGCGAGAAGGGTCCCGACGCCCTCTGACCGCCCGGAGCACCCGGCTGGCCGGTTCGTGTCGCCCGACCCCCGACACCTGCCGGTCCCGCCGGACCCCAGTCACGAGGAACCGACCATGGCCCCGATACTCGACCGTGCCGCACTGTTCGCCGATGCCACCTTGCGTGGTGTCGACCTTTCGCGTGCCTATGGGGAGCGAATGGATCAGTGGCTGGCGGCGTTGTTCGGCGAAGGGACCGCCGGCACTGGGGGTGAGGGTGTCGCGCTCATCGCGGTGGGGGGCTACGGGCGGGGTGAGCTGGCGCCTCAGAGCGACTTGGATCTCCTCCTGCTCCACACCGGCGCCCCAGACATCGCGGCGGAGGCCGAGCGGATCTGGTATCCGATCTGGGACGAGGGTCTGAAGCTCGGTCACTCGGTGCGCACCGCGAAGGAAGCCCTGACCCTGGCGGCCAACGATCTCGACACCGCCACCTCGCTGGTCGCGATCCGGCACCTGGCCGGCGACCTGTCCTTGACCGAGGATCTGGCCGAGCGGGGCCTGGCCCTGTGGCGCAAGCGGGCCCGCCGCTGGCTGGAGGAGATCAGCGCCCGCGTGGCCGAACGCCACCAGCAGGCCGGCGAGGTCGCCTTCCTGTTGGAGCCCGACATCAAGGAGGGTCGGGGCGGGCTTCGTGACGTCCACGCCATCCGGTGGGCCGAGATGGCGCAGACCGTGATGCTCGAAGGCGACGACGCCACCCTGGCCGTCAATCACGACGTCCTGTTCGCGGTGCGGGTCGAACTCCACCGCCGGGTCGAGCGCCCCGGGGACCGGCTCGTCCTGGAGGAACAAAATGGTGTGGCCGAGGCCCTGGGCTACCGCGACGCCGACGCACTGATGGCGGCGGTGAGTGCCGCAGCTCGGTCCATTGCCTGGACGAGCGACGAAGTGTGGGAACGCGTCGGATCCGCGCTCAAGGGCCCCCACGGCTGGCGGATGTCCCGTGATCGCGATCTCGCCCCCGGGGTGGTGCTGCGCGACGGTCGAGTGTGTCTGACGGCGGCAGCCGACCCGGCCAATGACCCGATGCTCGTGCTGCGCGTGGCCGTGGCCGCGGCCACCGCCGACGCCCGCATCGACCGTACGTCGCTGGACTGGTTGGCGGCCCAGACCCCCGACTCGCCGCTGGTGTGGACGGCCGAAGCCCGTGGGCTCTTCGCCGATCTGTTGCTCGCCGGGCGACCGGCCATCGATGTGATCGAGACGTTGGATCAGCGGGGCCTGTTCGTGCACATCCTCCCGGAGTGGGAGCCAGTGCGGAGCAAGCCGCAGCGCAACGCGTACCACCGCTTCACGGTGGACCGGCACCTGTGCGAGACGGCGGCCAATGCCGCGGCCCTCACCGACCGGGTGGAGCGTCCCGACCTGCTCGTCGTCGGGGCGCTGCTCCACGACATCGGCAAGGGCTATCCGGGCGACCACACCGTCGTCGGTATCGAAGTGGTGGGGGAGATGGCCGCCCGCATGGGGTTCCCGCCTGATGACGCCGCCCAGCTCCAGAACATGGTCCGTCACCATCTTCTGCTGCCCGACGTGGCCACCCGCCGGGATCTGTCCGATGATGGCACCATCCGCTGGGTGGCCAACCAGGTCGGGTCGATCACCACCCTGGGGTTGCTCGACGCCCTCACCGAGGCTGACTCGAAGGCCACCGGGCCAGCGGCGTGGAGCTCATGGAAGGCCGAGTTGTTGCGAGTGCTGGTGGAACGGACCGAGCACGTCCTGGGTGGTGGCGCGGTGGAGGACGTCACCGGTGATGGTGCCCCTCCGCCCGACTTGTTGGCCAAAATGGCCGAGGGCCGGCGGGTGCTCGAGGGGTCCGACGATCGGCTGGTCGTGATCTCGCCCGATCGCCCCGGCTTGTTCGCCCGGGCGGCGGCGGTGCTGGCCCTCAACGGGCTCGACGTCCTGGAGGCCTCGGCCTACTCCGACGACGCCGGCATGGCGCTGGAGATCTTCCGGGTCGAGAGCAGCGGGAGCCCGAACATCGACTGGTCGCGGGTGCTCGACCACCTGGACAAGGCCCTCGACGGACGCCTCGCGCTCAACTCCCGGCTCCGCGAACGGGCCCACGTCTATCGCCGAACCCCCCGTCTGGCCGACCGGCCCTCGGATCCGAAGGTGCTGGTGGACAACGAGTTGTCCGAGGTGGCGACCGTGATCGAGGTGCGGGCCCCTGACGAGATCGGCGTGCTCTATCGGATCACTCGGGCCATCGCCGATCTCGATCTCGACATCCGGTCGGCCAAGGTGCAGACCCTGGGCCAGGACGTCGTCGATTCGTTCTACCTGCGCGACGCCCAGGGCGAGAAGGTCACCGACCCCGACTATCTGGTGGAGATCGAGCGGGCCATCCTCGGGTCGCTGTAGGTTCGGCCCGTGTCGGATCCCTCGCCTACCTCGCAGGATCTCGTTCGCTGGAGCGAGGCGCTGGCTGGGATTGCCCGTACCGGTCTGGGCTTTACCGACAGCCTCTACGAGCGTGAGCGCTTCGAGGAGGTGCTGGCCGTGGCGGCCGACATGCGGGTGGCTGCGGGCAGTCCGTTCGATCGGGCGACCCTCATCGATGAGTGGATGCGGTTGGTCGGGGTCGGGGTGGCGGGCTATCAGACTCCCAAGATCGCGGTGGGCGCGGTGGTGGGCAACGACCGCGGCGAGATCCTGCTCGTGCAGCGGGCGGACTCCGGGGTGTGGCTGTATCCCACCGGCTGGGCCGACATCGGTTACTCGGCCAGCGAGGTAGCGGTGAAGGAGGTGCAGGAGGAGACCGGGATCGAGTGCGAGGTGGTGCAGCTCATCGCCGTCCTCGACGGTCTGCGCCTTGGCTTCACCCAGATCCCGCTGTACTCGCTCGTGTTCCATTGTCGAGCCAAGGGGGGCGAGTTGGCGGCCCATCCACTCGAGACCAAAAACGTCGGGTGGTTTGCCCGCGACGCGCTGCCGAACCCGATCGCCGGGGCCGACCACTGGGGCGAGCTGGCGTTCGCGGCGATCGACGGCGAGCCGGTGGACGTGCTCTACGACCGGCCTCGGCTGCCCACGTGGCGAACCGAGAACCTCTGACCGTGCTGAACTGAGACCTGACCTGAGTTTCGTGATCTGAGAAACATCTCATCGACCCCGGGGGAGCCACGGTGGCTGGACCAAACACAGGATCTGATGCGATCGGCGAGATGCCGTCCATGCACGAGGCGGCCGCGGCCATCCGGCTGGGGTTGTACACCGCCACCGACCTGCTCGAGCGCTGCATCGTCGAGATCGAGGCGCACAACGAAGCGCTCAACGCCTTCGTCCACCTCGACCTGGATCGGGCCCGGGCCGAAGCCGCTGCGGTGGACGAGCACATCGCTCGGGGTGAGCCCGTCGGCCCGCTGGCCGGGGTGCCGTTCGGTGTCAAGGACCTCGAGGACTGTGCCGGCATGCCCACCACGCAAGGTTCGCTGCTGTTCGTCGACCAGGGGCCGGTGGCTGAGGACTCGATCCATGTGGCCCGCCTCCGGGCCGCCGGCGCCATTGCCATCGGCAAGACCGCAGCCCCTGAGTTCGGGACCTTGCAGTTCACCCGCAGCAAGGCGCTGGGGGTCACCCGCAACCCGTGGGATCTGACCCGCACCCCGGGAGGCTCGAGCGGGGGGTCAGCCGCGGCGGTGGCGGCCGGGCTGGTGCCGTTCTGCACGGGCAGCGACGGCGGTGGTTCGACTCGCATCCCCGCCGCCTTCTCGGGGCTGGTGGGTATGAAGCCGAGCATGGGCCGAATCCCCTCACCCACCGCCGACCCCTCTCAGACCTCGGTGTACGGGGTGGAAGTCACCACCGTGCGCGACGCGGCCAGGCACCTCGATCTGGTCGCCGGCCCCGACGACCACGACCGGCTGTCGCTCCCCGCGCCCTCGGTGTCGTACGAACACGCCATCGATACCCTGGACGTGAGCGGCCTGCGCATCGGCTGGTCGCTGGATCTGGGCTTCGCGGTGGTGGATCCCGAGGTGGCGGACCTCACCCGCGCCGCGGCCGAGGTGGTGGCCCGAGCGGCCGGCTCGGAGCTCATCGAGGTGGAGGTGCTCCTCACCGATCCGGTCTCGACCTGGCTCAGCACGGGCTCGTTGACGCCCTGGCTCGACATCTTCGGCCAAGACGCCTATCCGGATCGGCTCGACGAGTTGACGCCGTACCTGGTGCAGTCCCTTGAAGGCAGCGTCGACCGGCCCATGCGTACCCTGGTCAAGCCGTTCGTTCGGCGACTGCAACTCGAGTCAGACGTGGCCGCCCTGTTCGAACAGGTCGACGTCTTGCTCACCCCCACCACCGCGGTGCCGGCATTCGCGGCCGAGGGCCCGCCACCGGCCACCATCGCCGGTGAGGACATGGCCGAGCGCTTCGGTGCGGCGACGGCGGGGGCCATGAACGTCCCGTTCACCATGGTGGCCAACCTCTGCTGGAACCCGGCCTGTTCGGTCCCGGCCGGTCAGGTGTTCGATGGGCTGCCGGTTGGGCTGCAGATCATGGGGCGGCGTCACGCCGACGACGTGGTGTTGCGCCTGGCCCGCCTGTTCGAGCTGGCCCGACCGTGGCCGCGCCACGCGCCGATGGGCCGCAGCTAGCCAACCTGCCTATTCGGGTTGTTCGCGGAGGAAGCGCTCGACCTCGTCGACCAGGCTGTCCTCGTCGTTGAACGGGCCCGCTGTGCCGCGGTCGAAGCGCACCTCGAGTTGCTCGACGTACTCGCGGGTCTCCTCGTCGTCGGACACGAGGTCATCGACCTGGCGTTCGTAGGAGGCGGTGGCGATCTCCAGTTCGGTGGTGCTGACGGCGTGGCGGCTGAACTCCGCGGCCTTGCGCACCAGGGCCAGGGCGGCTTTGGGCGACGGCGCCGCGGGCACGTAGGTGGGCACCGCGGCCCACAGCGAGGCCGAGCCAATGCCGGCGTCACGACAGGCGGTGTGGAGCACTCCGGTGATGCCGGTCGGGCCTTCGTAGCGCGAGGGCACGAGCTCGTGGGCCTTCACCACCTCGTCGTCATACGACGTGGCGAACACCGAGACCGGCCGGCTGTGGGGGACCTCGGCCAGCAGGGCTCCGAACGTGAGCACGAAGTCGGTCCCGCATTCGCGGGCCAAGCCCAGGATCTGTTCGGTGAAGGTCCGCCAGCGAAGCTGGGGCTCGACGCCGAGGAGGGTGATCACGGACGCATCGGCATCGCCGGGCACCGCGCAGGTGGAAAAGACGTTCTCGGGCCAGACGATCTCCCGCTGCTGATCGTGGTCCAACTGCACCCGGGGTCGGGTCGACGAGAAGTCGTAGAACACCTCGGGGTCGATGTCGGCGAACGGTTCGCCGTCCCACTGGTCGCCGATGTAGCGGACCGCGGTCGACGCTGCATCCCCGGCGTCGCTCCATCCCTCGAAGGCCACGATCATGAGGGTTTCCGACAGGTGCGGGCGGAACCGCCACCGGATCTGGTCCGGGCTCGCCGGGGGAGTCTGGGCGTCGCCAACCATCCTTCGAGTTTACCGGCAGGGACGAGGGGCCGGTCTACCGTGTCGGCATGTCCAGTCCGATCGAGGTCAGCGAGGTCACCGAGGTCACCCCCGAGGTGGTGGCCGCCTTCGAACGGTTGATCCCCCAGCTGTCGAGATCGAACCCGGTTCCCGACGAGGGAGCTCTCGGCGTCATGGCCCGCTCCGAAGCCTCCACCCTTCTCGTGGCTCGGGATCCCGATCGCGACGGCGAGATCGTGGGCAGTCTCACGTTGGTCCTGTTCCGGATCCCGACGGGGTTGCGAGCGTGGATCGAGGACGTCGTGGTCGACGACGCGGTCCGGGGCCGGGGTGTGGGTCAGGCGCTCAACCAGTCTGCCCTCGAGCGGGCTCGCGCCGCCGGGGCTACCACGGTCGACCTCACTTCTCGTCCCTCGCGGGAGGCAGCCAACCGCCTCTACCTCCGCCTCGGCTTCGTCGAGCGCGAGACCAACTTGTACCGGTTCGAGCTCTAGAGGCCGTGTCACCGGGTGACCGGGTCGGCGTGGCTGAGTTCGACCATGCACGGATCCAGCGCAGCGATTCGAGCGAGGGATGCCCTTGCCGCCTCTCGCCACGTCTCGTCATGCAGGTTCGAGCCCGACGGCTCACCCGATCGCAGCTCCTCACCGTGGAAGGCGCACTGCCCGCCGATGACGATCCGGCATGCGTCGTCCTCGACGACGACGGACTGGTGCCCCGGCGTGTGACCGGGAGTCAGGAGAAGGCGGACACCTAGTGCGATTTCGGCGTCGCCCTCGACGACACGCAGACGAGAGGTCGGAATCGCCGCCCAGTCGGACACCGTGTAGCCGGGGGCCTTGGCTGCATCGAGTTCTGCGGCTTGCACGTAGACGGGCGCTCGAAGGGCCGACACCTGGCCGCAGTGATCGAAATGGAGGTGCGTCAGAACGACGGCGTCGATGTCGTCTGCACCGAGGCCCTCCGTTGCCAGCGCCTCGTCGATGGGAACAGTGTCGGGTCCGTACCACTCATCGATCAGATCGTTGTGCTGTCCGATGCCGGTGTCGACGAGGATCGTCGCCGTCGGGTGGCGCACGAGCCAGACGTGGACCGGGAAAGCCTCGAAGGTGTCGTACTCTGGGTGCCAGTCCGGCACCCTGGTGATCTGGCCGATGACGAGCCGTGTGACCTGTCGGGACATGAGAGTGCCAGGGTACGACCGTCAGGCACGTACAGCCCGGCTGGGAGGTCGGTGGACCCCAGGTTGGGGGCACCTCGTAGAAGGACTCCAGCACGTGACTACGGTTCGGATCACCAGTGGAGGGACCAGGGAAACGGGGGACGACGTGGCCGACTACGACACGATCGTGGCGGAGCAACGCGACGAGGTGCTGCTGCTCACGTTGAACCGACCCGAGCGGCTCAACGCGTGGACGCCTCCCATGGCCGAGGAGCTCGCCGCCGCCATCGAGGGTGCCAACACCGACCCGTCGATCGGTGCCATTGTGCTGACCGGAGCCGGGCGCGGGTTCTGCGCCGGAGCCGACATGGAGGACACGTTCTCCGTACGGATCGAGGGCGACGATCCGGGCGACAACACGGCCGAGGGGCAAGGGGGCATGCCGGCCGGTCTCGACTGGGTGGCACTGTGCCGTCGGTCGAAGCCGCTCATCGCCGCCATCAACGGAGCCGCGGTCGGGATCGGCGTCACGATGGTGTTGCCCTTCGACGTGATCCTGGCCTCGCGCTCCGCTCGCCTGGGCATGGGCTTCATCAAGGTAGGCCTCGTCCCTGAGCTGGCATCCACCCGCTTCCTTGTGCTGCGTATGGGCTTCGGTCGGGCCAGCGAGATGGCGCTCTCCGGTCGTCTGCTCGGTGCCGAGGAGGCGGCGAGAGGCGGGCTCGTCGACCGGATCTGTGAGCCGGATCTGCTGGTGTCCGAAGCGCTCGAGTTGGCCTCGAGCATCGGCGCCAACGCCGCGCCGCAGTTGCGGATGATCAAGGAGCTCCTGACGCTGAACGCCACCGAATCCGACCTCCACCTCGTCCAGCGCCGAGAGAGCGAGGCGCTGCGCGAGTGCTGGAGCTCACCTGAACACGCTGAGGCCGTTCGGGCCTTCATCGAGAAGCGCCCTCCCGTCTTCCCGCCCCGTCCCTAGGCCAAAACCGGTCAATGGATGTCCGTTTCGTGGCGCCACCTCGGAACTTCGCGCGCTGATGAACCGCAGGCGTGCATGAGTGCACAAGGTTCGTGGGTGTTTCGTGGGTGAGCCCGCTTTCCGCAATGCGTCAGCGCTTGGCGCGGCGGGCCGGCTCGAGGGCCAACACGTAATCGGTGAGGCGGGCGGCCAGCTCGATGCCAAGACCGGGGTCGCTGAGGTCGGGGTCGGGCCATGTCTCCGACACGCGACACCAGTCGTCGGGGCGGCCCAGGAACCCACCGGCGACGGCCTCGGGTCCCAGTGGTCGCCGCCACCGGCGCTCCTGGGCCGCCAGCCTGGCCAGCACCGCTTCGTTATCGGCGGGATTGGGGTACTCGGCGTGGAAGCCCACCTCGATCGCCAGAATCGTGGCGCATTCCACCCCTGCGGAGCCGATCACCTGGGCTTCATAGTGCTCCCGGGGCGGGTTGACGGCGTCGAACCAGACTTTGATGCCATAGCGGCGGACGCGCTGGCGCTGGGTGCCCAGCTCGGCCGGGATCAGCCCTCGCAGAGCGTCGGCAACCTCCTCGAACAACAGCAGCTCCACCACCAGAGCATGCCTGACCACACGCGATATCCGTACATGCGTCGTACTGCCGCGGAGAGAGGCTGATTCCATAGCTCCGACATAGGCCATTCGGCCCAGAAAACCCTCAGCTCGGATGCCGAGTGTGACGATGCACAGACCATGGCTGTTCAAGAGCCGGCATGCCCGGAATGCACGACGCCTGTACGGATGGATTGGGACTGG
This sequence comes from Candidatus Neomicrothrix sp. UBA4742, assembly GCA_002403895.1. Classification (GTDB taxonomy): domain Bacteria; phylum Actinomycetota; class Acidimicrobiia; order Acidimicrobiales; family Acidimicrobilacustridaceae; genus UBA4742. The sequence continues at coordinate 19,678 of DHIQ01000096.1, forward strand.
TGCCAGAGCTGCGGCTTCGACCCCGACGGGTTGAAGCCCCCGGGGTGGATGTTCGGCCCGGACACCCGCCTCGTCTCCCCTCCACCCGCCCCGCGGCGCCGGAGGCGAGGCTCCTCGCCCGACACCGTGGCCCCGCCTCCAGCCTCGGCCCCGACCCGGGTACCTGCGCCTTCTGCGGTGGTCCCGATTCTCAACCGGTCCGCCCCGCTCCACCCGGCTTGTGGCGATGATTTGGTCCGCCCCCGGGGACAAGATCGTCGCCAGAACCGCGAGCAGGTGTTCCCCGCCCCGCGGGTGGCGGTGGTGACGGTATTGGGCGTCGCGTTGTTCCTGCTCGCCGCGTTCATGACGTTCTGGGCGATCTCGGCGGTCGTCGACCTCTTCGATGGTGGCTCCGGGCTGCACGTCGTGAGCAACGGGTTCTTCATCGTGGTCTGCCTGGCTCTCGCCGCGGCTATGGCCGCCCAGGGGCGCGCCCTGCTGCGCATGAAGGTCGTCGTCTCCCCCGCAGAGATGGTGGCGCACGGGCGGTCCATCCGGGTGCAGCGGGCGCGGCTCGACGAGATCTACTCCATCCGCCTCGGCCAGCGCCACATGAGCGCCTTGCTGGGCGAGAGCAAAACGGTGGATGTTCCCTACGTCCAGCGTCAGGATGGCAGTGGCTTCTGGCTCGATGCCCTCGGGGGGCTCTCGTCCGAGCGCCCGCCCACACGGGAGCAGCTCGACATGTTCGATCAGGTCAGCGTGCTGGTCGACCGGTCACGGTCGGTGTCGGCCGGGAACTGACACATCACCGGCCGGCGGGGGTCAGTCCACGGTGAGGCGGGCCAGCAACTCGGCCCGGGCCTTTTCGAACTCCTCGAACTCGATCTGCTCGGCGTCGTAACGCGCGTGCAGCTCCTCGAGCCGCTTGAGCACCTCTTCGGCGGGAATGTCGTTTCCCGGCGACGCCGGGGTCTCCTCGAGTTCGCGGTCGCCCTCGCCCTCGGTGCCTTCGAGGCGCTTCTCTCGCTTGGCGGCGGCCTTGGCCTTCTTGGCCCGGTCCCGCTGGAGCTTGTCGAAACTGGTTCGTTGACTAGCCACGTAATGTCCTGTTCATTCGACCGACGTCATCTACTTTCCACCTCACGAGGTGGCATTCACCGAAAACGTCGAGTCGCCGGCACGAAGGCCGGCGACTCGATCGATCTCAGCGAACCTCAGATGATGCGGACGTTCTGGGCTTCCTCACCCTTGCGGCCGGGAGCGACGTCGAACTCGACCCGCTGGCCCTCATCGAGTGACTTGTAGCCGGTTGCCTGGATGTTGGAGTAGTGGACGAACACGTCGTCGCCCTGCTCACGGGAGATAAAGCCGAAGCCCTTCTCAGCATTGAAGAACTTCACGGTACCTGTAGCCAATGTCTTCTCTTCTCTTAGAACGCCTGCCAGCCCGAATGGCCTGCAGGCGAACTACAGCGTACCCAAACCCTGGGCGCGATACCCCTTCGCGCTCCCAACGGGATCTTGCCCGGGCTGGCCCAGCGGCGCGGATGGGGTCACACTGCCCCGGTGACACCGGCTGGTTTTCGTGGTTCCGCTCCGCGGTTCGAAGGTTCTGTGGTGGTGGATCGGTGAGCGCGACCGTCGGGCACCAGGTCGGTTGCGCTCTGGCCTTCGAGGTGGAAGAGCCGGCGACCCTCGCCCTGCAGGTAGCGGTGGCCCGGGCGGCCACCTTGATCCTGGACGAGGAAATCCAGGTCTCCGTCGACGGTTCCCCCTTCACCGGCACCGTCCGCGAGCCGACCGGTGACCACGGTTCGCGATTCCATGTTCTGGACGCTCCGCGCGGAGCGGTCACCATCGCCTACACGGCGGCGATCACCGGGACCCCTCCCGACCCCGTCGCCGCCACCGAGTTGGAGTTGCTGGCCTACCTGCGGCCCAGCCGGTACTGCCCGTCGGACCGGTTGGTGGGATGGGCCACCGGTGAGTTCGGCCATCTCGGCCGTGGCCACGACGCGGTGCAGACCATCACCGATTGGATCGCCCGGCGCACTGCCTACGTCTTCGGCAGCAGCGGTCCCACCGACGGCGCGGTGGACACACTCATGGCCGGTCAAGGAGTGTGCCGAGACTTCGCCCATCTCGGGGTGACGATCTGTCGCGGCCTCGACATCCCGGCTCGGACGGTCGCGGTCTACGCACCCGGGTTGTCGCCCATGGATTTCCACGCGGTGTTCGAGGCCTACACGGGTGATGCCTGGCAGGTCTACGACGCCACCCGGCTGGCGCCACGTTCAGCCCTGGTGCGCATCGCCACTGGCCGCGACGCCGCTGACACCGCGTTCGTCACGGTGATCGGGGGCCGGGCCGAACTCCGGGCCACCGAGATCACGGCCGTGGTGGACGGCGTGCTTCCCGAGGACCGGTGGGATCGCCCCGTCATCCTGCCCTGAGCGTGAACCACCCCGCTGACCCGCCAACCGATCCGTCGCGTGGTCCGTCGCCGGATCCGATGGACACGCGGGTCGACCCGGTGATCGCCCCGGGACGTCAACCGGCTCGTTTCTCGCCAGTGCAGACCGCAGGGCTACTCATCGGGTTCGTGGCCCTGCTGCTGGTTGGGCTCGTCGGGTTGCAGCGCACGCCAGTGCCCTTGCCCCTGGTCAGCCCTCCGCCTGGTCCGCCGGCGCTGGGAATTGACACGTCCAGTTATCAGCACCCCCACGGTGCCCGCATCGACTGGTTGGCCGTGCGGGGCGCCGGCGTCAGCTACGTCTACCTGAAGGCCACTGAGGGCTCCGACCTAGTGGATCCCTGGTTCACGCGGGACTGGTCGGGCGTGGCTGCGGCCGGACTCTACCGCGGTGCCTACCACTACGCCCGTCCCGAGGCCGGGAGCGCCATGGCCGACGCCGACGCGTTCGTCGAGGTGGCGGGCAAGCTGGCTGCCCCTGGGGATCTCCCTCCTGCCCTCGACGTCGAGGAGGCGGGCGCGCTCGACCCAGCCGCCCTGGCCGACTGGGTGGGCGACTGGGCGGGTGAGGTGGAGCAGCGGACCGGCCGGACGCCTGTGGTCTACACCCGCGCCTCGTTCTGGACGCTGCGGATGGCGGGCACGGACCGCTTCGCCGCCTCGCCGCTGTGGGTCGCCCGGTATACGACGGAGCCCGATCCCGGTCCACCGTTCGGTGGCTGGCCGACCTGGACGTTGTGGCAATGGTCGTCCACGGGCACAACCGCGGGCGTGCCCATCCCGGTCGATCAGGACCGCCTGGCCGGAGGTGGACCGGCCCTGGCTGCCCTGGCCGCCCAACGCACCGAGGGGCCGTGATGAGTCGTCTCCCGAGCCGGCGTAGGCAACGGTCGCCAGGGCGACCGTTCGGGCCGCCGGTTGGCGGGTGGTGGCGGTGGCTGGTCCTCGGGGGCGTGGTGGGGCCGGTGGCCTTCGTGGGGGCCTGGGTGCGATGTGGGGTCGTGACCGCCGGGTACTCGCCGGTGCGGGGCGCCATCAGCGACCTGGCCGCCATCGGAGCCCCGACTCGTGCGGTGATGACCGCCGGCTTCATCGTATTCGGGCTGGCTGTCCCGCTCTACGGCCTGGCTTTGCGCCGAGCGCTGGCCGGGTGGGCGTGGCTAGCGGCGGTCGTGTGCGGTGTGGCCAGCCTCGGGGTGGCCGCCGTGCCCTTGGGACGGGGGAGCGACGGATGGCACGGAGGCTTCGCCGGGATCGGCTACGTCGCCCTCACCCTCGTCCCCGCCCTGGCCGTGCCTCCCCTTCGACGGTTGGGACGGACGAGGGGGGCGGCTGCGTCGGTGGTCATCGCCGTGGCGGCCGCGACGTGCCTGGTGGCTACCACCCTGGGGCCGGCCCGTGGGTTGTTCCAGCGGGTGGGGCTCGCGGCCGGCGACGTGTGGCTGGTGGCCAGCGCCCTGGTCATCCTGCGGCGGGTAGGCCTTGGGTCGAGGTAGGCGCGTCGGTCGGCATCGACCTGTGGCAGGCTCCGGGCTATGGACATCTCCTGCGGTTTCGCTCCGTCCGCGGCAGCCCCCGACCTCGTCGCCGCCGCCGAACAGCTTGGGTACCGGCGGGCGTGGATGTACGACTCGCCGGCGCTGTACGGCGACGTCTGGGTGTCGCTCACGCGCGCCGCGGAACGGACCTCGACCATCGGCCTCGGCCCTGGCGTGCTGGTCCCCAGTCTTCGCCACGTCATGGTGACGGCAGCGGCGACGGCCGGGCTGGCCGAGTTGGCCCCCGGGCGGGTCGCCCTCGGGGTCGGCACCGGATTCACCGGTCGTCTGGTCCTGGGCCAGCCCGCCATGCGGTGGTCCGAGGTGGAGGCCTATGTGAGCGCGCTACGGGGCCTGCTGGCCGGTGAGGCTGTCGAGTGGGACGGGGCTCGCATCCAGATGATCCACCCTGACGGCTTCGGCGCTCCCCGGCCGCTCGAGGTCCCCATCCTCCTCTCGGCCATGGGGCCGAGAGGACTCCAGGTGGCCCACCGCATCGGTGACGGCATCATGTCGGTGAGTGCTCCCCAAGCCGGCTTCGAGTGGTCGACCGTGGTCGTGTACGGCACCGTGCTCGACGACGGCGAGGACGCGGGGTCGCCTCGGGCGGTGGCGGCGGCCGGTCCGGGCGCATCGGTGCTGTATCACGCGCTCTGGGAACAAGGGATGGCCGAGGCGCTCCCGGGCGGCGACGTCTGGCGGGGCAGGATCGAGGAGTTCGACGAGGCCGAGCGTCACCTGCGCGTCCACGAGCGGCACCTGGTCGGGATCAACGAGTGGGACCGTGACGTGGTGACGGCCGAGACGATCCTGGCGCTCACCCTCACCGGCACGGAGGCGGAGCTGCAGAGCCGGCTGGACACGATGGCGGCCCAGGGCGCCACCGAGATCGCCTTTCAGCCCGGCGGGGAGGACCCGGTGGGGGAGCTGACCCGTTTCGCCCGCATGGCCGGCCTCTGATTTCGCCACCCCTCAGTAGGGAGCGGGCTGGCTGGGGTCAGCCGACGCGGCCGGCGGACATGGCGGCGCCGCTCCAGTAGTAGATGGAGTCGGTGTGGACCGACGAGCCGGCGTGGGGGGCGTGGACCATCATCCCGCCACCGATGTAGAGACCGACGTGACCGGGAGGCCCACTGTCACCGGGGCCCCAGAAGAACACGAGGTCGCCGGGCTGCAGTTCGGAGATCGAGATCCGACGGGACACGGCCAGCTGGCTCCCGGTGAAGTGGGGGAGGCTGACGCCCGCCTGCGCCCAGGCCCACAGGGTGAGGCCGGAGCAGTCGAACGTGCTGGGACCGGCGGCACCCCACACGTAGGGCGAGCCGATCTTGGACATGGCCGCGGCGACCGCGGCCCCCGCTCCGCCGTTGGGCTTGGGCGCCGGCGTGGTGGGCCCGGTCGGGGTCACCGGGGAGGCTGTCGTGCTGACTCGGGGGACGGCGCGAGCGGCGGCGGCGGCGGCGGCGGCTTGCCTGGCAGCTGCTTCCTGGCGGCGGGCCTGCTCGGCGGCGAGCACCGACGACAGCTCGCCGTCGACCTTGGATTTGATCTTGGCCTGCTCGGCCACGTCGGCGTCGGCCTGATTCTTGGCGGACTCGGCCGCATCGGCGTGGGTCTGGGCCTCAGCCTTGGCTTGGTCGAGCTGCGCGGCCTCTTCGGTGACCTTGGCCTTGGTCGCCTGTACCTGGTCGAGGATGTCGGCGCGACTGCCGCTCAGACTCTGGATGTACCCGCTCTTGACCGGACCATCGCTCGTCTCGCTGGTGAGGATGGCGTCGAAGCTCTGGGGGTCGTTGCCACTCACGTACGCCTCGACGGCATAGGAGGCCAACTTCTTGCCGGTGGCATCGAGGTCGGCATTGGCCTGGTCGAGCCGCTTCTGGGCGTCGTCGATGTTGGCCTGTGCCTCTTCGAGTCGCTGGTTGGCGACCTCGTAGGCGGCGTTGAGGGCCTGCACCTTGGAGCCGAGGGCATCGAGCTTGTCGGCGACCTGGCGGGCCTCGGCCTGCTTGTCGGTGACCTGGTCAGCCCCGGCGGCGGTAGGGAGGGCAGGGATGACCATCAGGGCGAGCACGAGCCCTACCGCTACAGAGCGCAGCGGGCGGGACGCGGAAGTCGTAGGCGGCGTGCGCATGAGCGAACATGGTTACCGAAGAGCGCGATATTCGCAACTCGATCGTAATAATCAACGTCGTTTTGTCATGAACGGGCGTTCGGTTGCGGTCGGGTTCGCCACGTCCAGAAAGGCATCGCACCCGGCGCGCGTTCCTATCGCATTTCCGACCGAAAACCGACCTCACACGGCCCGTTGCTGCCGCCAGGACGACATTCGAGCCCAAACGAGCCACGAGGCGGCCCCGACCGGGATCTCCAGTAGGTACACGAAGCCAGTGAACAACAAGACGCCGGCGGTGCAAATGGCCGGGTCGCCGCCGAACGCCACCAAGGCGGCGACGGCCCCGGTGTCGGCGAAGCCCACGCCGCTCGGGGTGATGGGGATGGTCGACAGCAGCCGGCCGAAGGCGAAGGCGGCGAACACCTCGATCCCACTGAGCGACGTCTCCCCCAACCAGCGCAGGATCAACAGCTGGAGCAGGAACTGCATCAAGGCGTACCCCAGCATCCAGCCAGTGATCCGGGGCCAGCGACGGGCGATGAGGGCGCGGCTGCGATGGCGGAACTCGACGACTGCGGCCTCCACGCCATCCCGGTCCGGGCGGCGGATGATCCGAAGGGCGCCGGTCACGATGCGTTGCAACAGGCGGCCCACGCCGGTGGCCAGGGAAGCGCTGTGCAGGACCAGGATCAGCAGAGTGATGGCCACCACCAGGACGGCCATCCCGGCCACCGCAGCGGCTACCAGTCGACCGCTGGCCTCACCGGTGATGGCCAACAAGGCGAGGGCCACGATAGGCAGCCCGAGCTTGACCAGGACGTTCCAGACGCCCGAGACCAAGATCCCCAGGGTGATGGCGGGCACGGAGAACCCCCACGAGCGGCACATCCCGTAGGTGGCGCCCACCCCCACCGCGCCCCCGAAGGGCACGACGTTGGACACGGCGCTGGTGGCGGTGTTGAGGACGACCGCCTGCGTCCGCCGCAGCCCGGGCAACACGGCGGTGAGCACCCCGGCGTAGACGACCAGCCCTGCCGCCCACACCCCGGCCAGCGCCGCGATCTGCACTGCGCTCAGGGTGCGGAGCTCGTCGGCCACGTCGTGGT
>DHIQ01000105.1:0-5483 GCA_002403895.1 Candidatus Neomicrothrix sp. UBA4742
TCGAGGTCCGGGGCGCGGTCGGTGTCGACCAGCACTTGGCTCGTCTCGATCGGGGGGCACCGGAAGGTGGCCTCGAGGATCATGCCCGTGAGGCCCATGCCGCCCGCCGTGGCCCAGAACACCTCCGCGTGGTGGTCGGGGGAGACCTCGAGCACCGAGCCGTCGGGCAGCGCCAGCGTGATGCTCAACACGTGGTTGCACCACGATCCGGCGTGATGGTGGTTCTTCCCGTGGATATCGGCGGCGATGGCGCCCCCCACGGTCACGTAGCGGGTCCCTGGGGTCACCGGCACGAAGAACCCGCGTGGCACGAGGTCGCGCATCAGCGCGTCCAGGCTGGCACCGCCCGAAGCGCGGACGATGCCGGTGGTCGGAGCGAGGTGGAAATCCAGCACCCCGGTGGTGTCGATGACCCTCCCGCCGGCATTCTGGGCGCTGTCGCCGTACGCTCGGCCGAGGCCGCGGGCGATCACCCCCCGAGCCGGGATGTCGGCCATCGACGCGGCCAGATCCTCGGCGGAGGTGGGACGCGCCACCAGAGCGGCGGTGGGCGACGTCCCTCCCCAGCCGGCCAGCAGGCGTCGGCGAAGCGCCGGGAGCCCGAGCGCGGCGGCGGGCTCAGGTGCGGTAGACGGCATAGGCATAGATGATTGCCCAGACGGCGCCTGAGAGCAGGATGGTGCGGTTCGAGGTGAGCACCTGTTCGGGGTGCTCACCGCCGCCCTGTTCGAGGATGAGGGCGTACTGGAAGATGGCGATGGCGAACGGCACGATGGACAGCTGGAACCAGACCGAGCCTGATCCGGCCGTGGAGGCCGAGTCGAACGCCCACAGGCAGTAGGCGACGAGGACGACCCCGGTGGCGACCGACCGCAGGTAGCGCAAGAAGTCGGCGGTGTAGACGCCGAGGGTGGCCCGCACCTCGCCGGCCCGGTCGCCCAGCTGGCTCAGCTCCCCCTCCCGCTTGCCCACCACCACCAGCAGGGCCCCGAAGCTGGTGACGATGAAGAACCACTCGGAAATGGGGACCCCGGTGGCGGCGGCACCGGCGATGGCTCGCAGGACGAACCCCGCGGCCACGGCCACGATGTCGAGGATGGCGATCCGCTTGAGGCCGAAGGAGTAGGCGGTGGTCAAGACCAGGTAGGCGAAGAGGGTGATGCCCAGGTCGCGGGTCGTGGCGAAACCGATGGCCAGCGCGGCGATGATGAGGACGCCGCCGATGGCGTAGGCGGTGGTGACGGGGATCAGTCCCGTGACGATCGGGCGGTCGCGCTTGACCGGATGCATCCGGTCGGCCTCGACATCACGGGCGTCGTTGAGCAGGTAGGTGCCGCTGGCGGCCAGGCAGAAGGCCACGAAGGCCAGGAGCGACTTGGTGACGGTCGACCTCATATCTATGGTGCCGGCTGCCACCGGGGCGGCGAACACCAGGACGTTCTTGGCCCACTGACGGGGACGCAGGGCGCGGATCAGGCCACGAGCCCGCGCTCCGGCATCGTGCGTCTCGTCGGTGGCGGCCATGGTCAGCGGGCGGACACGATCCGCCACAACCGCCGCGGGAGATGGCGCAGCACGGCGAACACCCAGCGCACCAGGGGCGGCGCCCACACGGTGTGCGAGCCCCGTTCCAGGCCCCGGACAATCTGCTCAGCCACCGCATCGGCCGTGGTGGCGAACGGCTGGGCGGCCATGCCGGCGGTCATGCGGGTGTGGACGAACCCGGGTCGCACCACCATGACCCGGGCCCCGGTGCCGACCAGCGCATCGCCGAGACCCTGGGAGAAGGCATCCAGGCCGGCTTTGGTCGAGCCGTACACGTAGTTCGTCTTGCGGGCCCGTTCGGCCGCCACTGACGACAGGACCACCAGGGTTCCGTGGCCCTGGTCCCGGAAACGGTCGGCCACGACCAGCGAGGACGATACGGCGCCGACGAAGTTGATGCGGACCGCGTCCGCCGCTGCCTCCGGGTGTTCGTCGAAGTCGTCCTGGTCGCCCAGCACGCCGAACGCGACCAGGACGAGGTCGAGATCGGGATGGCGGTCGAACACCGCACCGATCACGCGCGGGTGTGACAGCGTGTCGAACGCGTCGAAGGCGATCACCTCGACCTCGGCGCCCCGGCCTCGCAGCTCGTCGGCGGCGTCCGCCACGGCGGCCGGGTCCCGCACCGCGAGCACGACGGTGCGGCAGCGGCCCTCGATCAACCGCCTGACGGTGGCCAGGGCGATCTCCGAGGCACCGCCGAGTACGAGGACCGACTGCGGCGATCCGAGGGCGTCCTGCATGGGGGGGCTCCAGTGAGGGGCTCGACGGCGGGGCATGTGACCTTAGCGCCCGGCTAGCGGCCGACGGTGCCTCCGAGGCCGCGGCCCTTGGCTCTATGGTGGCCGCATGGGTCCGGCCACAACGACGGACGGTCCGGCCCCTGCCCCGAGCACCTACGTCGGCGGGTCGGGCTGGCTGGCGCCGACGGTGGCCGCCGCTGCCAGCCTGTTGGCTTCGTCGGTCTACGCCGTGTTGGGTCCCGGCTACGTCTTGGACGATTGGTTCACGTTGCGCAATGCCCATTTCGACGGCGCCTGGGCCGCGGCGGGCACCGCGCAGCAGACCGCCCGGCCGGGGGCGGCTTTGGTCTACGCCATCGTGTTCGGCCTGGTGGGACAGCACCCGCTGGTCACGCTGACCGTGCAGGCGGTTTTGGGGGCCGCCACGGCCGCACTGCTGGTCGTAGTGCTGCGCCGGTACTTCGGGTCGGGCCTGGCCCTCGGTGCCGCCCTGTTGTGGGTGGTGTTCCCCAATCACACGTCGCTCGAGGCGTGGGCGTCGGCCACCAACATCTCGTTGTGTGTGCTGTTGGCCACGGCCGCGACGGCCCTGCTCGACTCGACGAGCCGTCGTCGTCAGGCCGGGGCCCTGGTGCTGTTTGCCGCGTCCGCCCTCTGTTACGAAGCCATCATCCCGCTGGCCGCGGTGTTGATCGTGGTCATCCCTTGGCACCGGCGCCGGCAACCGGACTGGCGGCTGGCCGCGGCCGGAGCGTTGGTGTTGGGGATGGTGGCACTGTGGATCGTGGCCCACTGGCACCCCGGCAAGCACGTGTCGACCGGTGTGGCAGACCTCAGCCAGGTCATCGGCGCCCATTTCGGCTGGGGGATCGCGCCCGAGGGCCCGGTGGCGTCGATCATCATGATCGGAGGCATCATCGGCGTGGCCGTGGCCGCGGCCCGCCTGGCCCTGCCATCGCTGCGTCCCCGGGCGGTCCGGGCCGAGGCGGCCGTGGCCGTCGGTTGCGCCGTCATTTTCCTGGGGACCGTTCCTTTCGCCAAGTATCTCTACGCGCCGCTGGGAGCGGGGGACCGCTTCAACTTCGTGTCGTCGATCGGGGGAGCCCTGGTGTGGGCGGGGCTCCTCGCCATGGTGGGGGCGTGGCGGCGGGAGCTCCTGGTGGTCGCCGCCATCGTGGTGGTGGGAGCTGGGCTCGCCACCCGGGGCCACCGGTCGTTGCTGTGGCACCGGGCCGGGCACGACGCTCATGTCATCCAGCAGGGGGTGGTCTCCGCCGTTCCCCACCCCACGGGGACCGTGGTGATCGGCCCCGCACCGATCCAGGAGCAGAACATCTCGGCCTACCTGGACCAGTCCAACATCCAGGGCGCACTGGAACTGGCCTACGACTCGGTGGCGGTGAGGGCGGGGCTGACCTTCAACGACGCCCAATTCGCTCAGTATCCGCCAGGGGAGCGGTTCGACATCCGGCCCGTGTCGCAGCTGCGGGCCGACACCACGGTGGAGCCGGGATGATCAGTGTCACATGCCCTCGTTAGGCTGATACCCATGCCCGAGGTGAGGATTCCCGACTCATCTGCCCCGCCGACGTCGACCGAGTTCTTGGCGTCGCCCGACGGCGTCTCCTCGAAACCGTTCCGCATGGTGTCCGATTTCGAGCCTTCCGGTGACCAACCGACCGCCATCGCCGAGTTGACCAAGGGCCTCGACCGGGGCGACCGGTTCCAGACGCTGCTGGGCATCACCGGCAGCGGCAAGAGCGCCACCATCGCCTGGACGATCGAGCAGGTCCAGCGGCCGACGTTGGTCATCGCTCCCAACAAGTCGCTCGCCGCGCAGCTGGCCAACGAGTTCCGCGAGTTCTTCCCCGACAATCGGGTCGAATATTTCGTCTCGTACTACGACTACTACCAGCCTGAGGCCTACATGGCCGCCAGCGACACCTACATCGAGAAGGACAGCTCGGTCAACGATGAGATCGACCGGTTGCGGCACTCGGCGACCTCGGCCCTGCTGACCCGGCGGGACACCATCGTAGTGGCCTCGGTGTCGTGCATTTACGGCCTGGGATCACCCGAGCAGTACCGGGCGCAGATGCTGGCCGTGCGTCGCGGCGAGGAACATGACCAGCGGTCGATCCTGCGGGCCCTGGTCGACATGCGTTACGAGCGAAACGACATGAACCTGGTGCGGGGCAAGTTCCGGGTCCGGGGCGACACCATCGAGATCCATCCCGCCTACGACGAGACGGCGGTCCGCATCGAGCTGTTCGGCGACGAGGTCGAGGCCATCAGCGTCGTCGATCCGCTCACGGGTGAGAAGGTGGCCGACCTCGACGAGTTGGTGGTGCTCCCCGCGACCCACTACGTCGCCGACGCGGAACGCATGGCCAAGGCCATCACCCGCATCGAAGCCGAACTCCAGGAGCGTCTCGCCTCCTTCGAGAAAGAGGGCAAGCTGCTCGAGGCGCAGCGACTGCGAATGCGCACGCAGTACGACCTCGAGATGATGCAGGAAGTTGGCTATTGCAACGGCATCGAGAACTACAGCGCGCCGATCGAGGGTCGATCGACCGGCCAGCCACCCGGCACGCTGATCGACTTCTTCCCCGACGATTTTCTGGTGGTGCTCGACGAATCGCATCAGTCGGTGCCCCAGCTCCACGGCCAATATGAAGGCGACCACAGCCGCAAGCAGAACCTGATCGAGTTCGGCTTCCGCTTGCCGTCGGCGGCCGACAACCGTCCGCTGCGTTTCGAGGAGTTCATGGAACGGGTGGGCCAGGTGTTGTTCCTGTCGGCCACGCCCGGGCCCTTCGAGCTGGCCCAGTCCAACCAGATCGTCGAGCAGGTGGTGCGCCCCACCGGCCTGGTTGACCCGGAGGTGATCGTCAAGCCCACCAAGGGCCAGATCGATGATCTCATCGAGCAGATCAACCAGCGCGTCGTGGACGGCCACCGGGTGCTGGTCACGACGCTCACCAAGAAGATGTCCGAGGATCTCACCGACTACCTGCTGGAACTGGGAGTGCGGGTGCGCTACCTACACAGCGAGGTCGACACCATCGAACGCATCGAGATCCTCCGCGATCTCCGCCTCGGCGAGTTCGACGTGCTGGTCGGCATCAACCTGCTCCGTGAGGGGCTCGACCTGCCCGAGGTGTCGCTGGTGGCCATCCTCGACGCCGACAAGGA
>DHIQ01000105.1:5718-8137 GCA_002403895.1 Candidatus Neomicrothrix sp. UBA4742
GACGCCGACAAGGAGGGCTTCCTGCGCAGCGGGACCTCCCTCATCCAGACCATCGGGCGGGCCGCCCGCAACGTCGATGGCCAGGTCATCATGTACGCCGACAAGGTCACCGACTCGATGCAGCGGGCCATCTCCGAGACCAACCGTCGCCGCGGCCTGCAAGAGGCCTACAACATCGAGCACGGCATCAATCCCCAGACCATCCGCAAGGCCGTGACCGACATCCTCTCTTACCTCCGTCCGGCCGGGACCACTCCTGTGCCCGGCTCCGACAAGCGCTCGACCCGGAGGGACACGCCCCGTGTCGATCTGGCTGAGCTGCCCCACGACGAGCTGGCCCGTCTCATCCTGACCCTCGAAGAGGAGATGCACGAGGCGTCAGCCGACCTGCGCTTCGAGTACGCCGCCCGGCTCCGCGACGAGATCAAGGACTTGAAGCGCGAGTTGCGCGAAGTCGGCTGAGCTCTGGGCCGCCCGCCATGCTCACCTCGCCGCGACCGGCTCGGTAAGGTCGCCGGCGTGGATGCACCGGCTGTGACCTCGCGCCGGGGGCGCACGACGTCGCTCGCCGCGCTGGTCTGTCGACCGGTGGTGGCCGCGCTCGTCTTGTTGGTGGTGTACGCCGGGCTGTCGCTGCTGAACGACACCCGGGGCTATCTCGGCACCGACACCGGCGGCAAGGTGGCCACCCTCAAGGTGATGGATGAGCGGGGAGATTTCGACCCCGATGTCGGCTATTGGGCCAAGAGTCAGGACCCGGATGGTCGAGTGCACGGGCTGTACTACACGGCCAAGATCGGCGACCGGTTCGTGAACGTGACCTCATTGCCGGCCCTGCTGCCCGCCGAGCCCTTGTGGCGTCTCGGTGGGTACCGGCTCACGCTGTTGCTCCCGATGCTGGGGGCGATCGCCGCCGCCTTCGCCGCTCGGGCTCTGGCCCGACGGCTCAGCGAAGGGGATGGGTGGCCGGCATTCTGGCTGGTGGGGTTGGCCTCGCCCATGGTGATCTACGCCCTGGACTTCTGGGAGCACGCCATCGGCGTCGCCCTCATGGCCTGGGGGATCGTCGCATTGTTCGACGCCGTTGACCGCGGGCCTCGGTGGTGGCGGGGTGCGCTGGCCGGACTCGCATTCGGCGTCGCCTTCAGTATGCGTACCGAGTCGGCCGTCTACGGCCTGGTGGGCACCGCCCTCGTCTGTCTGGTTCTCCTGATCGGACGGCGCAACCTGGTGGGCGCCCTGGTCACCGGCGTCACGGCGACGGTGGGCATGGTGGCCATGGTGGGAGCCAACGCCGCGCTCGAGACCGCCGCGTTGGGCAGAACCTTTCGTTCGGGCCGCGCCGGTGGGGCGGCGTCGGCCGGTGGGGCGCAGTTCGCGCTCCGGGTGAAGGAGGCGCTGGTCACCTCGTTCTCGCCGTTCCCTTCCCTCGATCTCCAGTCCTACGTGCTCGCCGTGGGACTGACGGCGGCCTTGGCCTACCTGGTGTGGGCCTCGGCCACGCGCCGGGACCGCACCCTGGTGGTGGGTGCCGCGGCCCTGGTGGTGCTCATCTATCTGTTCCGGTTGTCGAGCGGTCTGGGCTTCGTGCCCGGCCTGGTGGCGACGACCCCGGTGGCGGTGGCCGGCGTGGTGCTGGGCTGGCGCGACGTTCGGTCCCGCCTGGTGGTGGCCCTGGCCGTGGGCCCGCTGCCGCTCGTGTTCCTCTTCCAGTTCCCCGGCGGGGCCGCGCCGCAGTGGGCCGGCCGGTACATCCTGACCTCCGGGGTGGTGCTGGCTGCGGTCGGCATGGCCCGCATCGAGCGGGTCGAACGCTCGGTGCGCACCCTGCTCATCGGGTTGTCGGTGGCGGTGGCCGTGTTCGGGGTGGCCTGGTTGTCGGTCCGCAGCCACCAGGTGGCCGAGGCCGCCGACCGGCTCGAGAGCCGCCCCGAGGCGGTGCTGATCTCGCCCAACGGGTTCATACCCCGAGAGTTCGGCGGCTCCTATGGCCGCAAGAACTGGTTGTCCAGCGGCAACGCCGTCGACCTGCAGTTCGCCGTCGACGTGGTGACCCGCTCGGGCTCGGACTCGTTCGCTCTCGTCGATCTGGACACGACGGGTGACCCGCCCCAGTTCGCCGGCTGGCGGGTCGCTTCGTCGGAGATCGTGCCCTTCCTCGCGGGAGTCGATTTTCGGGTGACCTCGTACGAACCGGTGCCGTAGTCGAGAATCTACTCAGAACACGTGTTCGGCGGAGTTCCCGCCGGTAGGCTTGGCAGGTGGCTGACACCATCACGATCCGGGGTGCTCGGGAGCACAATCTGCGCAACATCTCGCTGGAGTTGCCCCGCGACAAGCTCATCGTCTTCACCGGGCTCTCGGGTTCGGGCAAGTCGTCCCTGGCATTCGACACCATCTACGCCGAGGGCCAGCGTCG
>DHIQ01000188.1 GCA_002403895.1 Candidatus Neomicrothrix sp. UBA4742
CGGGTTGGGCTGCAGGCTCGGCCGGAGCGGCGTCGCCACCGGTGGGCGGGGCGTCGGTGACCACGGCCAGCACGGTCCCCACGTCGACGGTGTCGCCTTCGGGCACCCGGATCTCGGCCAGGTACCCGGCGACCGGGCTGGGGACCTCGGAGTCCACCTTGTCGGTCGAGACCTCGAACAGCACCTCGTCCTCGGCCACGGGGTCACCGATGTTCTTGAACCATTTCGTGATGGTTCCCTCGGTCACCGTCTCGCCCAATTGGGGCATCTCGATGTCGGCCATGGGGCGATCTACTCTTTCTCAGCCGTGCAGCGAGCGGCCGGTGAGGGCGAGCACGCTCTCGCCGAACAGCTCACTGAGCGTCGGATGGGGTTGGATGAACTGGGCCACTTCATCGACGGTGGCCTCCCAGTTTACGGCCAGGTAGCCCTGACCGATCTGCTCGGTCACCCAGGGGCCGACCATGTGGACCCCGATGATCTGACCGGCCTTCCCGTCCGCGTCCTTGCGGGCGATGATCTTCACCATGCCGTCGGGCTCACCGATGATGAGCGCCCGGCCATTCCCGATGTAGCGATGGGCGGAGACGGCCACCTCGATGCCAGCCTCGGTGGCCGCCTGCTCGCTCATGCCGGCGAAGGCCACCTCGGGGTAGCAGTAGATGCACCACGGCACGTTGGCGTAGTCGACCCCGGCCGGGTCCTCGCCCAGGATGTCCTTGACCACGGTGATGCCCTCGATGAAGCCCACATGGGCCAAGGCCGGGGTGGCCACCACGTCGCCCACCGCGTACACCCCCGGCTCCGCGGTGCGGCAAAGGGCGTCGACCTCGACGAACCCGCGCTCGTCGACCACGACCGCGGTGCCCTCAGCCAACAGGCCCTCGGTGTAGGGCCGGCGCCCGACAGAGACGACGACCAGGTCGACATCCAGCGTCTCACCGTCACCGAAACTCACGGTGGTGCCGCCCTCGGGCCGGGGTTGATGACCCGTCACCGCCACGCCGGTCTTCACGTCCAAGCCCCGTTCGGTGAACTGGCGCAAGACCAGCTTGGTGATGTCGTCGTCGCACCCGGGCAGGATCTTGGGCAGCGCCTCGAGGATCGTCACCTTGGTGCCCAGGTCGCACATCATGGAGGCGAACTCGCAGCCGATGGCCCCGCCGCCGATGACGGCCGCGGTGGGCGGCAGGGGCTGCAACGACAACAGCTCGTCGGAGGTGACCACCACGGTGCCATCCACCTCGAAGCCCGGGACCGTCCGGGGAACCGACCCGCTGGCAATGACCACCGCCTCGCCCACCAGCTCCACGTCACCGGACTGACCACCGCTGACGCTCACCTGATGACCGGGCCCGAGGGTGCCGACCCCGTCGTAGATCGTGACCTTGCGCCGCTTCAACAGGGTCGCCAGCCCACCGACGAGCTGGTCGACGACTTTCTGTTTGCGGACCTGCACCGCGCCGAAGTCCACCCCTTCGACCGAGGCGTTCACGCCGAAGTCGGCCGCGTCGGACACCGTGCGATACACCGCGGCGGTCTCCAGCAGCTCCTTGGCCGGGATGCACCCCACGTTCAGGCACGTCCCACCCAGCTTGCCCTTCTCGATGAGGGCGATGTTGAGGCCGGCCGCCGCGCCGTAGAGGGCCGTGGCGTAGCCGCCAGGGCCGCCGCCGATGACGACGATGTCGAAAGTCTCAGCCGTGGGGACCACCTCCCAAGTGGAACGCAAACCGCAACACGAAAAGGAATAGAACGAGCGGGCCGATCGATGAGCCTACCGGTCCCGAGCGCGGGCCCAGGACGGCGCCTACTGCTGCTGTTGATGTTCCATCTGAGGGTCTCGGACATGGCGATCGAACACCGGCGACGCGTTGGTCCGCACCCGACGGATCTCGACGCGGGGCTCGACGGTGGGGCTCGATGACCCACAGAAGATGCCTCGCAGTGGCTGGACGTCGTCATAGTCACGGCCATGGCCGATCTTGACGTGGCGCACACCCACCTCTTTTTGGTTGGTGGGGTCGAGGGCGAGCCAGCCGAACCCGGGAATGGCGGCCTCGAACCAAGCGTGGGTCTGGACCTCGACCACGTCGCCATCGGTGACGTCGGCCCCGACACTGTCGTCACGGGTGAACAGGTAGCCCGACACATAACGGGCGGGAATGCCCTGGCTGCGACACAGGGCGACGGCCAGGTGGGCGAAGTCCTGGCACACGCCCTTGCCCTGGCTGAGCACCTCCTCGACCTCGATGCCCACCTCGGTGGCCCCCCGGGCGTAGGTGATGCGAGCTCCGGTCACCCGATGCACGGCCAGCACCAGACTGACCACGTCGTCGCCCACCAGCTCGCGCTGACGGCGGGCCTCGGCCTCGATGCCCCGCCCCCAATCAGCATGAGGCGAGCGCTGGAGGTACTCATGGTGAGCCGAGATGAACGCGGGGTCCCGCAGGGTCTCGAGGTGGGGGGCGACAGTGAGCAGCGGGCGCTGGAAGGTCTCGACCGAGGACTCGGCCACCACTTCGAGCGAGACGTGCGGAAGGCGGATGCCGAAGGCGTCGACCCTGGTCCCCCAGTAATCGGTGAAGGCGAACACTTTGGAGGACGGCCACGTCTGGAGGCGGTAGGAGATCAGCCCCTGATTCTCGTCGCTGCGGGGGCAGGCCCGCAGCTCGTTCTGCGACTCGCGCACCAAGTTCTCGTAGGTGAACGTCGTGCGGTAGCGGATGTCGAGCCTCATCGTCCACCCCCTTCTCCCGGGAGCAGGTGCAGGCTGTGCAGATCGAATTCCCGCGAGTTGGAGAAGTACTGGGTGGCCACCGAGGCCGCCACCTGGCGGATCCCCTCCTCGACCTGGCGCAGCTCCTCGCCCAGATCCCCTTGCATGAGCT
The DNA here is from genome assembly GCA_002403895.1 of Candidatus Neomicrothrix sp. UBA4742. GTDB lineage: Bacteria > Actinomycetota > Acidimicrobiia > Acidimicrobiales > Acidimicrobilacustridaceae > UBA4742. The sequence continues at coordinate 2,892 of DHIQ01000188.1, forward strand.
CGCGCACGTCGGAGAACTCGAGCCCCGAGCGCAGCCGGCCAAGCTGGCGCAACGGCCGGGTCAACTGCCCATCCAGGGCTAGGTGCCCGAGGGCGTTCTCAGCGGTACGGAGGCTGAACAGCACACTGCGGGGGAACGTGCGCGACAACAACAGGAACTCGACCACATCAGCCGGGTCCATCGACGCCTGGTACGTCCGGCGATAGGCCTCCAGCCCGGACGCCGAGCGGAGCGTGTTCATCCACTGATGAAACGCCGACGGTGACAACTGGCGGTAGCGCACCGACAGGAGGCGACACGACATCTCGGCCCGCTCGAGGTTCCAGCCCAGAACGAAGAACCGCCAGCCCTCATCGCGGGCCATCGTCTCGGCCGCCACGCCGGCCACCGTCTGGCACTGGCGGCGCACCAGGCCGTAGAGCTCGTGGGGCTGGAACTCCAGGTCGGCTCGCAGGTTACGGCCTCGCAGTTCGAGACAGAACGAGTTGAGCGATTCCCACAGCTCGGTCGACAGTTGCTCGCGCACGGTGCGCGCGTTCTCGCGGGCCTGCTCCACTGCCGAAAGGATCGACCCCGCGTTCTTGGGGTCGAAGACGAGATACTCCGACACGCTCGCCGCGGTAATGGGGCGGCGGCCCTCGGCGAAAACCCGGCCCAGACGCACGGCCGCCAGCACGTCGCTCCAGGCCTGTGCCTCCTCGGCCGGCGTCGTCTCCAACAGGCCGTGGTAGGTGACGTCCAGCAGGCGGGCCGTATCCTCGGCCCGCTCCAGGTAGCGGCCGGTCCAGAACAGGCTCTCCGCGTCGCGAGCCAGCATCAGCTCAGCTCCTCGACATCGTCCGCCGCCGGCTCGGTGCCGTCGTGGGTCTCGGCGTCGGAATCCACCACCAGCTCGGCGCCCTTGGCCAGGACCCAGGTGTCTTTGGAGCCCCCGCCCTGCGAAGAGCTGACCACCAGCGATCCCCGTTGCATAGCCACCCGGGTGAGGCCACCGGGAATGACCTCGATGTCTCCACCCGACAGGACGAACGGGCGCAAATCGATGTGGCGGCCCTCGAGATGGTCGTCGACCAGCGAAGGGTGCCGTGACAGCGACACGACCTCCTGGGCGATGTAGTTACGGGGGTCGGCCTCGATGTTGACCCGGCACGCCTCCAGCTCGGCGTCACTGGCGGCGGGTCCGATGACGATGCCGTACCCGCCCGCCTCGGCCACGGGCTTGATGACCAGTTCGTCGAGGCGGTCGAGCACCTCCGAGCGCTGGTCCTCGTCCCACAGCAGGTACGTGTCCACGTTGGGCAGGATCGGCTCCTCACCCAGGTAGTAGCGGATCAGCTCGGGCACGTAAGCGTAGACCGCCTTGTCGTCGGCTACGCCGTTGCCCACCGCATTGGCGATGGTGACGTTGCCGGCCCGCGCCGCGGCCATGAGGCCCGGCACACCCAGCGTCGAGTCGGAGCGGAAGACGACCGGGTCCAAGAAGGCGTCGTCGATGCGACGGTAGATGACATCGACCCGCTGCAGCCCTTGGGTGGTGCGCATCGACACCACGTGGTCGTCGACGACCAGATCCCGTCCCTCGACCAGCTCGACGCCCATCTGCGATGCCAGGAACACATGCTCGAAGTAGGCGGAGTTGAACACGCCCGGGGTGAGCACCACTACCGTGGGCCTATCCCCTGACGCCGGCGGGGCCACCCGGTTGAGCGCGTTGAGCAGCGACCGCCCGTAGTGGTCGACCGAACGGATCTGCTGGTTGGCGAACACGGTAGGCAACACCCGGGTCATGGCCACGCGGTTCTCGATGACGTAGCTCACGCCGCTGGGATTGCGCAGGTTGTCCTCCAGCACCAGGTACGTGCCCTCGCCGTCACGCACGAGGTCCACCCCAGCCACCAGGCAACGGGCGCCCAGCGGCACCGGGATGCCGAACGCCTCTCGATTGAAGCCGTCAGACGTCTCGACCAGCCAGATGGGGATAATGCCGTCGTGGATGGCGGCCCCTTCCCCCACATAGAGGTCGTCGAGGAACGAGTTGAGGGCCGTGACCCGCTGGACCAGGCCGTCTTCGATGTGTTGCCACTCGTCGGCGGGCACGATGCGGGGCAGCAGGTCCATGGGGAACGTCCGCTCGATGCCCTCCCCTTCGTCGTAGACCGTGAACGTGATCCCCTGGCTGCGGAAGGCGGCGTCTCGGATGCGGGCCCGGCGAACGAGATCCTCGGGGGTGAAGCGGTCGAGCCCGGCCAGCAGGGGTGCGTAATGGGGACGCACATGGTTGTCGGCGTCGAACACCTCATCGAAGAATCCACCGAGGTCGTAGTCGGCGAAGAGGCTGGCGCGGTTGGCGTCGGTTGCGGAAGCCCTATCAGGTGGCACCAGGCCAACCTAGTCACCGCTCTCTGTGCTGTCAGCGAGCCACCCCCGCGTCCACAAAGCTTCACCGCGACGTCCGAGTCGACCTCAGCCCGCCGTCAGTTCGACTTGATGAGCACTAGCTGGGCCCCGAAGGCGATGATCAGGGCGAGGCCGCACAGCAGAGCGAGGAGGATCAGCTTGCGGGTACTCATGGGGCGGCCAGCGTACGTCCACGACGACCTGTAGGTCAGTCCTTCTTCTTGCGGGTCTTGCCCCGGCTACCGAGGACGTAGCCGACGCCCAGCGACAACACGATGGTGGCCGCCAGCATCAGCCACAACGGGAAAGTCACGTCGAACACCAACAGGGTGACCGGGGTGGAGTCGGTGTTCTGGAGCACGAACACGATGAGCGCCACCACGATGGCCCCCGCGCCGATCTGCTTGGCGCTGGGCCGGAAGCCCTCGCGGTCCACCTGAGACTGCCCTGCATCCCAACGTCGGTCATCATCAGCCATGGCCCACCTCGCTCTGCTCGGGTCTAGGACCGACGCTAGTGGGAAGATGCACCTTCGGTGCGGACGAGCACCCGCTCGGAGGAGCTCACCATGGACGTCGCTGTCACCGGGTCTACGGGGCTGATCGGGACGGCCCTGTGCCGGCAGCTCGAAGCCGATGGTCACGCCGTCATCCGGGTCGTGCGCCGGCCGGTGGCGCCAGGGGAATCGGCCATTCGCTGGGATCCCGCCGCCGGCACCATCGACGCCGCCTCGCTCGAGGGAGTGGGCGCCGTGGTCCACCTGGCCGGAGCGGGAATCGGTGACAAGCGGTGGACGGCGGAACGCAAGCGGGAGATCCTCGAGAGCCGGACCAAGAGCACTGCGCTACTGGCCACCACCCTGGCGGGCTTCGATCGCAAGCCGGACGTCCTGGTGAGCGGTTCGGCCATTGGGTTCTACGGTGATCGGGGTGACGAGGTCGTGACCGAGCAGAGCCCGCCCGGAGGCGACTTCCTGGCCGAGATCTGCACTGCCTGGGAGGCCGAGGCGAGTCCGGCGGCCGACGCCGGGATCCGGATCACGACCATCCGCAGCGGCATCGTGTTGAGCGCGGGCGGTGGCGCCCTGGCCAAGATGCTGCCGCTGTTCAAGCTGGGGGCAGGCGGCAAGTTCGGGTCCGGCCGTCAGTGGTGGAGCTGGATCAGCCTGGATGACGAGGTCGGGGCCATCCGTCACCTGCTCGATCACCCGGTCAGCGGGCCGGTCAACCTGACCGCTCCGAATCCCGACACCAATGCCCGGTTCACCAAGGTGCTGGGCCGGGTCATGGGTCGGCCGTCGTTCCTCGCGGTGCCGAGGTTTGGTCCCAAGCTCCTGGTCGGTGGCGAATTGGCCGAGGCCTTGTTGTTCACCAGCGCCCGGGTGCTGCCCGCGGTGCTCGAGTCGAGCGGCTTTACCTTCGCCCATCCCGATCTCGAATCAGCCCTGCGCCGGCTCTTGGGCAAGGAGCAAGCCGCATGATTGACACCGCCCGCCAGATGTCGGTCGGCCGGACATCAAGCTCGGCCAGCAGGTGAGCCTCAAAAGCATCGAGCCCAGCGCGAGCGACCGCCACCCAGCCAACGGCGTCGCACAACTCGGCATCGGTGGCCAAACCACAATCAGCGCCCGCCGCCTTCCGTCAGTTCCGCTAGTTTCACCGTATCGAACACCCGTTCAGGTTCTCAGCCAGAAACCGCCAGGTCAAGAGATATACATCGTAACTTCTGACGTTTCATTGGCTTTCTG
>DHIQ01000084.1:0-14348 GCA_002403895.1 Candidatus Neomicrothrix sp. UBA4742
CCCTCGAGGCGGTGACCCGGGCCCGGGCCCAGGCCATGGCCTCGACGGGCTCACCCGAGGACCAGGCCCGCAGCGAGAACGTCCTGGTCGGCTCGCTCAAGTCGTTGCTGGCGGTCAGCGAGGCCTACCCCGATCTCGAGGCCAACACGGGGTTCCTCGAGCTGCAACACCAGTTGACCAGTACCGAGGACCGCATCCAGGCGGCCCGGCGCTTCTACAACGGCAACGTGCGCGACTACAACCAGCGCGTTCAGTCGGTGCCCACCAATCTGGTGGCCAAGCTCGGCGGGTTCACCACCCGCCAGTACTTCCAGATCGACGAGGCGATCGAGCGTGACGCCCCAGGGGTGGCGCTCTGAGCTGAACCTGCCCTTGTGCCCTTAGGGTCCCTTCTTCCTGCCCCTGTGCGGGGCTGTGGTGGTCGGCGTGGCAGGCCTCGGGATCGAGGTCACTACCGTCGATGGACTCGACGGGGGTGCGATGGTGGTCACCGTGTCGATGGGCGTCGGGTCCCGGCTCGGCGTCATCCACAAGCTCAGGCCGATGAGACCGAGCACGGCCGCCACCAGCCCGGCCGCGGCGATGAGCCAGCCACGCCGGAGGCGGCGCCCCCCTGGCGGGGTCGAGCGCGGGAGCGGGTGACCGCTACCGGCTAAGGACAGCGTGTCCGCGCCCACGGCCGTCGTCACCATGGTTGGCTCTCCCCCGCTCGTCACCGCTGGCGGGGCCACGATGAGCAACGGCAGGGTGGGATCACCCGAGTGGTCACTGCGGGGCGTCCCGCCCGATTCCCGCGACAGGTGATCGAGAGCCTCGGCCACCTCGGCCGCTTCGGGTCGGCGTCCGGGGGCGGAGACGGTGAGACGGCCCAGCAGATCGGCCCAGTCCGGACCGAACTCGGTGGGGATCTGTGGATCGCGAACCAGGCGGGCTCCGAGGCTCTCCGACATCGAGCCGGCAAAGACCGGTCGGCCGGTCAGACACTCGAGCAACACGAGTCCCAAGCTGTAGAGGTCGGTGGATGCACCCACCTCCTCGCCGCGTGCCTGCTCGGGCGAGAGGTATCGGGGTGTTCCGATCAGCTCGCCCTCGAGCGTGAGACCCGACCCACCTGCCGCCGCGGCGATGCCGTAGTCGAGGAGCCGAGGTTCCCCTGTCTCCGCCACCAGGATGTTCGCCGGCTTCAGATCGCGGTGAATGATGCCGGCATGATGCGACGCATCGAGCGCGGCAGCGATCCCGCGGCCGATCTCTGCCACCTCGGCGGGTGGTATCGGTCCGCCGGCACCGATTGCCTGCAGCGAGTGGCCGACCACGAACTCCGTAACGATGTACGTGCGGCCCTCTACCTGTCCGACGTCGTAGACCCGCACGATGTTGGGGTGATCGAGGCGGGCGAGGAGCATCGCCTCACGCTCGAGTCGGCGGGCCGCCCGCTCGTCGGTGGTGCGGACCAGCTTCACCGCCACCGGGCGATGAAGTCGTTCGTCTTGGGCTCGGTAGACCGTTCCCATTCCGCCCACGTCAATCAGGGACTCGAGGCGGTAGCGGCCAGCGATCAGGGAGTTCTCGTCCAACGTCGGCACCGTCAACTCCTCACCCTTGGGGGCGCGCCTGATGGCGCGTCGGTCAACTCAATCACGTACCCCGAGAACTCGTCGCCTAGAACCCCGATAAAGGGGACCTCGCAGCGCACGGTGCGGCGATTGCGACCGCTCACTCCTCGGACGGCGGGTTGGCGCCTCGACCGAGGCGGACCGCCCGAGCGGACCCGAACCGGTCGATCCGGTCTGAGGACCATGGCGCAGGGGGCGCCGACACCAGCGCGCACAACCGCAACAACGGCTCGTCGTAGTTGACCCGCCACCCGACGAAGTCCGTCCAGGCTTGATCCCGGTCGGACTTGACCGGCAGCCCCACCTCGGTCAGCCGGTCGAGGAGCGAGTCCAGCTCGGCTCGATCGATGGAGATGGGATCGTCGGGGTTCGGGTCCGGATCGTAGGGCAGGCCGAAGTAGGTGGAGATGGCACGCAGAGCCAGGAAGCCAGCTCGCATGCAGATCTGCGCCTGGGGGTTGGGTTCGACGTCGAGACACGACACGGCGATCGCCGCCGTGTCCATCACCGCCCCGCAGGTGGTGATCCACGAACTGTTGGGCCGAGGCGAGCGGAAGAACGACAACGACGGCTGGGAGGTGTGACTCTCCTCCAACTCCACGAACCATTGCTCCCACTCGTCCCAGGTGTCGGCCAAGGAGTCGAGGCCCCGGATCCGGTACACCCGGGTGAGGAACGTCTCGGCATCGGGTGGGCTGCCGGCTCGCACCTCCAGCTTCACCACCGATGTCTCACGGCGGGCGAAGTTGCTGTAGATGGCGGGAAGGTAGCTGATGAGCAGCGCCACCAGGAACAGGCCGACGAGCGCCTCGGCGAAGCAGAAGACCTCAGCCGGTAGCCCGGGCGGGCGGTCGAAGCCGAGCGTGGTGAACGACGAACCGCTGGTCGTCACCGCCAGGCGCCACGAGCCGACCCCGATGCCCCAGTAGATGGGGACGAAGGCCGTGAGCACGATGAGGGCCCATACGCCCGGCAGGACGACGAGCGACGTGGGGGCGTAACGGGCCATCACCCGGTCGTAGCCCTCGTAGCTGCGGGTCCGGCGGGCGGCGAACTCGAAGACCTCGCGCATCACGAGGAAGACGTTGCGGCTCAACAACACCGACTCGCCCCGCGGGACGACCACCGTGCGAATGGCCGACCACAGCACCCAGGCCACGACCGCCAGGCCGGCGACGACGGCGAATCCCCGGGCGAAGATCATCGAGGGCACAGCCTACGGGCCACGCAGGCGGCCGCCGAGCTCGGCCATGTCAGTGAAGATCCCACCGGTGGAGCCTTCGAGCAGATGAACGGGGGTCAGCGCGGCGAAGCCGAAGGCCGTCATACCCGCGGCGTTGGCCGCCTGCACCCCGGCCGTCGAGTCCTCCACCACCGCGCAGCGCGCCGGCTCGACGCCCAACGTGGCCGCCGCGTGGAGGAACAGATCGGGCGCCGGCTTGCCCACCCCGACGTCCTCGGCGCTGAACACGCGGTCGGCGAAGCGATCGAGCAGGCCGGCCCGGGCCAAGGTGAGTTGGATGCGGACGTGCAGCCCACTGGAGGCCACGCAGGTAAGCACGCCGTCGGCCGCCAGCTGATCGACCACCGAGGCCACGCCGGGCACGGCCTCCACCTCGACGGCCAAGCGGGGATAGACGATCTCGCGGTAGCGGGTCTCGAAATCGGCCGGGATGGAGTGGCCCAGCTCGGCCTCGACCAGGGTGCGCACCCGCTCGAGCGTGCTGCCCAGGTAGCGCTCGACGCAGTCGTGCCAGTCCACCGGGAGGCCGTAGCTGGTGAGCTGTTCGGCCAGCAGCCGATTGGCGATGGGCTCGCTGTCGACCAAGACGCCGTCGTTGTCGAAGATCACCAGATCGAAGCGAGGCATCGGGGGACGCTACCCGGCGATGAGTCACCGGTCCTCCAACCCATTTCTGCCCGCTCGCCGGGCAGAAATGCGTCGACACGCCAGGATCCCGGTCAGACCAGGGCGAAGCCGAGTTTGCGGGCAGCCGCCGCCTGGTCGCGATCGTGGGTGGCGAAGCCCAGCTTCTCGCCGTCGGGCACCACGGGGCGGGCAGCCAGCTCGGCGTAGGCCAGATGAAGCGCATCGAGGGACCGGATGGCGAAGCGCCGCACGAACTCGATGGCGAGTTCCTCGAGCAGATCCTGGTGCCAACCGAGGACGGTCACCACCCCCTCGGGGCCGAGGTCAGCGAGCACTCGGCGCTCGATCTCCGGGCTCTTGACCCGTCCGACCTTCGCGGCGCGGGCAATCGCCGCAGCAAGTTCAACCCGCGTCCAACCGCCGGTGACCAACTCGTGCTCGGTGGTCTCCAGAAGAGCCACGGCCGCCGCACGGTCTCGTTCATCAGGTAGGTAGGCGCGAGCGAGCATGCTCGTGTCGAGATAGACGATCATCGGCGCTCGGCAAGGAAGTCGTCGAGGAACGGGCCCACACCCCGAAACCTCTCGGCGAAGGCTTTCCGCTCCTCGGCGGACAGCGCAGGGCCCGAAGATGGGTATTCACGCAGGCTGCCCATCTCCCCGGCGATGCGGCGCACCCGCTCCCTGGGCGTCTCGTTCTCGGGGTCGGGCAGCGCGGCGTCGAGCAGTTCCTTGGCGAGGGCGTTCATGGACCGCCCCTCGACCTCGGCCTGGTGCGTCAACCGGGCATGCAGCTCGTCGGGAATCCGCAGGAGAACTTGTCGCATGACGCCAGCCTATCGGCTCTGCTAGCAGGAACAAGTGGATTTGCTAGCACTCACCTCCCCGACGCGCATCCGATCAGGTCGCGTCGGCGTCCTTGCGGGCCGGGGGCCGCCAGAAGATGGCGAGCAGCAGGACCGCCCCGCCGACGCCCCCGATGGCGGCGATGGCAAGGCCAACCCAGCCATTCACGCTGAAGCCGATGGCGTTGTCCAGCGACCACTTCCCCGCGCCGGCGGCGCCGAGGGCAAGACCGGCGATGGTCAGGTTGCCGGTGTACTCCCAACCCTCACCGGGGCGGAAGATGAAGAAGCCGTTGAAGCGGTGCACGGTGAGGATGGCCACCATCATCACCCCGATCACACCGGCGGCGGCCAGCGGGGTGGCCAGACCGAGGATCAACATGGCGCCGGCCCCCAGCTCCACCAGACTGGCCATCCACGCATGGACGATGCCGGGGCGCAGCCCCAGGCTCCCGAACCATCGCCCGGTGCCGGCGATCTTGCCGCCGCCCCAGATGTGGTTGTAGCCGTGGGCGATCATGGTCACCCCCACCGCGATGCGCAGAAGGAGGAGGCCGATGTTCAGGCCGGCTTCGTTGAACTTCCAGGTGGCGACGACAGCGGAGAAGAGCACGGCCCCACCGTAGAACAGGTTCTCGTAACTATCAGCGGAAGTCCCGGGAGGCGATGGTGGCCGACAGGGGGAGCGGCTCGAGTTTCTCGGCCACGATGTTGATGACCCCCTCGACCTTCTCCAGCCTCCCCCGGATGAGCAGGGCCGGTGCCTCCCGAGCCACCCGTCGGTAACGGATCCAACAGCCACGGGAGCAGATGACGTTGACCAGCCCGGTCTCGTCTTCGAGGTTGATGAACGTGGTGCCCGACGCCGTGGCCGGGCGCTGGCGGTGGGTGACCACCCCCCCGACGAGCACCCGAGCGCCGTCGTCGACCGCGGGGAGCCCGGCCGCGGGCACCACGCCGAGCCCGTCGAGGATGTGGCGGATGAAGCGGGTGGGGTGACCGTCGGGGGCGACCCCGGTGGCCCACAGGTCGGCGGAGGACTCCTCCCGCTCGGTCATCCCCGGCAACCTCGGCGCCCGCACCCCGGTCACCACGCCGGCCAGTCGGTCGGGGCCGGTCTGGGCCACCGCCCCGGCGCTCCACAGCGCCCGTCGGCGATCGAGGGGCTCGCCGTCCGCTCTCGAGAACCCGCCGAAGGCCCCGGCGGTGGCCAGCGCCTCGAGCACGTCGAGCTTGACCCCAGATCCGCTCTCCGCCGCTCGGGCGGGGACGCGCCGCTTCAGATCCTCCATGTCGCGGTAGGGACCGTTGGCCTCGCGCTCGGCCACGATGCGTTCGGCCAGGTCGGCCCCCACATGGCGCACCGACCCCAACCCCAACCGGATGGCGGGCTGCTCGACTGGAGTGGCCCTCCGGTCGGCGGAGCCTCCCTGCGGGCGCTTCGCCATCCTGGTGTCATCTCCCGAGCTGCGCTCGCCTGGCGGCGGCGCAGCCTGACGCAACCATTCGAGGGTGGCCTTGGCGCCGGAGCGGTTGAGGTCGGGGGTGTGGACCTCAACCCCGTGGCGGCGGGCGTCTTGCACCAATGAATGGGGCGAGTAGAACCCCATGGGCTGGGCGTTGAGCAGGGCGGCACAGAACGCGGCCGGGTAATGCAGCTTGATCCACGAGCTGGAGTAGACGAGATAGGCGAACGACACCGAGTGGCTCTCGGGAAAACCGAAGTTGGCGAAGGCGGCCAGCTTGTCGAAGATCTGGTCGGCCACCTCCCCGGTGATGCCTCGCTCGGCCATGCCCTCGTAGAACCGGGCCCGCAGTCGCTCCATCCGCTCCCGGCTGCGCTTGGACCCCATGGCCTGACGCAACTGGTCGGCCTCGCCCGGCGAGAACCCGGCCACGTCGATGGCCATCTGCATGAGCTGCTCCTGAAACAGGGGGATACCCAGGGTCTTGGCCAAGGACTTCTCCAGCAGCGGGTGCAGGTAGGTGACCGGCTCCTTGCCGTTGCGGCGGCGGATGTAGGGATGCACCGACCCCCCCTGGATGGGCCCGGGCCGGATCAACGCCACCTCCACCACCAGGTCATAGAACGTCCGGGGCTTGAGCCGGGGCAGCGTGGCCATCTGGGCCCGGCTCTCCACCTGGAACACCCCGATGGAATCGGCCCGGCACAACATGTCGTAGACGGCGTCTTCCTGGGGGATGGTGGCCAGGTCGACCTCGACCCCGTGAACCTCGGCGATGAGGTCGACGGCGTAGTGCAAGGCGCTGAGCATGCCCAGGCCGAGCAGGTCGAACTTCACCAGGCCCACCGCCGCGCAATCGTCCTTGTCCCACTGCAGAACGGTGCGCCCCGGCATGCGCCCCCACTCGACCGGGCACACCTCGATCACCGGGCGGTCGCACAAGACCATGCCTCCCGAGTGGATGCCCAGGTGGCGAGGGAAGTGCTCGACCTGACGGGCCAGGTCCAGCACCGGCAGGGGGATGTCCTGGTCGGGCTGGGCCTCCGGCAAGTCGTTCCGATGGGCGGAGAGCGGACCCCAGCGATCGACCTGCTTGGCCCAGGCGTCCTGCTGACCGATGGCATAGCCCAACGCCTTGGCCATGTCGCGCACCGATGACTTGGCCCGGTAGGTGATGACGTTGGCCACCTGGGCCGCGTATTCGCGACCGTGGCGCTCGTAGACGTACTGGATGACCTCCTCGCGCCGGTCGCTCTCGATGTCGATGTCGATGTCGGGGGGGCCGTCACGTTCAGGGGAGAGAAACCGCTCGAACAACAACCCGAGGGTCACCGCGTCGGCCTTGGTCACCCCCAGGGCGAAACAGACCGCTGAGTTGGCGGCCGATCCCCGACCCTGGCAGTAGATGTCGGAGCGCCGGCAGAACTCGACGAGGTCCCACACGATCAGGAAGTAGCCGGGGAATCCGAGCTGATCGATGACGGTCAGCTCGTGATCGATCTGGGTCCAGGCGCCCGGCACCTGCTCGGGTCCGCCGGGGGTCACCGGGCGCGGGCCGTAGCGGTGCGTGGCTCCCCGCTCGGTGAGCTCGCGCAGCCACGACATCTCGTCGTGGCCTGGTGGGCACGGGAACGGCGGCAGGTTGGGGGCCACCAGGGCCAGGTCGAAGGCGCACTCGCGCCCGATAGCCGCCGCCCGCTCGATCACCCCCGGGTAGCGGGCAAACCGGCGGGCCTGCTCGGCCCCCGAACGCAGGTGGGCGCCCGCTCCGGCCGGCAGCCACCCGGCCAGCTCGTCGAGGCTGCGTCGGGCCCGGACCGCGGCCAGAGCCGTGGCCAGCGGACGGCGGGCCGGCGTGGCGTAGTGCACGTTGTTGGTGGCCACCACGTCGACCCCGGCCCGCACCGCCAGGGTGGCCAGGGCGTCGTTGCGGGCCGAGTCGAGGGGATCGCCGTGGTCCCACAACTCGACGGCCACCTGCTCGCGCCCGAACACCTCGACCAGGCGAGCCAGCTCGTGAGCAGCGGCAGCCGGACCGGCAGCCGTCAGCGCGGCGGGCACCGCCCCCTTGCGACAGCCGGTGAGCACCTGCCAGTGATGATCACCGGGGGCGGCCAGGTCGGCCAACTCGGCCAGCGACGTGCGGGGCGCCCCCTTCTCCCCCTGCATCTGGGCCCGGCTGGCGGCCCGGGCCAGGTTGGCGTAGCCCTGCGGGTCGCGGGCCAACACCAGCAGGTGCTGCTCTCCCTTGCCGGCACCGGGGTCGGCCTCGCCCACCGGCACCGCGGTCCGCCCCAAGGTCAGCTCCGACCCGAACACCGTGGGCAGGCCCAAAGCCCGGGCCGCTTCGGCGAAGCGCACCACCCCGTAGCACCCGTCGTGGTCGGTCACGGCCAGCGCTTCGAGACCGAGACGGATGGCTTCTTCCACCAGCTCCTCGGGGTGCGACGCCCCGTCCAGGAACGAGAAGTTGGTGTGGCAGTGCAACTCGGCATAGGGCACCGAACCCCCGCCTGGACCGAGGCCGGCCGGCGGTTGGTACGGGGCCCGTTTGCGCGACCAGGCCGGGCTGTCGCCGCCGTCGCCGGGAGCCGGCTCGACCCACGGACCCCGGCCGAGCGGGTCGTCAGAGAGCCGACGCTCGAGCTCGGACCATGGCACCGGTGGGTTGCGAAACGACATGGTCGCACCGTATCGAACACCTGTTCGTTTGTCATCCGGCAACGTCGGTCATCACACTCAAGTCGGACGAGAAGTGGTCGATAGGACTTCACCCGGAGCCGCGCCCGGACGAGTAATCGCTCCGACATGCTGGAGGACCTATGACCATGAGCACCGACATCGATCTCGGGGGTGACGACCCGACCCAGACCGGCTCAGGCCGGCGCCGTTTCCTGGCCGGCGGTGCCATCGTGGCGGCCGCTGCGGCCACCGCCGTGGTTGGGGCCGCCCTGCCGCAACCGGCTGGTGCGATCGTCCTCACCGGAACCGTCTTCTACCCACTGCCTGTGGCGAAGCGCATCTACGACAGCCGGCCCGGCGTGGATCACCCACCGGCTCTCGGTCCGAAGACACAGTTGGTGGGAGCGCTCACCAACCTCTCCATGGCCGGCAACAGCAGCGGGGTACCGACCAGCGGGGTCGCCGGTGTGATGGTGAACCTCGTGGTCACGAACACCTCAGCGGTGCCCGGCAGCTTCCTCACCATCTACAAGAATGGGGTCCCGTTCCCGCAGACGTCGAACCTCAACTGGTTCGGGGCCAACCAGACGTTGGCCGTGACCACGTTCTCCTCGGTGGATGCCGCCTCGAAGGTCACGCTGTTCGCGTCGTCGCTCACCGACGTGATCGTCGACGTCCTCGGCTACTACCTCTAGTCGCCGCCGCCTGACCTGTCGTCGCCGGTCGGCGTGTGCAGTCAATGCACCGTCACCCCGGTGAGGTTCAGGTGCTTTCGCCTGGCAGATCACGCTCTCTCGTGAGCCGACGCCTTCTGTGGTGAATCGCTCGGAGTACGACGGCGCTCATGGCCGGGGTGTGGTCATGGCCTCGGGTCAGCCCGCGTAGGCTGGCGTACACTTCTTGTTCTCTTCCGCCCTACGGGGCAAGCGGCCACTGGCTCGACTGCGGCGCGCTGATCGATTCGAAGGTGTTTGGATCATGGTTCTGATCGCGGCTGGGCCACCGAAGCGATTGGCCCGCTTCCTGCTGGTCGGGGCCGCTTCGTTGGTGCTGGTGGTGTGTGCCTTCCAAGGGTTGTGGTTCGTGTTCGGAGCCACTCGGCCAGGAGCGGAACCAGTCAGCGGTACCGCTGACCGCAAGACGCTGTTCGATTGCGTGGCCCAAGAGGTTCGGGATCGAGTGCCGCCCGGCGCGACGATCCACATCGCCCAGGACCAGCCGGTGGATCCGGACCTCTGGTCCCAGCGGCTGGTCGAGATGTCGTTCTCCTACGCCACGATCGTCGACGATCCGCGAGACGCAGCCTTCGACGTGGGCGTGCAAGCCGTAGCGCCGCCGAGCGGCTGTCGGGGAATCGAGGTCACGGTCGTGCCCCGATCATGACGGCGCTGGCGATGGCAGTGGGCGTGCTCATGGTTCTGGGCTGGCCCATGGTGTGGCTCGCCACCCGCTCTGTGGCCCTGAGTCTGCTGCTGGCTCCCCTTGCCGCGGCGCTGGGGTGTTCGGCTGCCGCGATGGCGGCCACTGCGACTCGGACCCCGCTGTTGCCGTGGGTGGCACTGGTGGTTGTGGTGGGAACGTTCGTCTCCTGGCGCTGGCCTCCTCCAGTGGCAGATCTCCCGCTGCGCCCAGGCCATCTCGCCGTCATCGCGCTGATGGTGCTACCGCTGCTGGTGCTCTATCGCCTTGCCCCCGGCGCGTGGGACGCACGATCGATCTGGTGGTTCCATGCCGAGTGGTACCGGGCGGGCGGATCACGGGCAGCGGCGGCGTTCGCCAACCCGGCCTTCGGGTTCTCCCACGCGGACTACCCACCTCTGGGACCGTCCACCATTGCCACCACCTGGTCGGTGTTTGGCAACGGCCCCGACGCTCGGGTCGCCCAAGCCGTGACCATCGTCGTCACCTATTCGGCACTGGTCACCCTCGGGGTGACGCTCACTTGGGTCGTTCGGGCCCGAACGTCGAGCTTGCGCTGGATCGCCGTCATCGTGGCGGGGCTCCTTGCGCTCGGTGCCGGCGGGTTGTGGCCATCCGGTGTCGCCGATGGGTTCGTGGACAACCTCTGGAGCGCCTGGTTCGTTGCTGCCGCGGTGCTGTTGCTCCTTCATCCCCCCGCTCGGTCAGCCACCACTCTGGCGACAGTCTTGCTGGCTGGCGCGGTGCTGACCAAGAACGAAGCCTTTCCCGCCGCGGTGATCCTTTGTGGGCTGGCCGCCGTCCGTCACCGGGAACGTCTCCGCGAAACCTGGACCGTCGCCATCGCGATCGCGGTGGGAGTGGCCTGGCACTTGCTCGCACGCCTGTTGGGGGCGAAGTCGGACCTGCTCGAAGGGGGCAACGCCGGCAAAGCCCTGCACGGCGACCGAGTCGTTTGGGAACGGGTGGGCCCAACCGTCGTGCGCCTCACCGAGGCACTTGGCTGGCTCACCGCTGCGGTCATCCTGATCAGTGTCCTCGGGGGATTCGTCACCCTGGCGCGGCGGCGTCGGCTGGGGATCGGGTCAGACCTCTGGTGCTGGTCCCTGCTCGCAGGGAACTTGGGGGTGCTCACGGCAACCTACGTCGTCAGTCCCTACGGATTGGAATGGCACCTCAACTCCTCCATCGACCGCACCACTGTCGAGCCCGGCATGCTCTTGCTCGCCATCGCGGCCGTCAACCTGCTCCTGGCTCTGGAAGGCCGCTCCGTGCGGCAGGACCCCCAGGCCGTGGCGAGAGCGTCGCCCGCCACGGGAACTGGCTAGCGCGGGTGACGACCCGCGCTAGTCGTACGTCGCTTCGATCCACCACCGGCCGCCCTCGACCATCAACAGCCGGGCCCAACCATCGGCCGTGACCACCTGGAGGCGAGCGCGACGCCGATGGGTGGGCGGATCCCACCAGCGCTCGTCAGCCGGCCACGGGCCGGCCCAAGCCACCACCTCCACACAAGCACCGCCGGCCACCCGTAGGCCGGTCGGCACCGTGTCGGCCAGACCCCGACCGCTCACCCGCACCATCTCACCGTCAGGCCCGACGACGTCACACGCCATCGGTTGGGGATGCACGATGGCCGGTGACGGGGGCGGAAGCCTCCCCGGCCATGGCGCGGCCGGATCGCGCCTCCCGTGCACCGGGCCACTCGACCATCGCGACTCGGACAGATCGACGGCGTGCACCGGCACCCGGTCGATCTGCTCCCCCGGGCCGCGCCCACCCCGCGGCTCGGGGACCGTCACCGCATCGGGCCCCAACAACCCCTGGACCCGGGCGAACGCCCGACCGGCGCGATCGTCGCGCGCCGTCTCGCCCCCCCAGAACCCCAGCTGACGACCGGTGGCCCCCACCACCTCGTCAGGGATCAGGGCCAGCAGGGAGATCCCACTGGTCGGACGATGGGCGGCCGAGCCGTTCAACCAGCCGTCGAGTTGCCAACGCACCCGATCCGCGATGGCTCCCGGTGACAGGGTGCCCTCGTGACGCCACAGCCGCTCGAGCGACTCGCCATGCTCGGTCTCGGCCAGAATACCCACCCGGGTGCAAGCCAGGCCCAAGCTCTCGAGCCGGGCGTGGAGCTCGTCGGCCAACGACTTGGCCACGAAGGCAGCGGTGTCCACCCGTTCGGCCGGTGGCTCGAGCACGGCCTCGACCCGCACCATCGGCGGCGGGAGCCGGGTGTCGGGAGGTCGCTCGTCGAGACCTCGGGCCAAGCGGTGAGCGGCCCGGCCCTCAAGGCCGAAGCGAGCCAGCACGTCCGCCGCGGGGAGGCCGGCCACGTCGGCCAACGTGCGCAGGCCCAGACGACCGAGCACGTCCACCAGGGCGACGGGATCGGCCAGGGCCCCCCGGCCGAGCACCTCCAGCGGGAACGGGGCCAGGAACTCCTCGCTCGCCCCCGGCGGCACCACGACCACCCCCCCTCCCCCCTCGAAATTTGAAGCCTTAGCTACATCTGGTGTCGGTTTCGCTTCACATTTCGGGGGGGTCCGGGCGGGGACGGGCTGTCGAGCGAATTCGGCGGCGAGGTCCGCGGCGAAGGGGCCGTCGGCCACCCCCACCGTGGCCGCACCGGGCCAGCCCTTGCCCGCCAGCACGGCATAGACCTGCTCAGCGATGCGGTGGGCCAACACCTCGTCACCCCCGAAATAGCGGGAGGGACCCCGGGTGGGTACGGCACAGCGACCCGGACGGGTGATCTCGATGCGGGGAGCGAACGCCTCCACCACCTGCACGACCTGTTCGAAGACCCGGGCATCGCGAGCCTCATCGGGCTCGATCACCACCAGCGCGGGGCAGCGGCCCTGGGCTTCCCGCCGACGCTGACCCTCGTGGACCCCGTCCCGGCGCGCCGCCGGCGAGCACGCCACCACCCGGTTGGCCCGGATCACCGCCACTGGCTCGTCGGGTCTGGCCCCCGAGACCAGCACCGGCCAGTCGGCGCAGCGCACGACCAGGGTGCGCACCGGAGCAAACTCACCTCCCATCAACTCACCTCTTGCAGGGGTGGCACCAGACGGTCGATGTCGGACCCGGCGTAGGCGGTGTTCCGGCCCGGGTCACACGCGGTAACCCGGCCCTGGAGATCCGGTACCCAGAGCTCGGCCCGGCGGGGGCGCGCCGCCCGGCGCCGCCCCCCGGCCTCCACCGTGAGACGCCGCGCTTGCAGGTACCCGTGCCCCGAGCCCACCCCTTGCCACTCGGCGGCGACCACCGTCAGCCGAAGATCGAGTTCCAGCCCCGCCGAGCCCCCGGCCCGCGTCGAGCGCCCTCGCCCACCAGTTCCCCCCGCTCCTACCTGAATCAGCACCGTGCCTCTCTCCCGAGCCCGGGCGGCCAGACGACGAGCGTCGGCCATGCGTACCGGGTGGTGGGGAGCGACCAGCACGACGTCGACGGCACCGATGAGCGCGGCCACCACGGCGGCCCACCCCTCAGGAGCCGGCTCGGCCACCAACGCCAGACGGTCGAGGTCCACCCCGACCTCGGCGGCGGCGGCCAACCCCAGGTCAGGGCGACCCACCACCGCCACCCACGAACCGGCGGCGGACGGCCCGGCGGCCAGGGCCAGCGCCACAGACGTGGCCCCGGCATGCGCGTCCGCGCCGCTTCCTGCCCCGAGACCGACCCCGACCATGGCCCCCCGGGGCAGGCCGCCGTCGGGCATGAGGCCGCTCAACGCCGGCAGGACCGGCACCATCCGGTCGCGGGCCAACAGGAGCGGCCGGGTCACCTGGACGACCTCGGCCAGCGATGTGGGGTTGATCACCGCAGCCATGCCCCAGTATCGAACGCCTGTTCGATCTTGGCAAGTGGCTCTCCGCTCCCCCCGACGCGCCGGCCAGCCACGGGGCGCTAGACCAGAGCCATGTCCGACCCGTCCCCTGTGCCCGACTCCGCCCCTCTCCACGCCGACGACCCCACCCGCATGCACACCTACGGCGCGGCCACGGCGGCCCTGGCCGAGGAGGTAATCGCCTACACCCTCGAGCGCTTCGCCATGAATCCCCCACCGCTCGACGCCCCCCGCACCCGGGCCGACCTCGAAGGCGAGGCCGGGCCCACCATCACCGTGTCCGGACTCGGCGGCCCCGAAGCGCTCCGACTCTGGGTCGACGTCCTGGCCCCTGCCTGCATCTCCCAGGACCATCCCCGGGCGCTGTCGTTCGTGCCGTCGGCGCCGACCGAGGCGTCAGCACTGTTCGATCTCATCCTCGGAGCCTCGTCCATCTACGGCGGCTCGTGGCTGGAGGGCGCCGGCGCGGTGTATGCCGAGAACCAGGCCCTCCGCTGGATCGCCGACCTGGCCGGGCTCTCGGCCGGCGCAGGCGGGTGCTTCGTTTCGGGCGGATCGGCCGGGAACCTGAGTGCGCTGGTCACCGCCCGCCACG
>DHIQ01000084.1:14503-23731 GCA_002403895.1 Candidatus Neomicrothrix sp. UBA4742
GGTCACCGCCCGCCACGCCGCCGCCAGCAGCCGAACCGCAGCCGGGCTCGCCCGCCCGACCCGCTGGGCCATCGTGGCTTCGGCCGAGGCCCACTCCTCGATCGCCTCGACCGCGCGGGTCATGGACATCGAGGTGATCGACGTGGCGGTGGACGAGCGGGGACGTCTCACCGGCGATGCCCTCCGAGCCACCGTTGATGCCCTCTCCCTCGATCGGGTCGATGGCCTGTTCGCCGTCGTGGCCACGGCCGGCACCACCAACGCCGGCATCGTCGACGATCTCGAAGGGGTGGCGGCGATGGCCGACGAGCGGAGCCTGTGGTTCCACGTGGACGGGGCCTATGGCGGCGCGGCACTGGCCGCCTCGAGCGCCCGATCGCTCTTCGCCGGCATCGAGCGGGCCGACTCGCTCGTGATCGACCCCCACAAATGGTTGTTCACACCGTTCGACTGCGCCGCGCTGCTCTACCGGCGACCCGAGCTGGCCAAGGCCGCCCACACCCAGGAGGCGGCCTACCTCGACGTGCTCCGTGATGGCGCCGGCCCCGACGAGTGGAATCCGAGCGACTATGCCTACCACCTGAGCCGCCGGGCTCGAGGCCTCCCGTTGTGGTTCTCGTTGGCCACGCACGGCACCGACGCCTACTGCCAGGCGGTCGAGGCCAGCCTCCAGGTCACCCGGGCCGGGGCCGAGCTCATCGAGGGGCTCGACCACGTCGAGTTGGTGATGGAGCCGATGCTGTCGGTCCTGCTCTTCCGCCGGCTCGGCTGGGAAGCGCCCGACTACAAGCGATGGAGCGATGCCGCTCTGGCCAGCGGGCTCACCCTCACCGTCCCCACCTCGTGGGAGGGCGAAACCGTGCTGCGCTTCTGCATCGTCAACCCGCGCACGACCGTCGACGATCTGGCCGAGATCCTCACCACCCTGGCCTGACCACCGGCGCTGCCTTCGGCTGCGGTCAGTCGGTTCCAGCACCTTCGGGGATGACGACCTCGACACCCTCGCGGTAGAAGGTGAACAGCTCCTCGATCAGCTCGCGCAGGCCGGCGCTCGACGCGCCCTCGGCCAGATCGACGGTGATGATGTTGGAGAACACGGTGACGCCGGCGATGCCGCCGTGGACGAACAAGCGGCGGGCCAGCTCCGCCGAGGGTGTGGGGCCGATGGCATCCTCAGGGCTGGAGAACCGCTCAATCCCCATGCCGGTGATGCTGCGATTGATCTCGAACCGCACGATGCCGGGAGTGGCGGCGGCCTTTTCGATGACGGTGACGGGCTGTCCCATGGCGGCGGTGAGCCTAACTCCGCGCCGCGGGCTGGAGGGATTCCTCGGCCGGCGTGGAGGCCGACGCCGTGCGCCACACCCAGACCGCCAGGACGACGGAAATCACTCCGAGCATGGCATGGACCACCTTGAAGCCGACGACGTGGTCGGCCACCACGATCATGGGCACCCGGACCACCCACACCGCCACCGTCCACCCGGCGAAGGCCCGCAGGACGCCCACCTCGATCGGGGTACGGGCCCGCGACCACGAGCGGGCCACGATGGCGATGCCAGCCACTGCCAAGGCCACGAAGGTGAGCGAGAGACCCCCGCTGAACGCCTTCCCCCCGATGCTGAGGGCGGGGTCGCCGAGCGCGTTGGAGATCCGGGTACCCCACACGTAGAGCGACCACACGACGAGGGCGACGACGGGCCAGGTGCCCCGGCGGGGGGAGGTTCGAGCCATGCCCGCAGGGTACCCAGGGCCTCACGTGGGCACCGAATCGGTGCCGACTCGTTGCCGACTCGTTGCCGTCCCGGTCCTCTGTTCTCGAAGGAGCAGCCCGGCTACCGCTCCGGGGCGTCGCCCGGAGTGGGCACCGGGGGCTCGTTCCGGGTACCTTGACCGTTCAGTCAAGTTTCTGGGGCGCGTTCGGTGACGGCGCCCCGTAGATCACGAGCATCCCGGGGGATCCCATGCCGGACATCACCATCGACGAGTTCCGCGACGAGGTCGTCAGCTTCCTCGATGCCAACGCCGCCAAGCGCGAGGCGGAGCAGAAGTTCGTCTGGGGTGAGGGCGACGACGACGTTGCCCTGTTCCAAGAGGTCACACCCGAGAACGAGCTGGCCGACCTGGCCAAGGCCCAGGACTGGCGAGCCAAGCGCTTCGACGCCGGGGTGGGCTACATCTCCGGACCGTCAGAGTACGGCGGGCGCGAACTGCCCGCGGCCTATGACCGCCTCTACGGCCAGCTCGAGGCCCGCTACCAGACGCCGAACCAGAGTTTCTTCGGCATCGGCCTGGGGATGGTCGCCCCCACCATCGCGGCCCACGCCACGCCCGAGGTGAAAGACGCCTACCTGCGCAAGATGTACCGGGGCGACATCGTGGGCTGCCAGCTGTTCAGCGAGCCCGGCGCCGGCTCCGACCTGGCCAGCCTGCAGACCAAGGCCGAGCGCGACGGCGACGAGTGGCTCATCACCGGTCAGAAGGTGTGGACCTCGGGCGCTCAGTACAGCGATATCGGCGAGATCATCTGCCGCACCGATCCTGACCTGCCCAAGCACAAGGGTCTCACGGGGTTCGTCGTCGACATGAAGGCTCCCGGGGTCGAGATCCGGCCGTTGCGCCAGATGACCGGCGGCGCCTCGTTCAACGAGGTGTTCTTCACCGAGGTCCGGGTGCCCGACAACCACCGCCTGGGCGACGTCAACCAGGGGTGGACCGTGGCACTCACCACCCTCATGAACGAGCGGGCCTCGATCGGGGCCGGCTCCGGTGGCGGTGGTGGACTGGCCGATGTGACGCGCCTGGCCGAGCTGTGCCGGCATCTCGGCGTGCTCGATGATCCCATCGTCCGCCAGAAGATGATGGACGTCTACATCAACTTCCAGGTGGCGAAGTACACGAACCAGCGGGCGCTGGACAAGATCAAGCAGGGCCAGCTTCCCGGTCCCGAGATGTCGATCGCCAAGTTGTCGCTCACCAACAACCTATGGCGCACCGCCAACTTCGTAACCGACGTGTTGGGTCCCCGGGCCATCGCCGACACCGGCGAGTGGGGCACCTACGCCTGGTCCCAGTTGCTGCTGGGTGTGCCCGGCCTGAAGGTGGCGGGCGGCACCGACGAGGTCATGAAGAACATCGTGGGCGAGCGGGTGCTCGGCCTCCCCAAGGACACCGGCATCGACTCCACCACGGCCTTCAAAGATCTAATGGTGAATGAGAACAACTAGCATGGCCCTCCGGTCGGCAAGCCTCCCTGCGGGCGGCTTCGCCCATCCGGGTGCCATCTCGCTCGCTGCTCCGGCTGGCGCCTGCGCAGCCTCAGAAAAAGGTCGGCGGGGGCTCGGGGTCGGGCTCCCAGCCGATGGGGTGGACGCGGGGGATGCCGGTCCAAGGGAGCTTGTCCATGAAGACCCACGAGCGGCGGTGGATCGACGTCGGCCCCATGCCCTGCAGGGCGATTTTGTGGCGGGGGCAGGGATAGCCCTTGTTCCGTTCGAAGTCGTAGCCGGGGTAGTGCTCGGCCTCGGCCCGCATGATCCGGTCCCGGGTCACCTTGGCCAGGATCGACGCCGCCGAGATCGACAGGCAGGTGGCGTCACCCTTCACGATGCGTCGCGTGTTGCCCGTGCCCACGAAATCCCACGACCCGTCGATGAGCACCTGGTCAGGAACCACACCGAGCCCGTCGATGGCACGCCGGGCAGCCAGCTTCTGGGCCGCCGACATGCCTAGCTCGTCACACTCCACCTGGCTGGCGTGGCCCACCGCCCAAGCCACGCACCAGTCCCCCACCCGAGCGAACAGCGCTTCGCGTTCGGCCTCGGTCAGCATCTTCGAGTCTCGGATCTTGTAGACCCGCCGGTCCCGGGGGACGACGGCGGCGCCCACACTCAGGGGACCGGCCCACGAGCCACGACCGACCTCGTCCACCCCGACGACCAGCTCGTGGCCGGCAGCCCACAGCTCGCGCTCGACGTGCAGTCCCGGTGCTCGGGCCTTGAGCGTGCGGCGCAGCTTGGGCGCAGTGGGAGCCACGAGGACCGACCCTACCGCCCGTCCATTGCTACGGTCGGTGTCGTGCCATTCGCCCGGAGGGCCCCCGCCCGGTTCATGGAGTACCTGCCCACCATCGCCCTTCCCCGCACCGGGAACGGCCCGACCAGGTTGGTCACCGCACCGCGGGCGTTGCGGACCTGGTCGCGGCGGGCGGCGCTGCGGTCCGTGTCGTCGTGGCGGGCGCCGTCGTCAGTGGGCTCGTACCGCTCGGTGGGTTCCATCGTCTCGGCCGGTTCGCTGTTCTCGGTGGGGTCGTTCCTCTCGGTCGGATCAGTGGGGTCACTGCTCTCGGTGGGATCGGCCGGCTCGATCCTGTCCATCGGCTCCAGCGGCTCGGTCCTGTCCATCGGGGCCTCGGGCGGATTTCTCCAACTCGGGTCGGACCGACGGTCACGCCACCCTCACGTGGACCACGAGCCCGTTCCGCTCCCCGCCCCGGCACCCATCCGATCCGTACGGTCGATCCACCCCAACTAGCGCGGCGCCGACCTAGCGCAGGTCGACGCCGGCGTCGCCCTCGACCACCTCGCCGATCACGGTGAAGCCCACCCCCTCCAGCGTGTCCACCACCGCCGGCTCGACCGCGGCCAGCAGGCCTCCCGAGGTCTGGGGGTCGAAGGCCAGGGCCTCCAGCGCCGGATCGGCCTCGGAGCGAACGTGGCCCTCCAGGTACTGCCGGTTGCGGGCGTCACCACCGGTGCGGGTGCCCGCCTGGGCTGCGGCCGCTGCCCCCGGGTAGAGCGGCACGAGCGCGGTGTCGATCACCAGTGTGGCCCCGGAGCGTTCCGCCATCTCCCAGCCGTGCCCGGCCAGGCCGAAGCCGGTGACGTCGGTGACGGCGTGGGTGTCTCGCTCCAGCGCCACCAGCGTCTCGGAGGCAAAGCGGTTGAGCTGACGCATACCGGTGGTGGCCTGGGCCTTCTCGTCGTCCGTGCCGCCGGCCAGCACGATGCCGGTACCCACCGGCTTCGACAGCACCATCACGTCCCCAGGACGAGCCCCACCCTTGGTCAGGATGCGATCGGGATGGACGAGGCCTTGCACGGCCAGGCCGAAGATCGGTTCGTCCGAGCGGATGGTATGCCCGCCTGCCACCGTGCCCCCCGCCTCGGCCACCACCTCGGCGGCGGCACCGAGGATGGCGGCGATGGCATCGCGAGGCAGCGCCTCAGGGAAGGCGGCCACGTTGATGGCCAGCACCACCCGGCCGCCCATGGCGAACACGTCACTGCAGGCATTGGCGGCGGCAATGGCCCCGAAGTCGGCGGGGTCGTCGACCAACGGGGGGAAGAAGTCGGTGGTCGACACCAGAGCCACATCGTCGCTGATGCGATACACCGCCGCGTCGTCGAACGGGGCGAGGCCGACAAGGAGGGCGGCGTCAGGCGAAGAGGTACGCAACGACGCGACCAGCTCACCGAGCAGCGACGCGCCCCATTTGGCGGCGCACCCCCCGCAGGAGGTCCACTCGGTGAGCTTCAGGTCGGTCGACGCGTTCAGTTGTCCATCCACATCTGGGTCACGCGGATGACCCCCTGGTTGAAGCCCATGGACGGCGAGCCGTCGGGCAGGGTGCCTCCGTCGAGACCTCGCACGCTGTTGCTGGCGGCCAGCGCCCAGCGCACGTGCGACAGCCACAGGTAGGGAAGGTCCGCGGTCTGCTGTTGCTGGATGGTGGCCCACGCTTCCTTGCGGGCGTTCTCGTCGGGCGTGGCCCGCTGGGCGTTGAGCGCCGTGTCGATCTTGGGATCGACGTTGCGGGCCATGTTCAATGTCAGTGCGCCGGTGGCGTTGGCGCCGGCGAACCACACGTAGTTGCCGTCAGGGTCCTGCGCCCCGAACTGGCGCCAGATCTGGGCCGTGTACTTGCCGGTCACTGCGTTGGCAATGAACGCGCTCTGCTCGAAGCCCTGGATGGTCACATCCATGCCGGCGGACTTCCACATGCTCTGTATCGCCTGGACCGCCTGCTGGGTCACCGGGTCGGTGACGGTGCCGAAGGTGAACTTCACCGGGCCCTTCTCCGCCTGGTAGGAGGCCACCAGGCCCTTGGCCTTGTCCAGGTCGAAGGTCGGGTAACCGGTGTCGGCGTAGTACGGAGAGTCCTTGGCGAACACGCTGTCGATGCTGAGCGCCGGGTCGGTCTGGGTGACCTGGTCCAGCGACTCCTTGTCGATGGCGTAGGCCATGGCCTGGCGGACCCGAATGTCGTCGAGCGGCGGGACGGTGGTGTTGATGAGCACCAGGGTGTCGTCGGCCACGCCGGTGGCCCGCACAACCTGGATGGTGCCGGCCTTGCCGTCATCGAGCATCTTGCGGATGGTGATCTCGTCGCTCGAGGTCGTCACATTGACGTCACCGCTCTTGATGCTGGCCAGGCGGGTGGTGGCGTCGGGGATCGGGTTGAAGTCGACCTCGTCGAGGTAGGGCAGTTGGGTGCCGTTGGCATCCTTACGCCAGTAGTCGGCGTACTTGGTTGCCTGGAAGGACTTGTCCGGCTCCCAGCTCTTGAACACGAACGGGCCGGTGCCGACCGGCGTGCGGGAAGCGGCGTCGCTGGTCTTGCCCACCTCGATGGTCGTCGGCGCCGGGATGGTGCCGCCCTGGGCGGTGAGGTTCGTCGGGAACGAAGCCCACGGCTGGGACATGTGCAGCCGCAGCGTGAGCGGGTCGATGATCTCCATGTTGCTCTCGATGGGGCGGGCGGCTGCTCCGGTGAGCGTCGACGCCTTGAAGGCGGTGAGGAACTTCTGGATGGCGGCGGCGTCGAGGGGCTCACCGTTGTGGAAGGTGATCCCGCTGCGCACCTTGATGTCCCACTGCGTGAAATCAGCGTTCGGGGTGAACGACTCGGCCAGGTACGGCTGCGCCTTGAAGTCGGCGTCGAAGGCCGACAAGGGCTCCATCACGGCCTGAGCCGCTTCGGTGCCTGACGCCGCCCAGCGGTTCTGGGTGGGATCCCACCCGTCGGTCTCGGCTTCGACGCCGAAGATCAGCTTGCCGCCCGTCTTGGGTGGCCCGCTGGCGGGCCTGACCAGGTCAGGGGTGGTGTCGGCCGAGCCGCCGCCGGCGGAGTCGCCGCCGCTACTGCTCTTCGAACCACAGGCGACCGCAAACAGGCTCATCAGAGCCAACAGCGCGAAGGCCACGAGCCAACGAGCGGAGCGAGTGGTAGAGCCAGAACGAGCAGAAGCTCGGTTGGTCATGGAACATCCCCCTGGAGCGCCGAACGGGTCGATCGACGGAGAGTCGAGCGACGACGAGTGACCAGACACTAGACACAGATGGGGGCGCGATGTTGACGCGCGGTAGCCGTTTGGTCAGCTGAGGTCGTGGCGTCGGGTGCGACGATGCCGGAGGTTGGGGCGGCTCAGTCGTCGAGCCAGATCTGGGTGACCCGCTCCACGCCACCGACCAGCACCGCGGCGGGCGCGTTGTCGGGCAGCGTGGCGGAGTCGATCCCCCGCACCGTGTTCTGGGCACCGAGGCCCCACGGGATGTGCGACAGCCACAGATAGGGCACGTCCTGGGCCAACTGGCGCTGCACCGTGATGTAGGCCAGCTTGCGCTCGAAGTCATCGGCGCTGGTGCGCCCGACGTAGAGCGCGGCGTCGAGCACCCCGTCGGCATTGCGGGCCATGTTGAGGGCGATTGGCGGCTTGGTGTTGGCGCCGTTCCACCACACCGCGTCGCCGTCGGGGTCGGGCGAGCCGAACTGGCGCCAGATCGTGGCCTGGTAGACGCCGCCCAAGGCGTTGTTGATCAGCTTGCCCTGGTCCATGTTGACGATGGACACCTTCATGCCGGCGTCGTTCCAGTTGGCGGCCAGGGCCTGGCAGATCTGGATGATCTCGTTGTTGTCGGTGCACTGCAGAGTGAACTGGATGGGGCCCTTCTCGGCCTGCACCTGGGCGACCAGGTCCTTGGCCTTGGCCAGGTCGTAGCCCGGGTAGCCGGTATCGATGGCCCAGTGGGTGCCGGGCACGAACGGGCCGGCGGCGATGTCCTTCGGGTCGGTCCCGGCGATCTTGGCCAACCCCACCTGGTCCGTGGCGTAGGCCAGCGCGGTGCGGACCCGGTTGTCGTCCAGGGGCGCCTTGACCGTGTTGAGCATGACCACGCTCTCTTCGGTCTCCCCCACCGACTGCACGAATTGGGTGTCACCGTTGGCGGCGTCCGCCTTCAGCTTGTTGATGATCAGTTGATTGCTCGTGGTCAAGACGTTGACGTCGCCGGTGCGCAGGGCGTCGTAGGCCGACTGCGGCTCGGGGATGGGCATGAAGTCGATGGCGTCGAGGTAGGGCATCTGCGCGCCGTTGCCGTCCTTGCGCCAGTACGACGGGTTCTTCTTGGCCGAGAACACGGTGTCCGGTGTCCACTTGTCGAACACGAACGGGCCGGAGCCCACCGGGCGGCGTGAGCCATTGGTGGTGTCGTCCAGCATCTTGGGGGCGGCGACCATGCCGGACTGGGCGGTGAGGCTGGCCGGGAACGCCGACCACGGGATGCTCATGTCGACCTCGACGGTGAGCGGGTCGACCACCTTGATCTGGTCGATCGGCTTGAACGCGGCCGACGTCAGCACCGACGCCTTGATGGCGTCGAGATCCTTCTTGACCGCGGCCGCGTCTACCGGCTCCCCGTCGTGGAACGTCACCCCGGAGCGGAGCGTGATGGTCCATGCGTCATAGGCGTCGTTATGGTCGATCGACTGGGCCAGGTAGGGCTGGGCGTGGAAGTCGGCGTCCCAGGCGGCGAGCGGATCGAACACGGCGTTGGCCACGGTGGTACCGGCCACGGCCCACCGATTGGAGGTCGGGTTCCAGCCGTCGGTCTCGGCGTCGAGGCCGAAGACCAGCTTGCCGCCGGTGTGGGGCGGACCGCTGGCCGCCTTGACCACGTTGGCGGAGTTGGCGGCGGCACCACCATCGGGCGCCGTGGTCGACGTGTCATCGGCCTTCTTGGCGCTCCCGCAGGCGGCGGCAAGCACGGTGATGGCCAGAACCAGCGCCACTCCGCCCTTCCAGGACGATCGGCGTACGAAGTAGTGGTCCTTCATCGGTGCTCCCGGGGGTGTCATCCTGCTCACGCAGGCATCAAATGGCTGCTCCACCGGTCGGCACCATCCCGCCGCTCCTGAAGGGATGCGCCATACTCCGGTAAAGATTTGGG